>DATAED010000413.1:0-29547 GCA_036258195.1 Ktedonobacterales bacterium
CGCTACGGCGTCAGGATCAGTTTGCGGCGGGCGATGGCGGCTTGCAACTCCCACGCCTCGCCCGCGCGGGCCAGCGGGATCGTCTCGCGATCAACAATGCAGCGGCCAGCGGCGGCGTGCTCCAGAATCGTGTGCAGCGCCTCGGCCTTTTGCTGCGGTGAGAGCGCGTTGTTGGTGTAGCCGAGGATGTTGTGCAGGCGACTACGCACTGTCGCCGACTCGAAGCGCGCGGTCGGCCCCGACGCCGACCCGATGTTGACCAGCCGCCCCTCGACGCCCAGCGCCCGCACCGCCGCCTCCGCTGGCAGCCCCCAGACCGGGTCGATCACCAGATGCAGCGGCCCCTCGCACGCGGCGGCGATGCGGCGAGCGAGGTCGTCCACATCGTCGCCGTTCAGATCGACAGTCGCGTCGGCGCCACGGGTCAGCGCGCGCGCTAGCCCCGCCTGATCGCGCGAGGCGGCGATGACGCGCCCGGCTCCCAGGATTTTGGCGGCCTGTACCGTCACCTGGCCCACCGCGCCGCTTGCGCCCAGCGCCAGCACCTGCTCGCCCGGCTGCAGCCGCCCGCGCCACGTCAGCGCCATCCACGCGGCGATGGCGGAGAGGCCCAGCGCGGCGACCAGATCGTCTGGCACGTCATCAGGGAGGGGCAGCGCAGCGGGCTCCTCGATGACACAGTAGGCCGCCATGCTGCCGTCGCCGGGCTTCATCCCCGCATCGCACGAGAACCAGACGCGCTGGCCTGGCCGCAGCGTGTCAGCCTCCATCACGACGCCGACGCCCTGCGTCCCTGGAACATAGGGCAGTTGCGGCGCCCCAAAATAGGAGCGGCCCGATGCGCAGAGCAGATCGAGCGGGCTGATGGGCGCCGCCGTCACGCGAATCAGCGCCTGGCCAGCGCCTCGGCTGGGGCTGGGACGCCGCTGGAACACTGGCGGCGCGCCATGCTGCGTCAACACGGCGGCGGGCATATCGACGCTCGTCATCGCATCCTCCTGCTGACGCGGCACGGCTGGCGGCGATCAGTCCTGCTGCGCGCTGCCATCTGGCTTGGCCGTCGCGCGCTCGGTGTAGGTGTACGGGTTGTCGAGCAGCTCCTCGTTTGACTGCTCCGGATTCATCACCTCGTTCCAGGCGCTCTCGCCCATCTGCGAGCGCGCATACTCCACCGTCCCGGCGACCGCATGCTTGGCCCGGTTCAGGCTGATGTCCTTCAGGCGGTGGTCGTACTTGAGGACGCGGCCATCTACCATCACGGTATGCACGTCGCCGCGACAGGCCTGGAAGACGACATGGCCATAGGGGTGGATGATCGGGTACATCGCCGGAGAGGCATCGTTCTTGATGAGCACGAGGTCAGCCTGCTTGCCCGGCGTGATGCTTCCGACGATGCTGTCCATGCCCAACGCCTTCGCACCGCCCATCGTCGCCCAGGTGACGACCTGCTCAGCGCGCAGGTAGTTATTGACGACCGTTTCGTTGGTCTTGTGCGCCTCCAGATGTGTGCGCGCACGGTCGGCGTTGAGCGTCGCCCGCATAGAGGAGAAGAGGTCGGCGCTCCACCACACGCTGGTATCCATCGAGAGCGAGACGGGGATGCCAAACTTGCGCACATGCCACGTCGGCGAATAGCCCTGGCCCGCGCTCGCTTCACTCTCGCTGGAAACGGAGATGGAGGCGCCCGACGCGGCAATGCGCTGATAGGAGTCGTCCGAGAGGGTGGTGGCGTGCACGCAGATGGTGGAGGGATTCATGAATCCGGCGTCAGTCATCTGCTGGACGCCGACATCATTGGTGGCGCCCCACACGCCGGTATGCGTCGTCACGGATAGCCCGAACTCGCGGGCCGACTCGAAGGCGCCGCGCTCCGGGAAGGCCGGATCACCCGTGACATCGAAGGCCATCTGCATGCGCAGCATGTCGCCGCGTCCAGCGATGCGCCGCTTGATGAAGTCGGCGAACTCAGGCGTCTTGCTCCAGACCCACGGCGCGCCGAGCAGGTTGCCATAGGCCAGCACATGCCGACCAGGGATCTCCTCCAGCGCGTCCACCGCCGCCTCGGCGTGCTGCGTGGTCTGAAGGCCGTGCGACCAGTCCACCGCCGTCGTGACGCCCGCATCGACCGCCTCGACGGCGGAGAGCAGATTGCCCGCGTAGATGTCTTCCGGGCGGAAGATCTTGCCCCAGTTGATGTAGTAGTACATGAAGTAATTGGTCAGCGTCCAGTCGGCGCCGAAACCACGCAGCGCCGTCTGCCACATGTGGCGATGCGTGTCGATCATGCCGGGCATCAGGATGCCCCCAGAGGCGTCGATCTCGACGGCGTTCTCCGGCGCGGTGAGGCCCTTGCCAACCGCCGCGATGCGCTTGTCGACGACGAGGACGTCGCCCTCGGTGATCACGCCGAGCGAGGGGTCGATGGTCAAGACGGTCGCATTGCGGAAGACGACAGGGCGGCCAGGTGTGAAGTCGTCGGCGGTCGGCGCGCGGTTCTGACTCATGGCGCTCACCTCTTGGTGTTCTGGCCCATAGGACGCACGAGACGCCGCGTGGCGCCAATCAGCGCCAGTCGTCGCCTGCCTGGGCCGATGGTCGCGTGGCCACGGCGCCAGCGTCCTAGAAGCGGTGTAGCCCAATCACATCGAATCGAGAAACCACGGTGTCCGCTGTACGGACACTCGTCCGCTGGCAATGCTACCTTGATGGCGCGGCCACTGTCAAGTGGTTATGTTATGCTGAGGCTGGCTGCTGCCGCCCGCGCGCTTCCTTGACGTTCAGCGCCCATCCCGCATAGCCCATTCCACGTACTGGTGTGATACGCTACCAGCAAAGCGTGGCGGGGCGTCTCTACACATCTGGTGGGGATCGGCGCCGCGACCAATGCCCACCAGCCCGGGGGAGACACGATGCGCGAACAGATGGGGCCGGACTTCATCGAAGCGCTGGCGCGCGGCCTGGATGTCATTCGCGCTTTCGAGCCAGGTCGGCCAACGATGAGCCTCAGCGAGGTGGCCGCCGCCGCTGGGCTGGCCCGCCCGACCGCGCGACGCATCTTGCTCACGCTCGAAGAGCTGGGCTATGTGCGCTCCGCCGACGGTCTCTTCGCGCTGACTCCGCGTGTGCTGGAGCTGGGCATGGCCTACATCGGGTCGTCGAGCATCTGGGAGATCGCGCGCCCGCACATGGAGCGCCTCGTCGCGCGCACAGGCGAGTCATCGTCGCTCGCCCAGCTCGACGGCGCTGACATCGTCTACGTTGCGCGGGTCGCCGTTCCCAAGGTGGTCACCTTCGCGGTAGCGATTGGAACGCGCTTCCCGGCGCTCCAGACCTCCCTGGGGAAAGTCCTGCTGGCCGCGCTCACCCCCGACGAGTTGACCCGCACGCTGGCCGAGCCGAGCCGCTCAGGCGTCACTCCGCGCTGGAATCCCGCTGCGCAGGAGCGCGACCGCGCGCTGCACGAGGCGCGCGTGCGTGGCTGGGCGCTGACCGATGAGGAGCTGGCGCCGGGCATCCGCTCCATCGCAGCGCCCGTACGCGACAGCGCAACCCATGTGGTCGCCGCGCTCAACATCTGCGTCCTGGCCGCTGAGACGAGCGTCGCCACCCTCACCGAGACTTATCTACCACTACTCCTGCAGACCGCCGACGCCATCAGCGACGACTGGACACTGCGTCGCAGCCGCCCGGAGGTCACGCTCGGCGCTGGCGCGTAGGTGGTAGGCGTGGCGCTCTTGGCCTTGAAAGGCCGGAGCACGCAACGAGGGCTTGAAAGCCGCAGAGGCGCCTGCCTGCGGCGACGCCCTGGAGGGCATTTATGCCCCTCCGCACCGTGCGTCAGCCATTCATGGCCGCGACTCTCCACAGGCTCCATCAACCATTTCGCGCCTTGACACGGCCTCACAGCCTCATCTACCATGAACAGCGGACAACTGTCCGTTCTGCGGACAGCCGCTTACGCTCGCTGGCGGATCGCTGGCAGGCGAGCGCTACGGAGGGTGAAGCCGGATGTCACAGCAGGGCGACACACTGACGGAACGACGACCAGGCCCGCTGGATGGCCTGCTGATCGCCGACTTTTCGCGGGTGCTCGCTGGCCCATACTGCTCCATGCTGCTAGGTGATCTCGGCGCGACCGTCATCAAGGTCGAAAGCCCCACCGGCGACGATACGCGCACCTGGGCGCCGCCCATCCGCGATGGCGTGGCGACCTACTATCTGGCCATCAACCGCAACAAACGCTCGGTAACACTCGACTTCAAAGGCGCTGACGATCTGCGGCTGGCGCAGGAGCTGGCCACACGCGCCGATGTGCTGATCGAGAACTTCAAGCCCGGCGGACTGAAGCGCTTCGGGCTGGACTATGAGACGACCAGCCAGCGCAATCCCCGCGTCATCTATGCCTCCATCAGCGGCTTCGGGACAGCCGAGGGCGCCGCGCTGCCTGGCTATGACCTGGTCGTGCAGGCCATGTCGGGGCTGATGAGCCTCACCGGCGACGCCGATGGCCCTGGCTATCGCGCGGGCATCTCGGTCTTCGATGTGATGTCCGGGTTGCACGCCGCCATTGGCATCCTGGCGGCGCTGCATCACCGCGACCGCACGGGCGAGGGCCAGCATGTCGAGCTGAGCCTGATGGCGTCGGCGCTCTCCGGGCTGGTGAACCACACGTCGGCGTATGTGGCGGGTGGCGTCATCCCGACGCGCATGGGCAACGCGCATCCCAGCCTGTTTCCCTATGAGCCGCTGCCCACCGCCGACAAGGATCTGATCGTCATCGCCGGGAATAACGGGCAGTTCCGCGCGCTGTGCGGCGTCCTCGGCCTCACTGAGCTGCTGGACGACCCGCGCTTCACCAACAACGACGACCGCACACGCAACCGCGAGGCGCTGCGTCCGCTGCTGGTGGAGCGCCTGCGCACGAAGTCCGCCGACGAGTGGTTCCATCTGCTGAGCGCGGCGGGCGTCTCATGCGGGCCGATCAACGACATTGCGGGCGGGGTCGCGTTTGCGCGCGAGATGGGCCTCGATCCGGTCGTGGAGGTGGGCGCTGGCGATGCCGCCATCCCCATGATTCGCAACCCCATCACGTTCTCCAAAACACCGCCGCGCTATGAGCTGCCGCCGCCCGCTCTCGGCCAGGATAACGACGCCATCCGCGCATGGCTCAGCCGTCCAGCGGGCGACGGGCCTGCGGGGCAGGATTGAGCCGCCAGGCGTGCATCCGAAGGGAGTGGATCATGGGAGATCAACAGCAGTCGCCGCAGTACCCCACTGGCATCGGAACCTCGGACGCCGACCGCATCTATCTGCTCGGTCACGATCTCGCCAATGACCTGCTCGGCAAGGTAGGCTTCGGCGAGCTGGCCCTCTGGCTGGCGACACAGCAGCGCCCCACGCCACAGCAGACGAGAGTCTTCGAGGCTGTGCTGGTCGCGCTGGCCGACCACGGCTTCACTCCTACGGCCATCGCGGCCCGCCTGACGCTGTACAGCGCGCCCGATGCGCTCCAGGGGGCGATGGCGGCGGGACTGCTCGGCGGCGGCTCACGCTACCTGGGCGTCACCGAAGATACGGGGCGCTTTCTGGCGAAAACGCTGGCCAGCGTCAAAGGCGCCCTGCCGACCACCGACGAGGAGTGGGACGCGCTGGCCCGCACAGCGGTGGCCTCCGAGCGCGCCGCTGGCCGCTATGTTCCCGGCCTGGGGCATCCGGTGCACAAGAAAGACGACCCGCGCACAGCGGTCATCATCGCCATCGCCGAGCAGGAGGGGCTGCGTGGGCCGCACCTGCGGCTCTTCGAGGCCATCGGGCGCACGCATGCAGAGATACTGGGCAGGCGGTTGCCGCTGAATGGCGCGGGCGTGTGCGGCGCTGCGCTGGCCGATCTCGGCCTGCCGCCTGAACTGCTGCGCGGTGTGGCGCTGCTGGCGCGCACGGCGGGTCTGCTGGGCCATCTCGCCGAGGAATTGCGGCGACCCATCGCGCCCGACATCTATTATGCTGTTGATCGTAACGCAGTCTACCGACCAGTTACCGAGACCGACGCCGCCGCCGAGCAGTGATCGAGCGCGCCGAACGCCTGCGCGCATCGCAGGCGGCGCGCCCAAGGGAGGGAATCATGGCTAACCTGGTTGCCGTCCTCGCGACCACCCATCATCCATTCTTCCACCGCGCCAGCACGGCCCCGCCAGAGGACAGGCCCGACTTCGCGGATGAGTGGGTGCGCAAGGTGACAGCCTACCGCGAGACGCTGACCCGTGCGCGCCCCGATGTGCTGGTGATGGTCGGCTCGGATCACTTCCACCAGCTCTGGTACGACAACATGCCACAATTCCTGATCGGCAAAGCGCCGTTCTACGACGGAAACTACTACAACGAGGAGCGCGAGTTCGGCCTGCCACGCATGCGGCTGAAGGGGCATGAGGAGCTGTCGGCATACCTGCTGCGTCAGGGGCTGGACGCCGGTTTCGATCTGGCCTTCAGCAATGAACTGCACGTCGATCACAGCATCACCTGCCCCATCATCACGACGCGCCCGCAGGCCGACCTACCCATCGTGCCGGTCTATACGAACATCTTCGCGCCGCCGCTGCCCCAGCCGCAGCGCTATGTGGCGCTTGGCCGCCTGCTGCGCGATCTGGTCATCAAGTGGCCCAGCGATGCGCGTGTGGCCATCATCGGCACCGGGCACCTCTCGCTGGAGCTGGGTGGGCCGCGCCAGTTTGGCCCGCATGGCCCCGACCCCGAGTTCGACAAGCGCGCCGTCGAGTGGATCGGCAATGGCGACATCGCGGGGGCGCTGGCGGGCGTCTCGCTCGATAGCCTGTGGGAGCCGGGCAACGCCACCCACGGCTTCCTCGACTTCATGCTGATGATGGGCGCGGCAGGCGGCGTGAAGGCCGACTACGCCGACACGCTCGACCTCTTCCACACGATGGAGGCGTACTTCACCTGGTATCCGAACGGGGTGGACGCATGAGCAAGTACCTTCTCAACAAGTTCATCTTCTCCATCGACCGCGATCCGGAACTGGTCGAGCGCTATCGCGCCGATCCGCGCGGTACCGTGGCATGGTGGGAGGACGAGCGCGCCAATGTCATCCTGAATCTGCCGACGGAGGAGCATGGCGCCTGGCTGAAATTCGCCGACGACGAGCGTGAGGCGCTGGCGACCCACGACTATGTCAAGCTCTTCGAGCTGGGCGCGCATCCCTTCCTGACGCTGACGCTTTTCATCGCCATGTTCGAGCGCGACTACGCAGAGCCGCTGGCCTTCCAGCGCGAGTACGGGCGCAAGCTGCAACACTGGTCGCTGCCCTACCCCGACATCACGACGTGATACGACCTCATCCCGGGCCACTTCTCTCACAGGCGAGGGGAAACGCAGCCAGGGGTGAGGCACGGATATGCCAGGCAGTCTGCTCGATGCTGTGAGCCAGACGCCTTCCGTCACACATCACGTCTCGCTCGCGCGACCGATTCGAGGTCTGCGTCCGGGACGCCATGTTGGCCGAGAAAGAGGCGCAGCTGGGCGGCATGCTCCTGGACGTGGCGCATCGTGTAGACTTGCAGCTCCAAAAAGCTAACTGGCTGCCCTTCTGACCAGGGATACTCAACAGGTCGGCGCGCCTGCTCGTCCGTCAGCGCGGCCAGCGTGTCGTGGCACTTCTGGCGCACGGACACGAGGTAGGCGCGCAACTCCTCCCTGGTATAGGGCCGTTCGGGCGCTGCCTCGGCGGAATCGAGCACACCCTGAGCAAACGGAGCCGGGGGAGCAAAGTCTTCCTCTGGGACTCCTGAGAGATAGAGGTCCAGCCAGACCAGCGTGTGAAAGCTGACATACCAGAACTCCGCGAATGCTGGCGGAAACTCCTCTGGCGGTGGGCTGCTCCACAGGCGCTCTCGCCACAGGGAGGCGGGGCAGGCTACCAGGGCAGTATCCAGCATATCGATGGCCGCGCCGAACTGCTGCCAGAGCGCCGACCTCCACGTGGTATCCAGTGTCTCCATGACCTGCATGATCCTCCTGCAGGGTTAGCGCCTCGGCCTGTCCACACGCCCATTGCGGGCTGCTCCTCAATTTCTCGCCGCGCCCGCTGGAGGTGGAAGTCACCCTCTCCATCGCTCACATATTCTGCCTCCCCTCTCCCGTCGCAGCGGGGGAGGGGCTGGGGGTGGGGGCGCTACCCGCCCAGCTCCTCGCGCACGATGGCCGCGCCCTGCGCCATCGCCTGGAGCTTGCCGAAGGCGACCTCGCGCGGGAGATATTTCATCCCGCAGTCGGGCGCGACGATCAGGCGCTGCGGCTCGATGTAGCGCAGCGCCGCGCGGATGCGCCCGGCCACCTGCTCGGCGGTCTCCACCTCGTTGGTTCCCAGGTTCAGCACGCCCAGCATGATGGTCTTGCTGGGCAGCGATTGCAGCGTCGCGAGGTCGAGATTGGGCTGGGCCGCTTCAATGGAGATCTGCTGGGCGATGCAGTCGTTTAGCTCCGGCAGGAAGGCGTATTCCCCGGCGCGATTGTGGACTATGGCGGCATAGCCGAAGCACATATGTAGTGCGGTCGTCCCCTGCACGCCAGCGAGCGCGCGGTTGATGACCTCGACCCCGAAGGCGCGCGCTTTCTCGGGCCGCGCCTGCAAGTATGGTTCGTCGATCTGCACGACATCGGCGCCCGCCGCGAAGAGATCTCTGATCTCCTCATTGATGGCGGTGGCCAGGTCGAGCGCCAGCGCGCGGTCATCCGGATAGTAGTCGTTCTGCGCCTGCTGGGAAACGGTGAAGGGGCCAGGAACGGTGATCTTGATGCGGTGGTCGGTGTTGCGGCGCAGGAACTCCAGATCGCGCTTCTCCACGGGTCGGGCGCGGCGCACCGGGCCGACCACGCGTGGCACAGGGTTCGGATGCCCCGTGCGGTCGATGGCGGTACCGGGATTGTCGAGATCCATGCCCTCCAGCGCTGTCGCGAAGCGATTGGAGTAGCTCTCGCGGCGAATCTCGCCATCCGAGATGATGTCGACGCCCGCCCGCTCCATTTCGCGGATGGCGACCAGCGTGGCGTCATCCTGCGCCTGCTCCAGATACGGCTCCGGCACGCGCCATAGCTCGCGCACGCGCACCCGTGGCGGCAGGCGGCTGCGCAAGTTCTCGCGATCCACCAGCCAATCGGGCTGGGGATAGCTGCCGACGACCGTGGTGGAAATGAGTTCTGGCATGCGACAACCCCTTTTCGCTACCCTCGCTACACTCGCGGCGCGCGCTACGGGACGCGGCTCTCTCGTAGTATACGCGGGGATAGCGCGCAGACGAGCGGCTCCAGCGAGCGCGTCCACACCGCGTGACCTTCCTTGACAGCGTTGTATGCGCGCCTTATCATGGTTGAATACGGTACCGTAACCGCAACCGGAAGCCGCGCAACGCGCGGCCCCGCATTGGCGAGCAGCATGATCGTGTATGGCAAGACCCGGGGCAGTGAGGAGAAGAGGCGCATCGTATGGCGGAGAAGCTCACCATTCGCGACATCGCTCGGCTGGCGGGCGTATCGACCACCACCGTCTCCCGCACGCTCAACCACAAGCCTGATGTGGATCCCGAGACGCGCGAGCGCATCATGCGCATCATCAACGAACATCGCTATATCCCCAGCGTCACTGCCTCGCGCCTCGCGGGGGGCAAGTCGCACCTGCTCGGCGCCTTCGTGCCGTCGCTCACCTGGCCGCTGATGCCGTACATCCTGCAGGGAATCGCGGAGGTCATCGAGCAGACGACGTATGAGCTGGTGCTCTACAGCCTGAGCCACCGCACCGACCGCAGCGCGCTGATCGACCGCATCCTCGCGACCGGGCTGATCGATGGGCTGATTGCGATCTATCCCGATGGCATTGCGCGCGTCGAGTCGTCGCCCGATGTCATGGACCGCGAGGCGTCCAGTCACCTCTTGCAGGTGTACCAGCAGGGATTCCCGGTCGTCGTGCTGGATGACCAGAGCCTCCCCGGTCAGCTTCCCTGGGTCGGGCCAGACAACCGCATCGGCGCGTATGAGGCGGCGCTACACCTCATCGCGCGGGGCCACCGCCGCATCGCGCACATCCAGGGGCCAGCGCTCTACCAGTGCTCTTACGACCGCGCGCTGGGCTATCGGCAGGCGCTTGAAGAGGCGGGCATCGCGCTGGACGCCACACTCATCACGCCGGGCGACTTCACCACGCCGGGGGGCTATGCCGCAGCGGAGCGCCTGCTGAGCCTGGCGGATCGCCCCACCGCCATCTTCGCCGCCAACGACCAGATGGCGTATGGCGTGCTCGAAGCCGCATACGCCCATGGCATCCGTGTCCCGGAAGAGCTGTCGGTGATCGGCTTCGACGATATCGTCCCGCTGGCGCCCGTGCGCCCGGCGCTCACCACCGTGCGGCAGCCCTTCCAGGAGATGGGCAGGCAGGCGGCGGAAACGCTGTTGGCGCTCTCTCAGGCGCCGAGTGTCTTCGATGGCGGCTGGTACGATCAGGTCACGCAGGCGTCATCCACACGCCCGCACGCGGCCCCGGCGAAGACCATCCAGCAGCAACTGCCGACCCAGTTGGTGGTACGCGAGTCGAGCGGCCCACTGCGCCTGACGACATCGCCACGCCACCGCCCGAGCAAGCCAGTCAAGCCGGTCGCGCCTGCTGAGCCTGTTGCGGACTGACGCCCATCCAGCCTGGATTCACGACACCCCGACGGCGTCGCACGACATCACGAACTGACGCAATCGAAGGCTGACGGAAACAAACGCTTGACACAAGAGTAGGTCATCCGTATACTTGTCCGTAATCGGTTCCGACATCGGTAACGGTAGCGCAAACAGAGATGCAATGAGAGGAGGCGTACACAGCGGCGCCGGCATCATCCGGCAGCCTGTCGCGCGCCTTTTATCCCCACACTCGCCACGCTCGACCCTGGCGCTTCACCATGAGCGGGCGGCGAGACGATCACGCGACATGCAGACATCCAGCACTGGCGCATAGGTACGACACCGGATCCACGCCGTGATCCGTCCATCCACCGTCAGGAGGTCTACCGTGCGGTATTCGCACAGACGCGCATCGCTCATCATGGTCATGCTCATGGGGTTAACCGCCCTCTTGACCGCGTGCAGCACTGGAACGACCAGTGGAAGTGGTCAGGTCGTCAATCTCACGTTCTGGAGCTTCAACCCACCGATCCAGAAGCAGGTCGATCTCTTCAATCAGACGCATCCGAACATCCATGTCACCTATCACACCGAGCCGTCCGGTTTCGGCCAGTACTACCCCAAGATTCTCGCCGCCGTGCGCGCGGGAAACGCGCCCGACGTGGCGCTGGTCGAGTATCAGTACATCCCGACGATGGTCGCCAACAACGCGCTGGTCGACATCTCCAAGTATGGCGCGAACTCCGCCAAGAGCCAGTTTGACTCGGCGGCGTGGGCGCTGGCCGGCGAGAACGGCGCGCAGTACGGCTATCCGCAGGATACCGGGCCAATGGCGCTCTTCTACAACAAGGCCATCTTCCAGAAGGCTGGCATCGCCAATCCGCCAGCCACCTGGGCGGAGTTTGCGGCGGACGCCGTCAAGATTCACGCGCTCGGCCCGAACTACTACATCACCGCGTTCCCACCCCAGAGCACTGGCTGGTTCCAGGGGCTAGAGTGGCAGGCGGGCGCGCAGTGGTTCTCCATCGACTCCGCCAAGCAGGCGTGGAAGGTCGGCATCAATAGTCCCGCCTCCATGAAGGTCGCGACCTTCTGGCAGAACCTGATCGATCAGGGCCTCGTCTCGACGGTGGCCGACTTCTCGAATGACTGGGCTTCCGGACTCAACAATGGCACGATTGCCTCGTGGGTCTCGGCAGTGTGGGGCCAGGGTGTGATCCCCGGCGACGCCAAAGATCAGGCGAACAACTGGACAGTCGCGCCCATCCCACAGTGGACGGCAGGCGCGAACGTGACCGCCATGTGGGGCGGCTCGGCCATCTCCGTGATCAGCGGCACGAAGCATCCGGCGGAAGCCAATGAGTTCGCGCAGTGGTATCTCACGAACGCGCAGAGCCTGCAGATTGGTGTGCAGCAAATCGGCTGGTATCCGGCGAATCTGCAAGCGCGCTCAACGGCCGTGAATGCCCCGAATGCCTACTATGGCAATCAGGTCGTCGATCAGATTTTCGTCAAGGAGGATGTACAGTCTGGCTGGTTCTTCCCGCCTGACCTGACCTCGGTGACGAACCTGCAGGGCGACGACTTTGGCGCGGCCATAGCGAATCACACGACGCTGAACGCGGCCCTCACCAGTCTCCAGGGGCAGATCATGAGCGATCTGACTGGCAACGGCATCAACGCCGAAGGCTCGTAGTCTGACCTGACCGCGCGAGGGGCAGGGACGCCCTGCCCCTCGGCGCGCCACCTTCTGGCTGCTATTCGAGCGCAGTCCGAGCTGCTCAGCGTGCGGTGAGCCTGGAGCCCGGCGAGCCAGGCGATACAATCCAACTGCCCCATGCTCCCGCCGCTGAGGCGACCTGCGCAGCAGCGACCATCATGGGCGAGGAGGCTGTCAATGGAGACTCCAGCGGTCGTAGAATCGCCCCCGGCGAGCAGCGCGCGGAGGGCCAAGCAACCTGCCCGCCTCGCGAGGCGTCGCTTCCAGCCGCGCATGCTGATCCCGTATCTGTTCGTGCTGCCTTTCCTCGTCCTCTTCATCGCGTTCTTCGTGGCGCCGCTGGTCTATGCCTTCCAGCAGAGCCTGTATAAGACAGAGCGCAGTGGTCTAGGCTTCGGGCCGCCGAAGATCATCTGGGCGGGCGCTGAAAACTATCTCGCGGTGTTGAAAGATCCCCAGTTCTGGGATGGCTTCTGGCGCGTGCTGCTCTTCGGCGCTGTCCAGATTCCCGTGATGATGCTCGTAGCGCTGCTGATGGCGCTGCTGATGGATTCGGCGGTCATTCGCTTCCGTCGCTTTTTCCGTCTGGCGTTCTTCGTGCCCTACGCGGTGCCAATCGTCATCGCCGCCATCATGTGGGGCTTCTTCTACAGCCCGACGGCTAGCCCCATCGTGCAAACATTCATCGCGCTGCATCTACCCGCGCCCGTCTTTCTCGGCCCCACAGCGACCCTCTGGTCGATCGCCAACATCTCCACCTGGGAGTTCACCGGGTACAACATGATCATCTTCTACTCGGCGCTACAGAGCATCCCGCAAGAGATCTATGAGTCTGGCAGGCTGGATGGGCTGTCCGAAACGGGCATCGCGTTGCGGCTGAAGCTGCCGCTGATCGTGCCCGCGCTCATCCTCGGCGTGCTCTTCTCGATAGTGGGCTCGCTGCAACTCTTCAATGAGCCGATCATCCTGAAAAACCTGACCGGCTCGGCCATCACGACCCACTACACGCCCAACATCTTCGCCTACAACGTCGCGGTCGTGAACACGGACTTCAACTACGGCGGGGCCATCGCCGTCATCCTCGGCGTCGTCACGTTCGTCTTCTCATTCGGCTTCCTGCGCCTCACGCGCGGCCGGCTAGGAGTCTGAAGATGGCCAGCCTGCCGCTCACTGAGCGTATGCGGCGCGCATCGTCGAGCGCTGGCGCGCCACGGCCCATCGGGGTACGCCCCTTCGGCGTGAAGAGCGCCTTCGGGTATGTCGCGCTGATCGCGCTGACGATCTACTGTCTCACGCCGCTCTACTGGCTCGCCATCGCCGCGACCAAGGGTAACACCGACCTGTTCTCCTCGTTCGGGCTGTGGTTCGCGCACTTCAACCTCTGGCAGAATCTGGCCGACACGTTCACGTACGATGGCGGCGCCTACACGCACTGGCTCTTCAATTCGGTCATCTACGCGGGTGTTGGCGGGTTCTTCAGCATGGTGATCTCGCTGCTGAGCGGTTACGCGCTGGCCAAATTCGCCTTCCGTGGGCGCAACCTGATCTTCGGGCTGGTGCTGGGCGCCGTGCTCGTGCCACAGACCACGCTCGCGCTGCCGCTCTACATGGTCATCAGCAAGATCAATCTGGCCAACACCTATTGGGCGGTGCTGCTGCCATCGCTGCTTAGCCCGATCGGCGTCTTTCTGGCGCGCATCTTCGCCACCGACGCCGTGCCCAATGATCTGCTCGATGCGGCGCGGGTGGATGGCGCGGGCGAGTTCCGCATCTTCACGCGCATCGCGACGCCGCTGCTGGTACCCGGCATGGTCACCATCTTCCTCTTTCAGTTCGTGGCGATCTGGAATAGCTTCTTCCTGCCGCTGATCGTGCTGAGCGACCCGAACCTCTTCCCCGTCAATCTGGGGCTGGCGACCTGGAACTTCGATCCGGCGGCCCACGAGCTGCTCTACAACCAGATCGTCACCGGCTCCTTCATCGCCGTGCTGCCGCTGATCGTGATGTTCCTGTTCTTGCAGCGCTACTGGCGCGCTGGGCTGGCCTTTGGCAGCGTGACCGGCTGATGGGGCGAGAGCGCGCTGCGAACGCCACGGGGCCAGATGTCATTCTGGCGCCGCAGGGGAGCGCTGCGCGCCGCGCGACACGGCGACGATGTGGCGCCGATTTCTTGAACGAGTAAGGTGACAACCATGCGTTTTCCTGCTGGATTTCTCTGGGGGGCATCCACCTCCGCCTATCAGATCGAGGGCGCGACCCATGAAGATGGGCGCGGCCCCAGCATCTGGGATCACTTCGCGGCGACTCCCGGGCGGACACACCAGGGCGAGACGGGCGATGTCGCGATCGATCATTATCACCGCATGGAGCAAGATGTGGAGCTGATGGCCGACCTCGGCCTGAATGCCTATCGCTTCTCCATCGCGTGGCCGCGCGTCATGCCCGATGGCGTGGGCAAAGTGAATCCCGCAGGCATAGCGTTCTATGATCGCCTGGTGGATCAACTGCTGGCGCATGGCATCACGCCCGTCGCGACACTGTTCCACTGGGATCTGCCACTGGCGCTGTACGAGCGCGGCGGCTGGCGCTCCCGTGATACCGCCTATGCCTTCGCCGACTACGCAGAGCAGGTCGTCCGCCGCCTGGGGGATCGCGTGCAGTGGTGGCTGACGCACAACGAACCGTGGTGCGCCGCCTACCTGGGCTATGTCAGCGGCGTGCATGCGCCGGGGATCAGCGGCGATGTGCAGGGCGCGGTCGATGTTGGGCATCACCTGCTGCTCTCGCATGGTCTGGCCGCCCAGCGCATCCGCGCCGCCTCGACACTGGACGCGCGCGTGGGCATCGCGCTGAACCTCTTCCCCATCTTCGCAGGCGACCCGCGCAGCGCGACACTCCGAGCAGTGGAGCAGGCGCACCGCTTCCACAACCGCTGGTTCCTCGACCCGCTCTTTCGCGGTGAATATGCTCCCGGCCTCTTCGACGATCTCGGCGCATCCCCGCCTCCCATGCAAGATGGCGACATGGCGACCATCAGCGCGCCGCTGGACTTCCTGGGCGTCAACTACTACAACCGCTGGATTGTGCGCGCGCCAGCGTCGCCCAGCGCGGCGCCAGATGGCGCCGAGGGCAAGGAGCTGGCGCAGTACGAATATATGGAGGCGCCCGCCGGCGCGACCATCACGACGATGGGCTGGGAAGTCTTTCCGCATGGGCTGAACCTCGTGCTGGAAGACACCATGCGCAACTACCATCCCCGCGCCATCCTCATCACCGAGAACGGCGCGGCGTTCGACGATCGCTGGAACGGGAACGGGCTGGTGAGCGATCCGCAGCGCATCGCCTTCTTGCGCGAGCATCTGGACGCAGTCGGCGATGCGGTAGCGCATGGGACACCAGTCGCGGGGTATTTCGTCTGGTCGCTCTTCGATAACTACGAGTGGGATCGCGGGTTCAGCAAGCGCTTTGGCATGGTCTACGTTGACTACGCGACCCAGAAACGCATCGTGAAAGACAGCGGTCGGTGGTACGCCGGATTCGTGGCCGCCCAGCGCGCCAACTGATGCGCAGAGCGAGGGAGACGGTATGGCCGAAGTCATCTTCGAGCATGTCACGAAATCGTATACCCAGGGCGCCCCGGTCATCCGGGATCTGAATCTGGAGATTCGCGACCACGAGTTCCTGGTGCTGGTGGGGCCATCGGGCTGCGGCAAGAGCACCGCGCTGCGCATGATCGCTGGTCTGGAGGAAGTGACCGAGGGCCAGCTCTACATCGGTGATCGCGAGGTCAATGATGTCGCGCCGAAAGACCGCGACATTGCCATGGTCTTCCAGAACTACGCGCTCTACCCGCACATGAGCGTCTTCGACAACATGGCGTTCGCGCTGAAGCTGCGCGACATCCCGCGTGCGGAGATCGAGGAGCGCGTGAACAAGGCGTCAGATATGCTGGGCATCCGCGACTATCTGACGCGCCGACCCAGGGCGCTCTCTGGTGGGCAGCGGCAGCGCGTGGCGCTAGGGCGGGCGCTGGTACGCGCCCCGAAAGTCTTCCTGCTGGATGAGCCGCTCTCCAATCTGGACGCCAAGCTGCGGGCGCAGACGCGCACCGAGATCAGTCGGCTGCATCAGGCGACCCAGACCACCTTCGTCTACGTCACACACGATCAGGTGGAGGCCATGACGATGGGCGACCGCGTGGCCGTGCTAAACGCGGGTGTCATCCAGCAGTTGGGAACGCCGCAGGAGCTGTACGACACGCCCGCCAATCTCTTCGTCGCCGGATTCATCGGCTCGCCTGCGATGAACTTCTTCACGGGTCGGCTGATGCGCGCGGAGGGTGGCCCCGTCGTGGTGATCGGCGAGGGGGCCAGCGCGACCACGCTGACGCCCACAGGGCCAGCCGCCGATGTCGTGGCGCGGCACGCCACCGCCGACGGCCGCGCCACACTGGTCGGCATTCGCCCAGAGGATCTGCGGCTGGCTCAGGGCGAGCGCCGCGATAGCATCGTGGGCGTTGTGGAGATTGTGGAGCACCTGGGCAGCGAGCAGTTGCTCTACCTGCGCATCGCCGGGCAGACCGCGCCCGCTGGCGCCGAGCTGCAGAGCACCGTCGCGCGCCTGCCCGCGACGGCCAGCGTGCGAGTGGGCGAGAGCGTGAGCCTGGCGGTCGATACGGCGCGGCTGCACCTGTTCGATCCAACCTCCGGGGCGCGCTTCATGTAGCGCGGCTGGCGCGGGTCTGGTCGGCTGAGCGCGCACGCAGCGCGGGCAGAAAGCGAGGAGGGATGATGAGCGCGACATCAGATCGCTCGCACAATCGCTCGCAGGCCGATGACCAGAGCGCGCAGCCCTGCGCCGACACGCCCGACGAGGAGGCGCTGGAGTGGCGCGCGCATCTGGGCCAGGCGCGCCATGTGGATCAGCGCTGGCTGCGCCGCATGAACAGCGCATTTGTGCTGACGTGCGTGCGCGAGCATGGGCCGCTGACGCGCGTGCAGATCGCCGCGATGACGGCGCTCTCGCGTGCGACCGTGACGATGATCACGACGGAGCTGCTGCAAGAGGGCGCGCTGCGTGAGGGTGAGCGGCTGCCCTCAACCGCTCGCGGCGGACGACGCGCGACCCTGCTCTACGCCAGCGCACAGCCAGCCCCAGAATAATCCAAAGCCCCTCTCCCGCCGTCAGGCAGGGGAGGGGTCGGGGAGGGGACCGCTAATGCGAGCTGGCTGCCAGCCCATCGCTCAGCGCGTTGGCGGGCTGTGGCGACTCCAGCGCTGGCCCAGCGGGCTGCTCCGCGCGCAGACCATTGACGAGGCCGTTGGCCGTGTTGGCGGCGTGCTCCGAGAGCGGGCGCAGCAGATTGGTCAGCTCGGCTGGCACGACCAGCTTGGTCGAGGGGGCCGCGCCCAGCGCCTTGAGCGCCTCCAGATATTGCAGGCTCATCGTGTTGCTGTCGAGCGACCCGGCGACCTGGGCGATCTGGTCGAGCGCCTGCGCGTAGCCCTCCGCCCGCAGAATGGCTGCCTGCCGTGCGCCCTCAGCCTCCAGAATTGCCGACTGCTTCTGGCCTTCGGCCACCAGCACGGCGGCTTCGCGCTTGCCATCGGCCTCCAGGATCGTCGCGCGGCGCGTGCGCTCAGCGGACATCTGGCGCGACATGGCGTCCTGAATGTCACGCGGCGGCACGATCTCGCGAATCTCCACCGCCGTCACCTTGACGCCCCAGCGGTGCGTCACCTCGTCCAGCTTGCCACGCAGCGTGGTGTTGATGTCCTCGCGCCGCGAGAGCACCTCATCGAGCAGCATATCGCCGACCACCGCGCGCAGCGTGGTGATGGCGATGCCGCGCGACGCACTCTCGTATTGCTGCACATTGATGATGCTGGACGCCGCGTCGATGACCTTGGAGTAGATCAGGAAGTCGATGGAGACCGAGGCGTTGTCCTTCGTGATGCACGCCTGGGGCGTCACGTCGAACACGCGCTCCCGCAGATCGGCGCGCAGGCCGCGATCCGCAATGGGTAGCAACAGCACCAGCCCTGGCCCACGCACGCCGATCAGGCGGCCCAGCCGCAGGACGACCAGCCGCTGATATTCCGGCACGACACGTATCGCCAGGGATGCTAGCACGACGCCCAGAATGATCACCAGCGCCACGATCACAAAGATAACGATTGGCATAGCAGACGCCTCCTGCCCTCACGCCCGCGCTCTGCCGCGCGCGCCCACGCGCACGCTGCGGCAGGTCGGGCCAGCGGATCAATTCAGCAGATTGATCCAGTGGATCGAACCTTTATTCTGTTGAGATGGTGGGACGTGGCCATTCGTGCGGGCGATGCACCCGCAGCATGACGCCCTCCACCCCAATGACTTCGATCATCTCTCCCTGGCTGATCGGCGCGGCGTCGGCGATGGCGGTCCAATCCTCGCCCGCGACGCGCACAGCGCCACGCGGCGCGAGGTCGGATGTGGCCACGCCCTCCTTGCCGAGCAGCGCCTCTGGGCCTGTGAAGGCGGGCAGGCGCCGTGTATTCAGCGACGCGCGAATCAGCAGCAGGAAGAATGCCGCCATGCCGATGGCGCCCCCCACGACGAGTAGCGGGCTGATGGTCAGCAGGGCCGCCACCGCGAACGGCGACGAGAATGGCACAAAGAGCAGCAACGAGCCGAGCAGAAAGACGACGATGCCGCCCGCGCCCAGCAGGCCTACGCCGGGCGTGTGCGCCTCGGCCAGGAACAGGCCCACGGAGACCAGCACCAGCAGCACACCCAGCCAGTTGACGGGCAGCAGCGTGAACGCCACAAGCGCCAGCACAAGCGCCACCACGCCTGTGATGCCCGGTAGCAGCGTTCCGGGATGGTACGCCTCTCCGGTCACGCCGATGATGCCGATGAGAAAGAGCAGATAGGCGACGTTGGGGTCGCGCAGCACCGCAAGCAGCAGCTCTGGCAAATTCATCATAGACCCCCAGTCCACACGCCGCCCGACGCATTGCCTCGCCGATGAGGCGCGTCGCTGGCGTGGGCGCCGCCGCTCGTGTTACGCCCGAGGCTACCATGCGTGGGCGAATCGCGAGATATCCATGCAGCGCTTTCAACCATCTCTACGAATATCGTATGCGGATAGTAAGAGTTTTGCCAGAGGAGTTTTGCGTGGCGCAGTCGTAGAGACGAAGAGCGCACAGACGACACCCACCTGGATCGTCCGCGCGCTCCTGGGATTGGCCTCAATTCGGGCCAGATGACGAGCCCTCAGCGCACCGCTTTCTTCACCAGTGCGGTGATCTTCGCCTCATCGGCGGACGTCAGCTCCGTCAGCGCGAAGGCGACCGGCCACATGGCGCCGTCGTCGAGCATCGCGCTGTCGTTAAAGCCGAGCGTCGCATAGCGCGTCTTGAACTTCTCGGCGGGCTGGAAGAAGCAGATGATCTTGCCGTCCCTGGTATAGGCGGGCATCCCATACCATGTCTTAGACGCAAGCTCTGGCGAGCTGGCCATGATGAGAGTGTGCAGCCGCTCAGCCATGGCGCGATCAGGCTCCGACATCGCGGCGATCTTCTCCAGCACGTCGCGCTCGCCATCGACCTTCTCCGCCTCGGCCTTCTGCTCCCTGGCGCGCTGTCGCATCGCCGCTTTTTCCTCTGCGCTGAAGCCCTTACTCGGCATTTTCGTCGCCTTCGTGTCATCGGCTGGCATGTGGGAATCTCCTTTGTAGCGTTCGGCCCGTACAGGCTGTCGGGGTGCATCGACCAGAGCACAATAGCCCCATCATATCAAATTATTCTCTCGGCGGAGGCTCCCGTCGGCAGACTCGATGGATCGAGGTACGGCCTGACCGCTGAGCAGGCGCACGCCGCTGTGGCTCTATCGCTATCGCATCAATAGCCGCTACTCTTCCCGTGCGGCCAGCCAGCCCTCCTGCGGCTGCCAGAGGCGGTCGGCGACGAGGAGACTGGCCAGCAGGTCGCGCGGCAGCGGCCACGAGAACCATGCCGCCACCTCTGCGCGCGGCGCGACAACGGCGGCGCGTATCCCCGCCACCACCGCCTCGCCCAGCGCATCGGCTGCGGATGAAGCGGATGATGCTAGCGGGCTGGGGAAGCGCTGATCCCAGCGGGCCAGCTCGCTCGTCTCGCGCTCACCGCCCTGCGACACTGGCAGCGTCATCCCCCGGCTGACGATGGCGCCGACGCGCTCCAGCTTGTCGCGGGTGGCGCGCAGGCTGGCGGCGTCCAGCCCCAGCTCGCGCTTTACATCTTCAATGGGCGTGGGGCCAGCGACCTCCAGATAGGCGACCAGCTCAGCCGCCGTCGCGCCCACTGCACCCTCGTCGGCGCGGGCCAGCGCCGCGCGGCAGAGCGGATCGAAGGCGGCGACGGTCGGCGTGGAGAGGTAGAGCGACTTGCCGCGATGCAGCCGCGCCACATGAATGTCGGCCCGCTGGCTTAGCGCGAAGCCCCACCAATAGCGCGTCTTTGGCCAGCTCGCGAAGCCGTGCCCACCCGCGCGATAGGGCTCCTCGTGGCAGGCCCCAAAGAGGCTGGGCAGCGCGCAATCGGGCGTCAGGGTCAGCATGCCGCGCTCGGCGACGAACGCCTCGGCGTCGTCCAGCGTATCGAGCGCGCGGTCGGGCGTCAGGCGGCAGTCAGTCTCGCGCCGGGCCAGCAGCGCAGCCAGCTCCGGCGTCACATCGCCTGCGCCGTGCAATGATTGGCTTGGGGGCATGGCGCCGCCTCCATCACGCGCTACTTCTTCAGCGCCAGATAGGTATCGGGCAGGTCGTTAGCGAAGAGCGCCACATCGCCAGGGCCAGCGATGCGCGCCAGCGTGGCCGTCACCTCGTCCAGCGACTCCACCACATGCGTGCGCTCGGCGGGCAGGCCACCCGCGCGCAGCCCCTCCGCGATGGGCTGGGTCTGGCGCGCGCCCACTAGAATCACCTCGTCGCAGACCTCGGCGGCGTGCTCGCCGAAGCGGCGATTCTCGGCCTCTTCGACCGCGCCCAACTCCACCAGCCCCGGCGTCACCAGAATCTTGTGGCGACCGCGCATCTGGCGCAGCGCCTCCAGCCCATTATGCACGCCGACGGGGTTGGCATTGTAGGAGTCGTCAATGATCGTCATGCCTCCGGGGCTGGGGATGACCTGCAGGCGGTGCGGGGTCGCCTCCAGCCGCAGCGCGTCGCGCGCCGCCTCATCCACTGGCAGCCCCAGCAGATGGATGACCGCCAGCGCCGCGCTGACATTCAGGACGTTGTGCTGGCCCAGCAACGGGATGGCGACGCGCTGCTCCAGCCCCTCGGTGGGCCAGCGCCAGGTGAAGCGCGTGGCGCGCTCATCCACGCTGATGTCGGAGGCGAGCACGTCCAGCGAGCCAGCGGCGTCGCCCTCCAGCCCATAGCGCACGGTGCGGTAGCCTGCCGAGGCTGCGCGCTCGGCCAGCCCGGCGGAGAGCGCCTCGCCAGCGTAGATCACAGCGGGCGCGCCAGCGGGCAGCGCGGCGATCAGCTCGTACATGGCGTCAGCGATACGCTCGATGGTACCGAAGCGCTCCAGATGCTGCGGGCCAACCGAGGTCACGACCGCGACGGTGGGATCGACCAGTCGGCACATCGCCGCAATCTCGCCCACGTCGTAGGCGTCCATCTCCACGACGAAGGCGCGATGGCGCGGCTGCAGATACTCATTGATGCTGCGCGTGACGCCCATCAGCGTGTTGTAGCTCTTGGGCGTGGGCAGCGTCTCCATGGCGGGCTGCAGGAGCGCGGCGAGGATGTGCTTGGTGCTGGTCTTGCCGTAGCTGCCCGCCACGCCAATCGTCAACGGCGCCAGCCGCTGATATTTGGCCCGCGCGCGCGCCACGAAGCCCGCCTGGATGCGCGCCTCCACCGGCTTGAGCAACCAGTTCGCCGCGATCAGCAGCGGCAGGACGACCAGCGGCGCGCCCAGCAGGATCACCAGCCCGCCAAAGAGCGCCACGCCCGTGGGCAGCGCCAGCAGCGCCCATACCAGCAGCGCCGCCAGGATGATCCCCAGCGCGGCGGTGACGCCCAGGATGCGTCGCATGCGCTGGGTGTAGACGAGCGCCTTCTTGGCGGGTAGCGCTCGCCACAGCGCCACCGCCAGCGCCGCGCCCGCCAGCCATGCCAGACCGGCCACCGCGCGCTTCCAGTCGTCGGGCAGCGCCAGCCCGATCAGCGCGATGACCCCCACCAGCGCCGCCCCCGCCAGCGTGGCATTGGGCGCGAGCCAGGCGCGCTGCCGCCCCCACGCCAGCAGGCGCGGCCCCTCATACTCCTCGATCTGGTACATGCGGGCGCCCATCAGTCCTGCGCGCGTCATCCAGCCCAGCCAGGCGAGGGCGGCGACGATGACCGCCACAATCCCGATCACGATAGCAACATCCCTCAACTCTGGAAGAACTGCTTGACGATCACACAGAAGCGCCCGGACTGC
The DNA here is from genome assembly GCA_036258195.1 of Ktedonobacterales bacterium. Lineage (GTDB taxonomy): Bacteria > Chloroflexota > Ktedonobacteria > Ktedonobacterales > JADMIN01 > JAKAIY01. The sequence goes on from DATAED010000413.1 coordinate 22,849, forward strand.
TCCAGATAGGCGTAGTGGCCCGCGCCCTCGAAGACGACCAGCCCGGCGTCGGGAATCAGCCGTTCCATGAGCTGAGCGTCGGCCAGCGGTGTATCTTCGTCGCGGTCGCCCCAGATTAGCAGCGTGGGCGCGTGGATGCGCGACAGGTACTCGCGCAAATCTTCATTCACGACCCGCACGAAGCTGCCGCGCACCGTGCCGCTGGCGGCCTTGTAGTCGGGCGAGCCTTGCCGCGCCACCTGCGCGCCCGCCCACTCGCGCAGCGGCTGCGGTGTGTAGCGCCACTGCGCCAACGTGCGCATCGTCTTGAAGCTGCGCACGCGCACATGATAGCGCCAGTCGCGCTGCGGGCGGATGCCAGCGGCGTCGGTCAGCACGATGCGCGCCACGCGCTCTGGATGCAGCGCCGCCAGCTTGATGGCGACGCGCCCGCCGAACGAGTGGCCGACGAGGTTGGCGCGCTCGACGCCCAGCCAGTCCATCAGCGCGAGCGTCCAGTCCACGTACTCGCCAACGCCCCACGGCGCGGGCGGCGCAGCGGTCTTGCCGAAGCCGGGGAAGTCGGGCGCGATCAGGTCGAAGCCGTCGCCCAGCCCGCGCATGGTGGCGGCGAAGAGGTCGCTGCTGGCTCCCCAGCCGTGCAGCAGCAGTGTCGGCGTACCTGCCCCGGCGCGCGCCAGATGCGGCACGGGCTGTGGCGCGGCGCGCCCGGCGACGGGGCCAGCCGCCGTCGCTGGCGTGTCCTCTGTGGACGGCGTTTCGCTGCTCTTGTCGGTCATACGCGCGGACTCTCCAGCATGCGGCGAACCAGCGCTATCACCTGCGCCTCGCGCTCGGCCAGCAGATCGTGGCCCGCGCCGGGCAGCGTGACCAGCCGCGCGTGCGGCATGCGCGCCGCCAGCGCTTGCGTGGCCGCCAGCGGGTTGAATGGGTCGTGATCCCCCGCGATTACCAGCGTGGGACAGGCCACCCGCGCGGCCTCCTCGTCGTTGATGTTCCCGCCATTGGCGCGCAGGTCTTCCATCGCGGCGGCCCAGCGCGTCAGCATCGGCAGCGCGGTTCCGGCGCCGTGCAGCCGCTCCAGCTCGTCGCGCAGCGCGGGCCACGAGCGGATGCGCGCGGGCGGGTCGGCATACAGGGCGACGATGGGCTGCGGCGGCGTGCGCCCGCTAACGCCCCAGATCGTCAGGCTGCGGGCGCGCTCGCCCAGCAGCGCCGCCAGGATGATGGCGGTCTCGGCGCCGTCGCTGTACCCGATCAGGTTGACCTCTGGCAGCGCCAACCGCTCGATCAGCGCCAGCAGGTCGGCGGCGTCGGCATGGTGTAGCCGCGCATCGACCCGCCGCGCGATGTGAGCGGAGCGGCCATGCCCGCTGAGGTCTGGCGCGATGACGCGATAATCCGGCTCCAGCGCGGCGATCAGGGGGGCAAAGTGGGCGCGCGCCGTCCCCGCAAAGCCGTGGATCAGCAGCGCGGGCGCGCCGGAGCCCAGATCCTCATAGGCCAGCGCAGGTCGAGATGACTGCGGCAATACGTCGCCCTTTCGCTCACTGCTGATAGCGCGCTTCCCCGCCAGACGCGCACGCCGGACCGTCAGGCATTATAGCATGCCGACCCCGCGCGCCTACCCAATCATCCCGCTGCCCGCTGCAGGGCTATGCTGCCTGCTGATGAAGCTCGCTCGCAGGCGCGTTGGCGCCCTTGTTGCTGCGCCCAGATCGCGTCAATCGCTACGCCGGAACAGCATTCGATGAGAGGAGCCATGATGAGCATGCTGGAGAGGCTGAACATTCCCAATCTTCCGCTGACGATCCCGAAAGACCCCCTGGTCAAAGGGCATCCGTTGCACGCGATGCTGACCGACCTGCCTGTCGGAGCGCTCACACTGGGGGTGGCCTGCGACCTGATCGGCCTGGCTAGCCGCAGTCGGAGCTGGCGCTTCGCCGGGCGGGTGGCGCATACTGGCGCGCTCGCCAGCGGCGGGGTGGCGGCGATCCTTGGCCTGTGGGACTACCAGGAAGTCCCACGTGCGCATCCCGCGCGCGGCGTCGGCGCGCTGCACGGCTACCTGAACGTCAGCGCGATGGGGCTGCTGACGTCGAGCCTGTTCCTGCGGCGCACCGCGCATCAGCCAGCCAGCGGGCGGCCCAACAGCGCAGCGGTCGCGCTGGCGGGCGCTGCCTTCGCCACGCTCGGCGTCGCGGGCTGGTTCGGCGGCGAGATGGTCTTCCGACTGGGCTGGCGCGTCGCTCCCGCCGAATATGATGAGCAGCTCGAAGATAGGCTACGCAAGCAGGGTGACGGCGGCCTCATCGAGCAGGCCCACACGGCGGTGAAGGACTACGAGCGCGAGCGCGCCCTGCTGCCGTGAGGCCCCCACCCCCAGCCCCTCCCCCGCTTTGCGGGGGAGGGGAGCCAATAGGCGCTGCGGCCAGATGAGCATGTGCCCTGCGCCACAATGCCTGGCCTGGGTTCCCCCTCCCTCGGAGGGGAGGGGGCAGGGGGAGAGGTTCTGCCCGACCTGCGCGATGAGCTTACGGCAGCGGCTGGCCTGTCTGCTGCAGGATAGCGACGCGCAGCAGCATGGCGGCTGGCTCGACGGCGCTGCACAGGAAGAGATAGAAGCTCGCCAGGAAGACGGTGAAGACGCTGGCGAAGAGCAGCATGTTGCGCCGGGTCTGCGGCTGCGCCAGCTCGCCCCACACCCGCTTCACCAGCCCCAGCGGGTTGGCCACCACATCCCAGCTATTGAAGCGCATGAAGCGCCCGATGTAGATGGCCATATTCGAGAGGAACAGGTAGCCCGCGAAGATCAGCCACGTCAGCAGCCACGGCACATACAGCTCCAGCACATGCTGCACCAGCAGCAGCGAGAACGCGCCCAGCAGCACGCCGCACAGCGCCAGCGAGAGAATCACCACCGTGTCGAACCAGTACGGCACGCGCGTGACATCTTCTTTCAGGTGGTGAAACTCGGTGATGAGATAGGTGGAGTTCGGGAAGAACAGACACCACACCACCAGCAATGCCAGCGGCGCCCAGCGCGTCGTCTCGATGAATCCCAGGAAGTAGAGCAGCGCCACCGCCACGCAGATGATCGGAATCCACGCCAGCGCCAGATTCAGCAGCATGGGGCGATAGACGCGGTAGCCGTAGAGGCGCGCGCGAGCCACCAGCAGCGTCACCGTCACGCCGGAGAAGAGGACGGCGCTCGCCAGCATAGGCGCCAGCAGCCCCGCAATGATGCGCAGCTCCAATTGCGCGGTGTCCATGCGTACCCCTCCTTGATGCGTCTGCGAACGGGCGGCTGAAGCCGCAGCTACGTGACCCTGCGGGCCGCGAAGCCCGCCTGCGCGGGCCAGGAGACGGCGATCTTCAGGCCGCTTGCGCGGCCTTTGCGGCGGAACGCCCTTAGCTGCGACCTTCAGGCCGCCCAGGCGAGCGATCACGCACAGACTCCGCCTGATGCCACCCGTCGCTACCTCACACAGCATTCTAGCGAGGAAATGTCGCCGCCCGATGGCAAGACTGTCGCATGTACGTCGCAATCTGTGGTACGGTTGGCCCCTACCCTGCGTACTTTCTGGCCGCGCCAAGGGAACGGCGCTGTCCTATGGGCTATACTGGCGGCGTGCGACCGGGGGCGCCGACCCGCTCGCCACGCGGGACTGGACGAGCGCCGGACGGACGCCATGCCGCGCGCTCCACACCGAAGGATTGCGCGCGTGTCCGAGATGAGCAGCGCCCCTACGCCGACCACTGCGGCCGCTGGTACCCTGACTGTCGACCAGATCGACTTCCCGGAGAGCTTGAGCGACGCCGTCATCGCCGCGACCACGGCCGGCGAGCTGAAGCTGAAGCCGACCCAGACGCTGGCGGCGCTCAAGCTGCTCGACGAGGGCAATACCGTTCCCTTCATCACGCGCTACCGCAAAGAGGCGACCGGCGGGCTAGATGAGGTGCAGATCCAGGGGGTGGCTGACCGCGCCGACGCGCTGCGGGCGCTGCACCAGCGCAAGCGCGACGTGCTGCGGCTGATCGGCGAGCAGGGCAAGCTGACCGCCGACCTCGCGCAGGCCATCACGGCAGCGACGACGCTCCAGGCCATCGAAGACCTCTACCTGCCCTATCGCCCCAAGCGCAAGACCCGCGCGAGCGCGGCCCGCGAGCGTGGCCTGCAACCGCTGGCCGACCTGATCCTGAGTCAGACGCGCGTCCCCGGAGCACCCGAGCAGGCCGTGCGCGCGGCGGCTGAGCCATTCGTCAGCGCCGAGAAGGGCGTGGAGACGGTCGAGGCGGCGCTGGCGGGCGCGCGCGACATCTGCGCCGAGACGATCATGGAGGACGCCACGGTGCGCGGCGACGTACGGCGGGTCTATCTGCGCGAGAGCGCCGTCACGGCGAAGCTGACCGTTGACCCTGAGCGCGCGGCGGAGAAGGATCCGCGCGGCGTCTATCGCCTGTACTATGCGTTTAGCGAGCCGATTGGACGCATGGCGCCACACCGCACGCTGGCGCTCAACCGCGCCGAGCGCGAGGATGTGCTGCGCGTGGCGGTCGATGTTCCCTTCGAGCGCGCTGCGCCGCTGATCCATCGCTCGTATCAGGGCGACCCGCGCTCACCGTTCGCCGACGAGCTGGAGGCGGCCATCAGCGACGGCTACCGGCGGCTACTGGCGCCCGCGCTGGAGCGTGAGGCGCGCGCCGAGCTGACCCTGCAAGCCGAGGAGCACGCCATCACTGTCTTCGCCACCAACCTGCGCAATCTGCTCCTGCAGCCGCCGCTGCGTGGGGCGCCTGTGCTGGCGCTCGATCCGGGCTTCCGCACGGGCTGCAAGGTGGCCGCGCTCGACGCCAACGGCGCCTATGTGGAGAGCGCCACGATCTACCCGCACGAGCCACAGCGGCGCTGGGCCGAGGCCAAGGCCACGCTCAAGGCATTGATCGCGCGGCATGGCGTGCGGGCCATCGCCATCGGCAACGGCACGGCCTCGCGCGAGACGGAGCAACTGGCGGCGGAGACGATCCGCGAGCTGGAGCAGATGGGCGGGCCAGCGGGCGCCGTTGGCTATGTGATGGTCAGCGAGGCGGGCGCCTCGGTCTACTCGGCCTCCGAGGCGGCGCGGCAGGAGTTTCCGACGCTCGACGCCACGCAGCGCGGCTCCATCTCGATTGGCCGCCGCCTGCAAGATCCGCTGGCCGAGCTGGTGAAGATCGACCCGAAGGCCGTCGGCGTCGGCCTCTACCAGCATGATGTCGATCAGCGGGCGCTGGCCGAGGCGCTGAGCCGCACGCTCGTCTCGTGCGTCAACTTCGCCGGGCTGGATGTCAATGTCGCCTCGACGCAGGCGCTGCGTTGTGTCTCCGGCGTGACCGCGCGCATCGCCGACAACATCGTTAGCCACCGCGCCGCCAACGGGCCATTCAAGAAGCGCAGCCAGCTCCTGAAGGTGACCGGGCTGGGGCCAGCGACCTTCACCCAGGCGGCGGGCTTCCTCAAGATCGCCGATGGCGCCGAGCCGCTGGACAACACCTTCATCCACCCGGAGAGCTACGATGTGGCGCGCAAGGCCCTTGAGAAGCTGCCCGGCGACCGCAAAGAGCGCGTGGCGGATCGCATCCGCGCTTGGCGGCTGCTGATGGGCATGGGCAAGGGAGGCGCGCAGGCGGCCATCGCGGCGCTGGCCGATGAGCTGGAGGTGGGCGCGCCGACGCTGACCGACATCCTGGAGAATCTGGAGAAGCCCGGCCTCGACCCGCGCGACAGCCTGCCCGCGCCGATCTTGCGCCACGACGTGCTGAAGCTGGAAGACCTGCGCGAGGGGATGATCTTGCAGGGAACCGTGCGCAACGTCGTGGACTTCGGCGCCTTCGTGGACATCGGCGTCAAGCAGGATGGTCTGGTGCATGTCTCGGAGATGTCGCAGAACTTCGTGCGCGATCCACTCACCATCGTCGCGGTCGGTCAGGTGATCAACGTGCGCGTGCTGGCGGTGGACGCGGCGCGCGGGCGCATCCAGCTCAGCATGCGCGACGTGGACTAATACGTCACATCGCGCGGCAATATGTTGACAGGAGCGAGCAAACCGTATATATCAGTGACACTGCACACTGGCAGGTAGAATTGCGCAGGCGACTGATATGGAGGTTGTCGTTGTCACACTCGGACTCATCCACCGATGCCATCCTCGCGAAGCTGGCCGCGATGCAGGCCACCCTGGACACGCAGCAGGCGGCCATCGTCGCTCTGCAAGAGGAGAACGCGCGCCTGCACTCGGCGCTGAGCGCCGAACCCACCACGCCCAGCGGCATCGCGCCCGCAGCGCACGATGAAGATCCGGAAGTGGCTGAAGAGGTCGAGGCGACTGCTCAGCGCCGCCCCGGGCTGACCAGCCGCCGCAGCCTGCTGCGTGGGGCCGCCGCCGCCACCGCCGCCGCCTCGGTCGGCGCCGTCGCACTGGGCGCCGCGCAACCCGCCCACGCCGCCCCGCTCGCTGCTGGCGACAACTTTATCCTTGGCCAGTCCAACGATGCAGGCGCTGCCACCTCGATTCTGGGAAGTTCGGCGCCCTTTGGGCTAGAAGTAAATATGTCTGGATCTGGAAACAATGCGCTGTATGCTTCCACAGCGGCCGTTGGCTCTGGCACTGCTGTCTGGGGTTACTCGGGCCAGGGAATCGGCGTCATGGGTCAAACCAT
>DATAED010000414.1:0-4397 GCA_036258195.1 Ktedonobacterales bacterium
GCGCTGGTGGTGAGCGACGAGACGGTCAAGACCCACGTCGGCAACATCCTGAGCAAGCTACAACTGGCCCACCGCACCCAGGCGGTCATCTACGCCCTCAAGCGTGGCCTCATCTCGCTCGACGAGATCGAGGAGCCGTAGAGTTTGGGCTGGCGACTGGTTCCTGAATTTTATCCCGCTGTGACTATACTGGAGATGCAGGCTGTGTTAAGTCATCTGGAGGTGATCCCAGTGAACACGCAAGTGAACGCCGCAGTAGTGAAGCCTTCCCAGCAGTTGCATTCTCCTCATCAGTACAGCATCTGGTTTCTTAGCCTGCTTTGTCTTGGTATGCTCTTCTATGAAATTGTTGTGTGGGGTTTCAACAGTCCGAGCCCTGGAGTACTGTTCGGCATTGGAATGGTGATCTGGCTCGGTGTCGTGGTCGGGATCCTTGCAGTTGACTGGCGCCACTTCCTCACTATGCATGGACACATCGACTGGAAGGCTCTCCCCTGGTGGGGACGCATAGCGATTGCATTTGTCTATGTTGGACTTGTAGTGCTCGTCCTTTCCTTGCCCGTTCTTTACCTTGCATTTGCAGTTAAGGATACAGTAGATCAAGCACGCAATCGCGCGCCTGCTTCCAAACTCAAGACAGCTGAGTTGGAGGCGTCGCTTGGCTATATTCCAGCGACTGAGGGTGAATGTCCGCGGTGTCACAAACCGCTGCAAGTGGGCGCGGAGTTTTGCGCCTACTGCGGCGCTGCGCCGGCACGTAAACCGCGCATCTGTGGCAAGTGCGCCAACATTGCGCCACCAGATGCGAACGTTTGCCCCAAATGCGGTACGTTGTTTGAACCGTTGGGAGCGAAACCATAGCTTGCACGAAAGTATCACCAGGCAGGTAGAACGGTGTCATAGAAGCGCGCTCCTACGACGCCACCACATTCATTTCGATTCTGATAGCCCCCACCTCGCGCCGCAGAGCTAGCGCCCGCTAGCCATCATCGCTGGCGATATGCCACACTGGCCGCAGAGTCGTTCTCGCAAGCGGACAGGATGTGACGCATGACGGATCACGATACGCATCACGGCGCCTCTGACGCAGGCTCGGAAGTGAGCTGGCAGGTCGATGGTCAAGTCCGAAGTTGTCTGTAAATTGGGGTCTCTGGTAGACCTGGCAATCATGCGAGTTGGAGCATGGATGCCTCCTGCCCAAAGAGGGCCTGCTGAGCGGGTGGCTCCCGCCACTGCCAGTAGGCCGTCATGTCGAAGTAGCGCTTGCCAGTCGTCCAGACCTCATCTTGCTCCATCAGCAACGCGCCGACCAGCCTGAGCACGGACGCGCGGTTGGGGAAGATGCGGATGACCCGCTCACGACGGCGGATCTCTTCGTTGAGCCGCTCCACCCCGTTGGTCGTGCGCAGCCGTTTGCGGTAGGGCGCTGGCAGCGCCAGCACGGCGGTCGCATCGTCAAAGCCACGCTCCAACGTCGCGACCGCCACGGGAGCGGTCGCCTGGTAGTCATGGACAACGCTGGCCAGCAACGTGCGCGCTGTCGCCTCATCCGGCGCGTCGAAGATCGGCCGCAGCCGCGCGTGGAGCTCTTCCTGGAGGGCTTTGGGTGTGGCATCGGCGATATTGGCCGACAGGTGCGTCTGACAACGCTGCCAGGTGGCCCCCTGAAACTGCTGCTGCACCGCCTTGACCAAGCCACCATGGTGGTCAGAGACGACTAGATCGACGTCGCTCAAGCCCCGCCCCTTAAGCCAGGTGAAGAACTCCTGCCATGTGCGCTCACTCTCGCTGTCGCCGACCTGGAGGCCGAGCACTTCGCGGTAGCCCTGCGCGTTCACCCCCGTCGCCACCAGCGCGCTCACCGCGCGCACGCGCCCTGCTTCGCGCACCTTGACCACCAGCGCGTCCACCAGCATGAACGGGTAGCGGCTCGCGCTCAGGTCGCGCTCATTCCAGCCGGCCACCAGCGGATCGAGCGCTTTGCACAGGTCGGAGACGGTGGACTTGGCGAAGCTCGTGCCGCAGAGTTCCTCGGTGATGCGCGCGACTTTGCGGGTGGAGACGCCGTTGACCACCATCTCCATCAACGTCAGGACGAGCGCTTGCTCGCTGCGCTGGTAACGCGCGAACAGCTCGGTCGAGAACTGCCCATCGCGGACCTGCGGAACCAACAAGGTCAGCGCGCCGACACGCGTGGTGAGTTGGCGCGGTTTGTAGCCGTTGCGGTAGCCCTGACGCTGGTCGCTGCGCTCATAGGGCGCGGCCTGCAGCTGCTCCGTCACCTGGGCGTTCAAGACCTGGTTCAACACGGCCTCCACCAGACGGCCCAACTGGCCGTCACCGGCAAACAGGCGTTGCAGCGACTCACTGTCTAGGGTAAGCTGGTACTGGGTCATGGGCGTCCTCTCTGGCTCATTCTGGCTTTGTCTGCAACAACCAGTCTACCAGAGAGGGCTGCCTTCCCTCATCGCCGCTCCCCTAATTTACAGATGATATCGGACTCAATACAGGTCGATGGCATCACGATGTATGGGACGCTGGTCAGGCCAGAGGGCGCCGGGCCGTTTCCCGCCGTGGTGATGGTGGCGGGTAGCGGCCCTACCGATCGCGACTGGAACTCGCCGCTCATCCCCGGAACCAATGGCGGCGCCCGCCTGCTGGCCGAGGCGCTGGCGCAGGCCGGATTCGCCTCGCTGCGCTATGACAAGCGCGCCTCTGGCCCGCATGTCAACGAGAACCTGCCCGCCATGATCGGCAAGATCAGCATGCAGAGCCATCGCGAGGAGCTGGCCGCTGCGGTCGGCGCGCTGGCCAGCCAGGCAGGCATGCGTGCGGATCGTATCTTCGCGCTGACCAACAGCGAGGGAGGGCTGCATGCCCTCAATTACCAGCTTGACCACCCCGCAATCCCCTTCGCGGGATTGGTGTTGATCGCGCCGCCGGGACGCTCGGTGGGCGCAGTGGCGCGCTCGCAGCTCGCGGCGCAGGCGGCGGCCCTCCCCAATGGCGATGCGCTGCTGGCGCTCTACGACGCCGCCATCGACCGCTTCATGGCGGGGCAGCCAGTCGCGCCCGATCCGGCGCTGCCGCAGGGCGTCCAGATGCTCTTGCAGGCGCTGGAGTCGCCCGCCAACCTGCCCTTCGCGCGCGAGCTGTGGGCGGCGGATGCGTCTTCGCTGCTGGCGCGCATCGACGCCCCCACACTGATCCTCATTGGCAAGAAGGACATCCAGGTGGACTGGCAGGCCGATGGCGGGCCGCTGCAACGCGCCGCCGAGGGGCATGCCAATGTCACCTTTCTCTTCCCAGAGGACGCCAATCACGTCCTCAAGCAGGAGCTGCGGCCACGCGCGGAGGTCACGGCGGCCAGCGTCGCGGAGAGCTACAACGGCCCCGATACGCGGCTGGATCCGCCATCGGTGGCCAGCATCATCGCGTGGCTTGCCGCCCACGCCTGATCGAGATTCGGCGTCAGCATCCGCCTGACCCGCCTGGGCGCCTGTTGGCCGTGGGCAGGCCGCCTCTGGCATAATCGCAAGTAGAATGCGCGCGTGCGCACCTGAGCGAGGGGGCGATGCGATGACGACGGCAGGCAAGGCGGGTATGAATGGCGTGCGTCTCCGTGAGGCGCAACCAGACGACTGGCTGGCGGTGGAGTCGCTGCTGGCCGACGCCGAACTCCCCCTGGCGGGCGCGCGCGAGCATCTGGGCGACTTCATCGTGGCGGAGGGCGCGGCGGCGACACTACTGGGTTGCGCGGCGCTGGAGCGCTATGCGGCGGGCGCGGTGGCGGGCAATGCGGCGGACGCCGAGGAGGGCGATGCGCGTGTGTCGGGGCTGCTGCGCTCGCTGGCGGTGGCTCCGGCGGCGCGCGGGCTGGGCCTGGGCGCGTCGCTGGTGGAGTCGCTGCTGAGCGCAGCACGCGCGCAGGGGCTGGCCGACGTGACACTGCTCACCACCACAGCGGCGGAGTACTTCCCACGCTTCGGCTTCCAACAGATCGCGCGTGAGGCGGCTCCGCTGGCCGTGCGCGACTCCATCGAGTTCCGCGAGGCCTGCCCCGCATCGGCAGTGGTGATGTCGCGCGCGCTGTGAGCCAGAACACTGGCGTACGTCGGGAGGCGCATCGGATGGTACAACGCATTCTGGAGATCGTGGTGGGCGCCATTGCGGGTTTCATCGGCCTGCGCGTCCTCCTCTCGTTTCCGCCGGGGTGGATCCCCAGCGGGCCAGATGCGGCCCGCATCGCCAGCCTCAATGGAGAGTTAGCGCCGCCACTGGCCTGGCTGCCCGTCTTCGCGCTGCTGGTCGTCGCGCTGATCGCCGTTGCGCTGGGCGCGCTCGCGCATGGCGCGCCCAGCCTCATCAGGCCCATCGGCAAGAGTCTACGCACGCGC
>DATAED010000415.1:0-2474 GCA_036258195.1 Ktedonobacterales bacterium
CGCCATGCAGCCCGCCGACGGCCACGAAGGCGGCGCCCGGCTCGACCTGTCGCGAGTCGTGCGCGAAGCCGCTATATGTGGCGCGCGCGCCCGGCGAGAGCAGGTCACCATCCGTCGCGGCGAGCAGCAGGTCGAGAGGAATCATGCGCGCGATCCTTCGGGCGTGGGCGCCTGCGGCGCCAGCCGCCACGTGCGCCGAACCACACCGGCTAACGAGTCAGCGACCTAATCAGCTGTGTCGGTTTCGGACTCCTCCGCTGCTTCGTCTGGCGCGGCTCCGGCGGGGTCGCCGATGATCGCCAGCGTCTCGCCCTGGTTGACGGTCTGACCCTTTGTCACGTTGACCCGTTTGACGATGCCAGCGCGCGGCGTGGTGAGGTCATTCTCCATCTTCATCGCTTCCAGCACGACAATCGCCTGGCCGCGTGTGACCTCGTGTCCTTCCTGGGCCAGCACATTCGAGACCAGCCCCGGCATCGGCGCGCGGATGGTCGCGTCGCCAGAGTGACGCGCCCCGCCCGCCAGGCGACCGAGCGCCTGCGTGCGCTCATCGCGCAGGGTCACAGTGAACGTGCGCGCGCCGACCGTCACCTCATACGCCTGCGCGCCCTCGGCGGAGTCGTCGGTCGTGGCGATGGGGCGCGCATAGATGTCATAGGAGGCGCCGCCCAGTAGCAGGCTATAATGGCCTGCTGTGTCGGCGCCGCTCGCCTGCGCGCGCGCCGCCGCCGTCACCACGCGCCAGTCGACGGGCGACTTGACGCCATCCACGTCGGCCTGCGGGAGCGCGCCGCCCTGCGGCTCCTCGATGGCGACACTGATCTCACGCTCGTCCACTGTGACGAGATAGCGCATAGCGTATTTGCTCCTGCGTGCGAGACGCACTGTATGACGATGATATCGTGAAAAGGGCCGCGTTATGGCCCGTAGGTGACGGGCGTTTGCGCGCTGCCGCCATCGCTGACCAGAATGACGGCGTACGATTGTCCCTGGCTCGCCGAGCAGAAGAGCGTCACGGAGAGCGTCGCCTTGCCGCCCGGCTGGATCGTGCCGCTGCTGGGGCTGACGGCAAGCGCGTCGGCCTGCGATGGCGAAGCCTGATAGGTGAGCTTCGCGCTGCCAGTGTTGGCGATGTCCAGATTTTGCGAGACGCCGCACGAGTTGAAGGCCAGCTTCGTCGTCTTGATCGCCAGTACCGGCCCTGATGTGACCGTCAGCGCGACAGGCATCGACGACTGCCCCGTCGCGGCATTGATCACCAGTCCGGCGGTGTAGCTGCCGGGTGAGACGCCATCTGGATGCGCTGTCAGCGTGACGGTGGTGTGCGCGCCCTTGGCGAGCGAGCCACTGGTTGGGCTGACGCTGACCCAGCCCAGCGTTGTGGATGCGCTCCAGGTGACGGCGCGGCTGCCAGTGTTGGTCAACGTGACCTGCGATGCGCCAGCGCCATTCGTCGTCGCGCTGACGCTGATCGTTGCGGGCGCGAAGGCGATGGGAGCGGGCGCGCCGGGAATCTGCAGGTTCGGCACGTACTTTTGAATCTGGCCCGCCACGACCGCGCAGGCATGTGTCACGCACAGATCGGGGCGCGCGACCGAGAAGCCTGCCATCTCCACCAGCGCCAGCGCCACCAGGATCAGGATGACCAGCGTGCCAGCGCTCATCTTGCGTGTCAGCCTGATGATGGAGTGGCCGCGCGTCCACACCTTCTGCTCGTGCATCGTGTCGTTGAATTCTTCTTCGACAGTACGCGGTCGCTTGGGCGCGCTGTACGCGCTGAAGTCGTTCTGGTCGTTGAGGTCATCCGCTGTCTTGCCAGTCGCCCGGCGCGGTCGCGGCTGAGCGGCGCCGCTCAGCGCGAAGGGGTCGTCCTCGTCTGCGGCGCCCCAGCCCGTGCCTCCTCGGCGGCCATTGGCAGCGCCGGGCATGCTCGGCGCGCCGAGCAGATTGCCACTGCTCCCAGCGTGTCCATCCATCGCATGCGACATCTCACTCGACGCCGCGAAGGGATCATGGCGAAGGTGCGCGCTCTCGTCGGTGAGCAGATCCTGCCACTCTTGCGGCAGCTTGGCCTTCATCGCGGGATCAGTGAGCCGCGGCAGGCCGAGCGAGGTCGGCGAGAAGGTTCCCGACTCGGAGGGGTCTTGCACGGCGGGCAGGCGCTGCGAGATGCGACGCACGTTGACGTCAAGCAGCGCATCGGAGGGGTCGAGCGGCATCAGTCCGCTGCTGGCGTAGCGGTCATCGGGACTCTCGCCTAGCCGCGCCGCCAGCTCGCTGGTGGAGAGCGGCTCCGAACGCAGGCGTGGCGCCGTGATGGGCTGCCCGCTGCCATCGAGCAGGTCGTCGCTGGCGAGGCCGCCGCTGGAGCCGAGCGGCGCAAATTGCGGTGGCGCAGCCATGCGCATCGTGGGCGGATCCAAAGGCCCAGGCGCAGGCACACGCATCGTAGGTGGCTCCAGCGCCTGCGATGC
>DATAED010000416.1:0-2749 GCA_036258195.1 Ktedonobacterales bacterium
CCGCTGGTGGCGCTGAGCCTGGGGCTGGCAGGGGTCGGCGCGCTGCTGCGTCAGCTACGCGGCGCGTATTGGGAGCCAGCCTGGCATGGCGCCGCGCTGGTGGCCTCGCTGGTGGCGCTCAATCACGCCTCGCAGGACACCGCGCATGGCGCCGCGCTCACCCTCAGCCTGGCGCTGCTCTTCGCAGTGGTCGCCTATCTGGTCGCCTGGCACGAGCGATTGCCATGGCTGAGCCTGGCCATCGCGCCGTATGCGCTGCTGGCGCTGGCGATGGCGGGCGCGCTGCCGCTCACGGACAATCAGATACTCGCCACGACCTTCGCCATCGCGCTGGGGTTCACGCTGGCGGGCATGGCGGCGCGGCTGCGGCTGGGACGCGCCTGGGCGCTGGCCCCCTACGCTGTGGCGGTGGTTGGCGCCGGCTTCACCGCCGTGCGTGTCGCGCCCTATCCAGAGGCGGCAGGGCTGCTGGAGGCGCTGCTGCTGATCTTCGCGGCGCTGACCTTCGTCGCCGCCCTGCTGGAGCGCACGCCGTGGGCGGCTCTGGCGCCCGCTGGCTTCGCCGTGGCTGCCGCGCTGGCCCAGCCCGATGGCCACGCGCTGCTGCCGCTGGCGCTGGCCTTCGCTGCCGCCGCGTATGCCGTCTCGCGCACGCGCGGCGGCGCCTGGGCGCTGCCACTCTATGGCGCGACGCTTGTCACGGCAGTGGTGGCGGCCTGGCAGGGACGCAACATCGCTGGCGGATTCGAGGTCATCACGCTGGTGGCGCTGGCGCTGACGGCATGGCTGCTGGCGGCGCTGGAGTCGCGTCCCGATGCGCTTCTGGTGGCGTACACCTTCGCCGCGCTGGCCGTCTCGGCGGCGGCGCGCGCCTTCGGCTGGGACGCCTGGCAGGCGACGCTTGCCTTCGCTGCGCTGGCGTGGGTGTTTGAGCTGTCGCGCCCCGGCTGGGCGCGCATCCCCTGGCTGCGCGAGCGCGATACGCTCTGGCTGATGGGGCTGGGCCGAGCGTCGGACGCCGAGCGCGCCGTCTGGCGTGATACACGGCGCGCGGGGCAGCGCATTGCGCGGGGCGCGGCGATGCTGACGGCGATCGGCGCCGTGGTGGGCGGCTGGTTCGCGCCCGGCGCCTTCGCCACGCAGACGGCCCAGACGCAGGCGCTGTGTGTGGCGCTGCTCTCGCTGGCGGCGTTGCTGGCGCGCATCGGCTGGGGCGCGCAGGGCTGGCGTCCGGCGCTCTATCTGGCGGGCGAGGCGCTGGCGCTCTTCGTCACCTGGGAGCTGCGCTGGCTCGGCGCCGAGAACATCCAGGCGTGGATCATCGCGCCAGGCAGCGCGCAGCTCATCATCGGCGCGTTGCTGCCCGCCGACACCCGCGTCCGCCCGCCTGCGTGGGCCGCGCAGACCTTCTCCATCGTCGGCGCGCTGATCCTGACGCTGCCGACGCTCGGTCAATCCATCACCGAGCCGCTCGACTGGCAGTGGCGCTATGCCCTGCTGCTGGCGGTGGAGGCGCTGGCGCTGACTCTGCTGGCGGTGGGGCTGCGTAACCGCATCCTGGCGCTGACCGGCTCGGCGTTCGTCGGCGTGGCAGCCATTCGTGGGGCGATCATCGCGGTGCAGCAGAATCTGCCCGTGCCGATCGTCATCGGCGTCTTCGCCATCGCGCTGATGGGCCTGGCGACGTGGCTCAGCCTGCGCGCCCGCCGCGCCGCGCACACGCCCGACCCGACGCCAACCATCACGCCCTAGCCGCGCATGACCTGCTGGACAAGCGTGACTCCCCTCTCCCGCAAAGTGGGGGAGGGGCTGGGGGTGGAGGCCGCGCCTACGCGAACGGCCACGCGCCCAGCTGTGAGCCTGTGGTGGACTCGTGCACAGGGGCGGCGGCGTGTGGCGGCGCGGGCGGCGGCGCATCAGTCAGCGCGGTGATGACCTCATCCAGCGGGGCGCCGGTGGGGGCTGGCCAGAGTGGCCTGCCACCTGCCCGCGCCACACGGATGCTCTCGGCGAGTCGATGCGCTTCCTGCTCCGTGCGGCGCAGCAGGAACTCCATCTGCGCCAGGCGGGCGAAGCGCGCCATCAGATTGTTGAGGCTGCTGCCAATCTGCCAGAGCAGCGGATTGCGGATGGCCGGGACGCGCGCCTGGAAGTTGCCATTGGCGATCTGCACATGGGCCGACAGCAGCTCGCGCACGCCCTGCTCCAGCTCGTGCGTGCGCTCGGCCTCGCGCTGCTGGAGCGCCGCAATCTCTTCGGCGCGGTCGGCGCGGCGCAGCGCCAACAGCACGCTGCGCGCCCAGACGAAGGCCACCAGCGCCACCACCACCTGCATCAGCAGCGGCCCGGCGAATGCCTGCTGGGCATTGTTTGAGGCCAGCAATTGCTCGAATCCCAGCGTATGCGGCATACCGAGCATCAGCCCTGCCATCAGCGCACAGTTGAGCGCCGCCACGATGAAGACGCTCCACGGCTCCAGCACGGAGGCGGCCACCAGCAGCGAGCCCGCCGCCAGATAGAGCGCGCCCAGATCTACGGTGTCGAATTGGCCGCCGATGGCCGTAGCCGGGATGGCGGCCAGCGGCAGATCGGCTAGCGCCACCAGCAGCAGCCCCGCCGCCACACTCCAGCCGAGCCGGTTCAGCGCGCCGACGACCACGGTGAGCAGCAGGCAGGCCACCAGCGTGAGCTTCATGGCGGGGTGGTCGTCGTCCACCAGGGTGAACTGCACGAGCGCGGCCAGCTCGAT
>DATAED010000417.1:0-4533 GCA_036258195.1 Ktedonobacterales bacterium
GCGCTGGTGGCGCCAGCGGGAACCTGCACACTGCCAGCGGTCTGCGAGCGCCCATTATTGAGCGTGTAGGCGTACTGGATGACGCCGCCCGCGCTGTGCGCCGGGACATGGAACGTCGCGGTGTAGGTGAAGGTGGCGGAGCTGCCGCAGACGGCGCCTGCGATGGTGGTGGGGCTGACCGCCAGATCAACGCTCGATACGCTCAGCGCGGCGGGCGCGCTGCCTGTTCCGGGGCTGCCTCCCGTCCCGCCGCTGCCGCCGGGGCGCAGACCGCCGCGCCCGAAGGCGTAGAAGACGCCGACTAGCAGCGCCACCACCACAAAGGCGCTGAGCGTGGCGGCGATGGCTGGAGAGCGCTGCGCTGCCCCAGCGTGTGTAGACCAGCCGCCCTGCGTCAGCCGCTGCTGCACGCTGTCGGCGAGGTCGCGCGGTGGATCAATATGGGAAGCGGCGCGTGTGAAGAGCCCGCGCAGTTCGTCGTCGAGCTGATCAAACCCGTCGGGATTCTGGTGTGACATGGCGTTGCGCCTCCTGATGGTCGCCCGGCTGCTCGCTGGGCGAGGGGGTGGAGAGGGTGGAGAGCGCGCTGAGCAGCCACGGTGAGCGGCGGCGAACCGCCTGCTGCAGGCTGGCGCGCCCGGCGTGGAGTCGCTGTTGTACCGTACCGAGACGGCAGCCGAGGATGCGCGCGATCTGCTGATCGGTGTAGCCCAGGTAGTAGCGTAGCGCCACCGCCTCACGTTGCTTGTGCGGCAGGCTGTCCAGCAGGGCCAGCAGCGCGGCGCCCGCCTCCATGCGCTCGGCCTGCTCCGCTGGGTCGGCGCGGCTGGTGTGCGCAGCGTCGGGCATTGCGCCCAGGCTGCCCAGCCGCCGCTCAGCGGAGTCATCAGGCGTCAGCGCATCCAGGCTGATCTCGCGTCGACGTCGGGCAGAGCGAAGCTGCTGGCGCGCCGTGTTCGTCACGATGCGAAAGAACCACGGCGCGAACGGCTCGCCCAGCCGAAAGCGCTTGATGCCGCGATAGGCCAGCAGAAAGCTCTCCTGCGCGACATCATCGGCCAGCGCGTGATCGCCGGTCAGCAGATAGGCGAGCCGCACAGCCGGAACTTGATAGCGCGCGACCAGCGCCCCCAGACTGGCGATATCGCCCTGCTGGCAGCGACGGATGGCGTCAGTTTCCTCGCGTTGTTCGCGTGTATCGCCAGACATCACGAGCGCCTCCGCATGCTAGTGTGCGTCGCAGCGTCACAGTTTCGCGGCTGGCAAGGCCACGACGGCCTGCTCAGCGCTGCTCGGAAGAGGATCCTCTCACTCTCAGTACGCAGCGCCTGGCCAATTACTTAGCATCAGCTCGGAGGAAGGGGCGTCGCAGGATATACCAGAAGGGCTGATGCTCCTATTGATGTCACATCCGGCAAGGGCGGCGCAGAGGGTATAACGTGGGTGGCGCATGGGAGACGAGCGCGGGGCTCCCGATGAGCGCCGCGCTCCAGACGTTCAGGCGACATCAGGCGCGCGAAGGAGGCGACGAACGCATGAGCTACGATGAGTATCAGTATCTGACCTTCGCGCGGCGCGAGCACGGCGTCCTGCTGATCACCCTCAACCGCCCGGAGAAGTACAACGCCGTGGATGAAGCCATGCATGGCGAGCTGGCCCACGTGTGGAAAGACGTCTCCGCCGACCCCGCGACCCGCGTGGCGGTGGTCACGGGCGCGGGCAAAGCCTTCTCGGCAGGCGGCGATCTGGAGATGATCGAGCGCATCGCCGGGCGCCATGACCGGGTGGAGGCTATGCTGAGCGAGATGAGCGATCTGGTCTACAACCTGATCAACTGCGAGAAGCCCGTCGTCTCGGCGATCAACGGGGTCGCGGTCGGCGCCGGGCTGGCGGTGGCGCTACTGGCCGACATCTCCATCTGTGCTGAGGATGCGCTGCTCGGCGACGGGCATACGCGGCTGGGCGTCGCGGCGGGCGACCACGCGGCCATCATCTGGCCGCTGCTGGCGGGGTTCGCCAAGGCGCGCTACTACCTGCTGACGGGCGAGATGCTCTCTGGCGTCGAAGCCGAGCGCATCGGCATGGTCACCAAAGCCGTCCCGCGCGATGAGACGCTGCCCGAGGCGCTGCGGGTGGCGCAGACGCTCGCCACCGGCCCGCAGGTCGCCATCCGCTGGACCAGGCGCGCTCTGAACAACTGGCTGCGGGCGGCTGGCCCCATCTTCGACCAGTCCGCCGCCTACGAGATGCTCAGCTTCATGGCGCCCGATGTCCTGGAGGGCGCCGCAGCGCTGCGCGAGAAGCGGGCGCCGCAGTTCCCCTCTGCGGCGGCGCAGCCCGCAGACGACGAGGCGTGAGTTGATCGGTAGGCAGCGTGAGGAAACACAGTATGGCGGCGAATACGCCAGCGCTGCGCGTGCGGCGCGCTCGACCAGAGGAGGCGGCGGCGCTAACAGCGCAGATCCAGCGCTCGAAAGCGCACTGGGGCTATGCGCCCGCCCTGCTCGACGCCTGGCGACCGGAGTTGACGCTCACCCCCGCGATCATCGCCCACGATCCCGTCTTCTGCGCGGAGGAGGTGGACTCCGGAGCGGTGGTCGGCGTCCTGCATCTCGCGCCGGAGAGCGCCGACGTGGTCTGCCTCGATCACCTCTTTGTCGAGCCGGACGCAATGGGGCGTGGCGCGGGCGCGCTGCTGTGGCGTTGCGCCGTCGCGCAGGCGGCGGCGGCAGGCGCGCAGACGATCACGCTCGACGCCGATCCCAACGCCCGCGCCTTCTATGAGCGGATGGGCGCGGTCGTGGTCGGCTGGACGGCGTCGGCCACCGTGCCGGGTCGCCGCCTGCCACACATGCGCTTCGATCTGCCCAAGCGCCCGGAGCCGTGAGATGTCCATGCATCTGGGGTGTGCTGCGAGAGGAAACATGCGGTACACTACAGCAGGGCCAGCGCTGGAACGGGTGTTCGCGCTCGCCAGCCAGGCGCCGCGTGGCTCGCCCTCCACACAGCACATGAGGACACGATGCAGGCTTCTCTCGAAGATGAGTGGCTCTGGGGCTGGGACGCCACCCCAGGGATTGTCTCCGTCTGGGCCGAGCGCACAGGCCGGGCGGTGGTCTGGCGGCGCGCTGCGGGCAGCGACACACTGACCCGCGAAGAGGATCGCTTTCGCCCGTGGCTGCTGCTGCCCGCGCTCGATGACCTCACGCACCTTGGCGCGCGGCTGCTGCCAGAGGAGGCCCCTGGCGCCGAGCTCTTCGACAGCGTGGCGTGGCGCGAGCTGACCGGCGCCGGACAGTTTCGCTATCTGGTCAGCGCGAGCGACAGCCGCACGCTCGAAGCCGCCGTGCTGGCCGGCGCATCGGCGCGGCTGAAGCGGCAGATCACCCGGCTGGCCGACCTGGGCGACGAAGCCGCGCTCAGTCTGCCGCCCGAAGAGCAATATCTCGTCGCCACGGGCCGCACGTACTTTGGCGGGCTGGCCTTCGACGATCTGCATCGCCTGCAATTCGACCTCGAAACGACCGGGCTGAATCCTGCGCAGCACAGCATCTTTCTTGTCGCCGTGCGCGACAATCGGGGCTTCTCCGCCGTGCTGGATGTCGCCGAGCGCGGGCTGGATGGCCCTGCGGCGGAGGCCGATCTGATTCGGCGGCTGGTCGCCCTCATTCGTCAGCGCGACCCCGATGTGATCGAGAACCACAACCTCCACGGCTTCGACCTGCCCTTCCTCGCCCGCCGCGCCGAGCTGCTGGGCGTGACGCTGGCGCTGGGCCGGATAGGCGGCGGCCTGCGCAGGCGTCCGGCCTCGCGTGGCTATGGGCCGTGGCGTGGCGCCGAGGCAGACGCCAGCGAACGCGATGAGGCGCGCGGGCGCTACACCGTCGCGGGCCGCGAGCTGATCGATACGCTGGATGCCGTGCGGCGCTACGATTTCGCCGCGCGCGACCTCCCCGGCCACGGACTCAAAGCCGTGGCGCGCCACTTTGGGCTGGCCAGCCCCGACCGCGAGTACGTGGCGGGCGCGCAGGTCTACCAGACGTGGCTGGTCGACCCCGCGCGCGTGCGCCACTACGCGCTGGACGACGTGAACGAGGCCGATGGCGTGGCGCGCCTGCTGGGCGGCGCGGCCTTCGCCCTGGCGCGCATGGCTCCGCGGCGCTACGAGCGGCTGGCAGACGCTGGCCCGGCGACCGGCGTGCTCGATCCGCTGCTGGTGCGCGCGTATCTGCGGGCCGGCGCGGCGCTGCCCGCGCGGTCTGTCAGTGACGGCGTCCAGCATAGCGGCGCCTCGCTCTACCTCTTCGCCGCTGGCGTGGCGACCCGCGTGGTCAAGGCTGATGTCTCCAGCCTGTACCCCTCGCTGATGCGCCAGTATCGCATCGGCCCAGCCAGCGACCGACTGGGGGCATTGCTCGCGCTGGTGGATCGCCTGGTCGAGCAGCGGCTGGCGGCCAAGCGCCGCGCCAGGGCTGCGCCGCCCGGCTCCCGCGAGCGGCATACGGATGAAGCGCTCTCCGCCGCCATGAAGAT
>DATAED010000418.1:0-2780 GCA_036258195.1 Ktedonobacterales bacterium
GCGGTCGTGGCGCGTCCGGATCTCCAGCGTCAGCGGGCGCGGAGGGCAATGGGCGGGCCTTTGGTGGCCTGCCGGTTCGCTCTGGTGGCAGCATCGGCGCTCCTCATCCGTCGTCATCCGTCGCGGTGGTCGCCAGCCATCGTGCGCCAGCGCACGCGCCGGGGCAGGCGGCGACCCGCAGGGCGGTCTCCCTGCGCCCCAGTATAACGGTTTGGCGTCTGTTTGCCCACTAGCCCCCTCCCCGACCCCTCCCCCACTGTGCGGGAGAGGGGAGCTACGGGCCGCGCAATCAGAGGCTCAGGCGCCACTGGCGGATGGCGCTGATCTGCGCGCCCGCCGCGCCCGCGACCACCCGCGCCTGGGTCGCCAGCGGATCGGCGGGGTAGAAGCGCCACGAGCCGCAGATGCGCTGGTTGACGAAGACCTCGACAATCGAGCGATCGACCAGCAGGCGCAGGCGGATGGGCTCGTCGTCGGGGCAGGGCGCCGAGCGCGCGGCGACGGCGCCTGCGTCGGGGCCGCGCAGCGTCAGCGCGCCAGCGTGTCGCTCCCAGGCGATGGTGAGGCGCTCGCCGGGCGCATCCAGCTCGATGACGCCATCAGCAACGCCCGCCGCGTAGTCCACCTGCGTCTCGAAGCAGCCGCCGGGCAGCAGTGGCAGGTCGAGCGCCGCGCCGGGGGCCAGCGCCACATCGGCCAGGGCGAGGCCAAGGGTGGCATCGGGCGCCTGCCGCAGCGCCTCCCACTCCGGCGCCACATCCATCCCCAGCGCGCCATCGGGCAGGCGGCTGAGGATGCGCGGCGCGGAGATGGCGCCCGACCAGCCCGCCGCCAGCGCCGCCGCCTCCGGTCGGGTCTCCTGCAGCCAGCCAAATAGCAGCAGCCGACCGCGCGCGTCGCGAAACGCCTGCGGAGCGTAGAAGCTCGGCCCGGCGTCCAGCGGGGTCAGGCGCTCTGGGATGAAGCGCTGCCCGACGTATCGCCCGATGAAGACGAGCGCGCGCCGCGCGGGCAGTGTCGAGATGAGCAGCACGTGGCGCTCATCAGCGGGGTCGCCCAGCGGAAAGAGGCCGGGGCACTCCCAAATCTCACCGAGCTCGCCTGGATCGCAGACCTCACCGACCTGATAGGCGGTCAGCAGGGGATGCAGGTATGTCCAGTGGAGCAGGTCGGGCGAGGCGTAGAGCAGCGCCGCGCCGCCGCGCCCGCGCAGACCTGTGGCCAGCAGCATGCGCCAGCCGTCATCCTCGCGCCACACGCACGGATCGCGGAAGCCCAGCGTCTCCAGTCCAGCGGGCGGCGCGGCGATCACTGGATTGCCGGGATGCTTGCGCCAGGCAACCAGCGCGTCGTCGCCAGTGGCCACGCACTGCCCCTCAGCGCCCGCACGCACGCCGGTGTAGATGATGGTGGGGACACCCGTGTCATCCACCAGGCAGCCCGACCAGCAGCCATCGGCGTCGGCCCCGGCGGGGTCGGGCGCGAGGGCGATGGGCAGATCGCTCCAGTGCGCCAGGTCATCGCTGGCCGCATGCCCCCAGTGGATGCGTCCCCACTGCGCGCTGTAGGGATGATACTGGTAGAACAGGTGGTAACGCCCCTGCCACTGGATCAATCCGTTGGGGTCGTTCAGCCAGTTGGCGGGCGCAGTGAAGTGGAACTGTGGGCGCAGTGGATCGCTGGCGAGTCGCGCCCGCGCCGCTGCGGCGGATACGCTGTCGTCGCGCATGGTTGGCCCCCTCCCCCGGCCTCTCCCCCGCTTTGCGGGAGAGGGGAGCAGCGGCGTCGCGCTCATCGTGGTGGTTATGATGGCTCTGGCTCATGGTATCCGCCTGGCTGCGTGTTGCGCCACTTTCGCGCGGGGTCGTCGCACGAGCTAGTCACACATCGCCGCCGCGTTTCGTCAGAGTGATAGAGGCGCGCAACGGGCGCCACGAACAGCGCAAAAAGAAGGGATACACCACCATGTCACTGGCAGTTACCACCATAATGCTCGGTGTCGAGGACCTGGCTCGCTCGAAGAAATTCTATGGCGAGGGCATGGGCGGCGAGGTCGTCCAGGATTACCCGCACTTCGTGTTGATCAAGCTGGGTGAGGGGTCGTCGCTGGCCCTCTATCAGCGCGAAGCGGCGGCGCAGGATGCGGGCGTCTCATCCGAAGGCTCCGGCTTCCGCGCCGTCTCCTTCCACTACATCGTCGCGTCGAGCGAGGCGGTGGATGAGGTGATCGGCAAGGCGGTCGCGGCGGGCGGCAGCATCGCGAAGGAAGCGTCTGGGGCCAAGTGGGGGTATGCCGGGTATTTCGCCGATCCCGACGGCTTCCTCTGGAAGGTCGCCGCTGGCGCGTAGCCTCCACCCCGCCGACCTCACCTCCCAGCCCCCGCTCCCACAGGAGCGGGGGACGAGGAGACGGCGCGGCGGGCGATGCGGCCCGGGGCGGGCATTTTAGAGTGGTTGCAAGCCGTCGCAGAGTGACGCCAGCAACTCGCGTGGCGGGCTGGCGGCGGCGCGCATGCCGGGGAATCCACCCCAGGCGAAGACCGTGCGCAGATAGGTGATGAATGGTACGCCGCTCCAGTCGTCACCGCGCAGCGGAGCGTCCATTCCCGCCTGATCGAAGTCGATGTGCGGGCCGTCGCCGCCGCTGACGTTGGCCTTGTGCAGAGCGTCGGGCGCGAGGCAATAGCTGGCGATGGCCTGGTCTTCCTCATCCAGTTCATCCACCAGCGCCTCGTTGCAGACAAAGATGACCAGCGGATCCGAGAGGAGGCTGGCGTCGG
>DATAED010000419.1:0-8309 GCA_036258195.1 Ktedonobacterales bacterium
CAACGGGCGCTTCCTCAGCATCCGTGTGCTGCCCTACAGACTCTCGCCCGAGTGGATGATCGTGCCCTGACCTCACCCTCAGCCCCCTCTCCTGTGGGAGAGGGGGAGCCAGAGATACGACTCACCTGCCGACAGTTCTGAGGAATGGAGCAGTGATGTCTGACGAGGATCTCAGCGAGTACGACAACCGCGCGATCGTCCGCATCAGCGGCGCGGTGCATCGGCCCGCCCACTGGTGGACGCCCGCAGTCCACGAGCTCTTGAACTACCTCGAAACAGTCGCCTTTCCCTACTCACCACGAGTCCTCGGTTTCGACGCCGAGGGGCGCGAGGTTCTCAGCTACATCGAGGGAGAGTCTGGCGGCGACAGTTGGACAAAGGTCATCACGGATGACGGTCTGGTGAAGTTTGCGCGACTCCTGCGCGCCTACCACGAAGCGGTTCGCGGCTTCACGCCATCCCCCGACGCGCAGTGGGCCTACCGCGCTGGCGCGCCCGCGCAGGGAGAGATCATATGTCACGGCGATTTTGGCCCGTGGAACGTCGTCTGGCGCGGCGATGAGCCTGTCGGCGTCATTGACTGGGACATGGCGCTCCCCGCCCAGCCCCGCTACGACGTGCTGTATGCGCTCGAATACGCAGCGCCATTCTGCGATGACGCCAGGGCGCTGGAGTGGAACCATTTTCCCTCACCGCCAGATCGAAGGCGCCGCATCGAGGTCTTCATCGAAGCGTATGGCCCGGTGGCAGTCGGCGACATCGTCGGCGATGTGGCGGCCATGCAGCGGCAGGTGGGCGGATTCGTGGCGCATCTGGCTGCCCGTGGCCTCCAGCCGCAAGCGGATTGGATCGCCCAGGGCGAGCTAGCCGAGGTCGAGAAGCGCGCGACGTGGACGGAGCAGCATCGCGCGCTCTTCACCTGAAGCGCCCTCGTAGCGGCGCCTCATGAATGTGAGGCAGCGATTACCCATCGCTCAAGAGTGCAGCAACCTCATTTGCACAGCCCCATGAGAGCGTCACGCCAGAGCCACCATGGCCATAGTTGTGGACGAGATACCATGCTGGTGTGAGCGCATCGCCCTTGAGGCAGACCTCAGCGCGGGCGGGCCGCAAACCGCAGTCGTCTGACACATCGCCGATACGGGACGCAGGCGATGATTTGACTACCCTGGAGGCAGTGTCGGAACGAAGACGGCGTCCGAATTCCGCTGCAAACGCCTCGCCTGCAAGAGCCGCTACGCTCAGCGCGAAGTGCTGGTCATATCCGATCAATAGGTCAGCGCAGCGCTTGAGAATATCGTCGTGTGTTTCGCTCTCAACCAGGCGAGCTTCCTCACCTTCCTGATAGGTACCACCCAGGATGATGTCATGCAGGCGCGGCACGACATAGGTCGGCCGACTCGGATCATCCTCGTTTAACAACACCTTCTCGAAGCCCTGTGACGCGATCCGCACCACTTGGCCGCGCGCCGCGTGGACGCCAAGGCCATCCGACGAGTCACGCTGATCCTGATCACGTCCGACGAGCTCCCGCGCTCCCAGGCCAGCGCAATTGATGATCGCGCGGCGAGTTTCAGTGCTCGACGGTTCGTGAGGGAACGCATCCTGCCAGGAAGCCATGACCTCCGCCCAGCTGCTCACTGATCGATGGACGATGCGGCCATGACGTCTGCGCACCTCCGCTTCGAGGTAGCCCAGGTAGATTGACATATCCACGACTGGCGCGCTGAACCGCAAGCCCCAGGCATAGCCTGCCTGGCGCAACTCTTCTGGCGTCAACCGCTGGGCTTGCGCGCTCGTCATCCACGGTGGATCCGCCTGCGGCCGCTGACTCAGCACATGGAACTCCCGCGCTACAATCCCGCTCACCTCAGGTGGCGCCTGCGTCATGAGTGCACGAAATGCGGCCAGGCTCTCCTCTGCCCATTGAACCGCATGATCTCCTCCGACGGCGTAGGGAATCCAGGTGGCCGCCGCGACATGCGAGGTCGTGTCCGCAAGTCGCTCCTTTGCCCAGATAACGACCTCGTGGCCCCTCTCGAGCAAGCGGATCGCGGTCGTCAAACCAGAAACGCCAGCGCCTATCACGATGACTTCCATTGCGCGCCTGCCATTCATGCTCAACGCCGTTACACATCTGCGTACGTGTCAAACCCTGGACACGATCAAGAACCTACCCCTGCGCGATGGGGCCGAGCTTCTGGAAGAAGGTCTGGATCGCCTGCTGCACGGGTACACTGTTTGCGTCCTGCGCGACGGCGACGACCACCACAGCCGGCGCGTTGGCGGGCTGCAGGATGCCAGCCGCGATAGAGATGACGCCTGATGCTGTTGCGCTGGTATGCGCATCGGTCACTACCAGCGCGCCGGAGCCGATGAGGGTTGGCTGCGTCACGGCGCTGGCCCCGGTGGCGTTTGCGCTGGCCAGCAGCGCCAGAATCTCGCCCTGGTCGTGCGGGTTGGTCAGCGCGCCGGTCGCCAGGGCGGTGTAGAAGAGCGAGAGCGCGCGCGCCGTCGCCGTAGCCTGTGCGGGCTGATGCGCCACAAACTGGAAGCCCGCGAGCTGATGCTGCGTCATGAAGGCGCCCAGCCCGGCGGCGTCGCCGACTAGCTCATAGTCGAAGGTCAGCGCCTGCGCATTGCCTGCCACCAGATCCTTCGCGATGGTCGGCGGGCCGCTGCTGGCGTTGGGCTGCGCCGCGATGATGCCCTTGGAGTAGAGCGCCGTCAGCAGCACAGGGATGATCTGGCTGCCGAGGCTCACGGGCTGGTCGACGCTGGCGCTGGCATAGCTGGCGCCTGCAGACGGGAAGTAGAGCGCGGCGCTGACGCCTGGCCTCAGCGCGGCGATGGCCTGGCCGAACGCCGGCGAGAGCGCGCCCAGGTCGCCGATGTCGCGCGCCTGCCCGCTCTGGCTGGCCCCGCTCGCCGCGATCAGGCCGCTGGCGAGCGTCCAGCCTGAGCCGCCCGCCGTGTGTGTGGGGCCGCCCCAGGTAATCTGCGCCCAGCGCGCGCCCGCATTCGTCGCATAGCGTGTCACCTGCACAGCGAATCCGGGTTGCAGCGTGGCGACGTGTTGCGAACCGCCGGGAGACATCACGACCTGCACAGTGGCGTTGGCGAGCATCGGCGCTGGCCTGGGGAGCGAGGCGTCGTAGCTCAGCGACCAGGGAGGCGTCGTCAACTGCCCCGCGATGGACGGCAGCCGCCAGAGGCCGAACGTCTCGCCCGCCAGCGCCGAGGGGATGACGCCAACCAGCAGAAACAGCGCGAAGACGGTCAGCGTCGTACGCAGCGCGTTCGCCCCACTCGCTGGCGACGCGGGGGGCGCCTTAGCAGGCGTCTTCGCTGCGGGCGCGGCAGGTGGTGTAGCCGCCTTGCGTGGCTGCGCCATGAGTCGCCACTCCCATCCAATACGTTACTCGCGCGCTACTCGTGCGCCTGCGCGCGGACCGCATCGTCAGCGCGTCTCAGGCGACCTGCGTACAGTGTACCATGCAGGCGTTCATCGGCAGTGCGCGTGCGCGGCGCAGGCGTTGGAATGCCGATTATTTCGAGGATGAGCCGCCAGAGGAGGAGCCAGAGGAGGAGCTGCCCGGGGCGATCTGATAGAACGTCACCTGGCTATCGGTGTAGTCGATGGTCACGGCGCCGTAGCGGTCTAACACGTCGGAGCCGAGCAGACCATCCACCCCTGCGGAGTCTTTCAGATCGGAGAGCGGCGCGCTGGTGATGGTCATCGTGGGGAACTGCGCCTGTCCCACCGACCACTGCGAGACCGTCACGGGCGTCACCCGCTGCTGGCCGCCAACGCCCGTGATGTCCTCCGGCGGGCCAGCGACGGTCAGCCCCAGCTGCAGCGCCAGCGAGCGATCGATCAGCGTGAGGCTGGCGCCCGTATCCAGCGCCATCTGATAGGGGCCTTTGCCGTGGATCATGACATCCACCACGACCAGCGTCGCGCCTTTGTCGCCGTGGCGAATCTCCGCCGGCACAGTGATGCCATGCGCGGGCGTATTGGCCAGCGTGACGGGCGAATTCAGGTTGACCGTGCAGCCGGTGAGGAACAGGCCGAGCAGGCTCAGCGCGCACAGCGCCACGAAAAGGTGTCTCCACAGCGCGAGACGCCCTTGCGTCTGCATTGGGCGCTGGGGCGTGATCTGCCAGGCTGAAGACATCGCTCTCTCCTGTTCGCTTCTCTCTCGCTGCTGTCGGGCTTCCACGACGCGCCACTCAGCCTCGTCGATCCTCTGGCATCCTGTACGAGCGGGCGCTGCGCCAAGTTGTCGCACACGCCATGCCGCCGTGCTGGTTGATCTGCTCACAATTCGGCGTTGTTTTCTCCGGAATGAGGCAATGCTGGTCATGCCCAAGGGGGCTGATGGCGTACAATGGAGAGAAACGAAGCGCCAGGCATTCTGTTCGGGACGCCGTGCAGGCGATCATACCGATACCGTGCCAGAGATGACGGAGGAAATCGATCGGTGACAGACGAGACGCCAGCCACGCCACAGACGGGGCAAGAGAGTCAGACGGATCAGACATCCACCGGCGCGCGCCTCGACCAGTTGGACACCGCACGCTTCGCTGCGCCCCAGCGCGCGGCCACCGTGACGGCGCCGCTCGCCAGGGACATCATGAGCGAGCCAGGGAATGGCGTCAAGCTCGATAGCGCACAGGAGGCGAACAGCGCAATGAGCGAGGAACCCACCATCGAACCGACTGAGACAGCATTCGACTTCGCAGATCATGCCGCGCCCGATGCATCGAGCGAGCCGCTGCCAGGCGCCCACGAGCCAGCCACCGAGGCGTTCGCGAGCTACGACGACGCACACGCCGCGCCCGATGTCGCGCCGCCCGCTGAAGCGCCCGCGGCGGCTCCCCATGCGGCGTCTGATGCCGCGCCCGCTGCGGCGCCAGTAGAGCAACAGCCCGCCGCTGCGGCGCCAAAGCCAGCGCCGATGGCTGGAACCGCCACCAAGCCACTCACCTCCCTCGACGACCTGACGTCAGCGCCATCACTGCCAGAGCCGAAGCATCCAGACCCAGCGCAGTCCGAGACGCCGCCGCCAGCCTCTGCCCGCAGCGACCGCGCCCGCGACGCCGAGTTCGCCCGCTACTACGCGGTGCGCACGCATGGCGGCCCCATCGCCTTCGCGCCCGATCTCTCGCAGGTGGCCTACATCGCCAATACCTCTGGCCAGTTCAATATCTGGCGGCAGAATCTCTCGGGCGGCTGGCCCTCACAGGTGACGACCTTTGAAGATGAATCCACGCGCTCGCTGATCTGGACGCCAGCAGGCGACATCATCGGCGCCGCCGACCACGCAGGCGGCGAGCAGTACGATCTGTTCTCCATTCCCGCGCACGGCGGCGTGGTGCGCTACCTGACCGACCAGCCCGATGCGCAGTATGAGCTCTCCGAGGAGGGTCTCTCGCCCGACGGGCGCTATCTGGTCTTCTCTGGCAATGACCGTACGCCCACCGATGGTGATGTGCTGATTCGCGACCTGCAGACCGGCGAGACACGCCGCGCGCTGGCCAACGGTCACTACAACGTCGCCATCAACTGGTCGCCCGATGGCCGCTACATCGCCGTCATGGATATCCGCAGCAACACCGATATGCGGCTCTGGCTGCTGGAGGCGGCGACCGGCGAGGCGCGCGAGCTGCTGCCCCACGACGACGAATGCTATCTGGCGCCGGGGCCGTGGCTGCCCGATAGCTCCGGCCTGTACATCATCACCGACCGCGGAAGCCAGTTCAAGGGCATCGCGCGCTACATGCTCGCCGATGGCGCGATGGAGTGGGTGCTGACCCCGGAGTGGGATGTGGAGCAGGTGACGCTCAGCGCGAATGGCCGCCGCCTGCTGTGGACGCTGAATGAGAGCGGTCGCAGCCAGCTCCACCTGCGCGACAACGACCAGGCGTCGCTGCGGGTCTCTGGCCTGCCCATCGGCGTGATCGAGTATATGAAGCTCTCGCCCGACGGCCAGACGCTGGCGCTGCGCATCAACTCGGCGACGGCGCCCGCTGAGGTCTACATCCTCTCGTTGGGCGCGGTGGGTGTGGTCAGCACGCCACACCTGCGCCGCCTGACCTTCGGTATGCTGGGCGGCCTCGACCCCTCTGATCTGATCGCGCCGGAGCTGGTGCGCTATCGCACCTTCGATGGCCGCGAGATTCCCGCCTGGCTCTATCGCCCGCGCGGCGCGTCTGAGACGCAGCTCGCGCCGCTGGTGCTCTCCATCCACGGCGGGCCAGAGGCGCAGGAGCGCGTGGAGTATCGCGCGCTCTATCAGTTCCTGCTCTCGCGCGGCATCGGCGTGCTGGCGCCCAACATCCGCGGCAGCACGGGCTACGGCAAGGCCTACCAGAAGCTCATCCACCGCGACTGGGGCGGCGGCGAGCTGAAGGACATCAAGGCGGCGGCGGAGTATGCGCGCTCGCTCTCGTGGGTCAACCCGCACAAGCTGGGCGTCTATGGTGGCAGCTTTGGCGGCTTCGCTACGCTCTCCGCCGTCACCCGCCTGCCGGACTACTGGGCGGCTGCTGTCGACATCGTGGGACCGAGCAACCTGCTGACCTTCGTGCGCAGCGTGCCGCCCACCTGGCGCCGCATGATGGCGGCCTGGGTGGGCGACGCCGACGAGGACGCCGACCTGCTGCGCGAGCGCTCGCCGATCACCTATGTGCGGCAGACACGCGCGCCGCTGCTGGTCTTGCAAGGGGCCAATGATCCGCGCGTGGTCAAGGCGGAGTCCGATCAGATGGTCGAGACGCTGCGCGCGGGAGGCCACGAGGTCGAGTATGTCGTCTTCCCCGACGAGGGCCACGGCTTCACCAAGCGCGCCAATCTGCTGCGCGCCTATTCGCTGACAGCGGACTTCTTCGAGCGCCATCTGCTCTAAATTGTGAGGCCCGCCGCCATCTCCATTCCCCCTCTCCCAGGCTGGCGAGGGGGAATCGCTTTTGATGGCCCCGAATTGTGACGCCTGCTTTCCGTTTTTGGCGCTGCTGCGAAAGAACAGAGAGGCATTGAATTGTGCTGACCTGGCGATGGGGCTGGCGCTCAGCATGCCATCGCCCAAAGGAGGACACATGGAAGCGACGTGGAGAGCCGCGCTGTGGCCACAGTTCGGCGCCGCCATCGACATGCTCGACAACGCGGTGGCCGCCTGCCCAGACACGCTCTGGAGCGAGCGCATCTGGCCGATGCCAGCAGACCACTTGCAGGCGCCGGAATCTTCTCAATTCTGGTATCTCACCTACCACTGCCTGCTGTGGCTCGACCTGTACCTCACCGCCCTCCCAGAGACGCAATTTGCGCCGCCTGCGCCCTTCACCAGAGCAGAGATCGACCCGCAGGAGTCTCTGCCCGAACAGCCCTACACCAGGGAGCAGTTACGCGGCTATCTGGCGTACGCCCGCCAGAAGGCCCACGACGCCCTGGCCACGCTGACGGAGGAGCAGGCGCAGCGGCCCTACTGCTTCCCGTGGGACGAGGAGCATCCCATCAGCTACCTGGAGTTGCAGTTGTACAATATGCGCCATGTTCAGGAGCACGCGGCCCAGCTCAGCCTCTTCCTCGGCCAGCACGCCGTTCCGGATGAGGCGCTCGACTGGGTTTCTCAGGCGCGCGAAACCAGCGGCGTATAACACCTGAACGCGCCCAATTTGAGGGCGCGAGCACACGAGCGCAAAGGAGCGATCACACATGGGACTGGATACGAGCAAAGCCCAACTCCTCGATGACTTGCGGCAAGAGCAGGCCGGATTCGAGGCGCTGCTGGACGAGATCGGCGACGAGCGCATGACCCAGCTCGTTGCCCCCAACTGGTCACTCAAAGACATCGTCGCGCATCTGACCGGCTGGCGGATCCGCTCGGTGGCGCGCTTCCAGGCGGCGCTGCGCCACGAGCCGCAGCCAGCGGCGCCGTGGCCGTCACACCTCCAGACAGACGATGAGATCAATGCGTGGATCTACGCCGCCAACCGCGACAAGTCGGCTGCCGACGTGCGGCGGGAATCGCGCGAGACGTTCGATCAGCTCGTGGAGACGCTGGCCGCCTTTCCCGATACTGACCTGCACGATCCCGCCAACTTCCCCTGGCTGGAGGGTGAGGCGTTTAACGGAGCCGCCTTCTTCGGCCACTTCCACGAGGAGCACGAGGCCGACATGCGCGCCGCGCTCGACAAGATGGGCAGCGCCGGGCAGTAGTCTCACCGCAGGTCAGGTGGTTGGCCCTACCTCTGACTACCTGGGCCGCTTCTATTCCCCTCTCCCGCCGCAGTGGGAGAGGGGCAGG
>DATAED010000420.1:0-4096 GCA_036258195.1 Ktedonobacterales bacterium
ATCTGGTCGCGCTCGATCTTCATGCGCCCACCGCGTCCATAGCCGCCCTGGCGTCGGCGCAACTGCTGGTTGATCGCCTCGGCATCGAATGGCATGCCCGCCGGGATGCCCTCAACGATCACCGTCAGGCTGGGGCCGTGCGACTCACCCGCCGTCAGAAAACGCAACATGCAGCAGAAACCTCATCCCCTGGGAACGACCTCACCCCCAGCCCCCTCTCCCGCAGGAGAGGGGGAGCTAGAACCGCCCCTATTGTATCGCGTGGCTCAGGGGGAGCAGGTAATCGCGGCCATAAATGGCCGGCGCACGCGACGTGAGGGCATGAATGCCCCGCTAGCGGGAGCGTGCGGCTTTCAAGCCGCCGTCCGTCCGTGCTCCGGCCTTTCAAGGCCGCGAGCCGCCTCACGCTCGTCGGTCGAGAATCATCTGCGGCGTGGTGGGCAGATCGAGCAGGCCCGTGTTGAAGTGGGGCGGCAGGATGGGGCGCGTGGCGGGCAGATCGGCCAGCGCGAACCAGCGGAATAGCAGATCGCTGCCTGGCTCGGCGCAGCCGTACTCGCGCGTGGTGTCGCCCAGTCGCGCCACATCCGCCGCGCTCGGCGAGATGAGGAAGGTGAAGCTGAGCGCGTGGACAGGGCCATCACCCCACTCCCGCGACTGAAAGAATGTCTCCATGACCCACAGCAGCCGCTCGATGCGCGTCTGTTCGCCCAGCTCCAGCTCCTCGCGCAGCTCGCGCCGCAGCGCGACCTCGGCTGGCTCCATGAACTCGACGCGCCCGCCTGGCAGCACCCAGAAATCTCCGGTGGGGTCGCCCTGCAGCAGGACGTGGCCATCGTGAATCCACACCGCCGCAGCGCGAAAGGTGAAGAGTCCAGTGCTGACAGGCAGCGAGATCATCGCGGACATGGGGGGATGGCCTCCTCGTGGGCAAGGAACACGCCTGCGGCGTTCCCTTGCAATCTGGCGCCGCATGTGGGGACACAGCGAATAGGGCCGTGCATCCAACCAGGGCGCGGTCAGTCGTAGCCCGGGAGCGAGATGGAGAGTGGAGTGGCAGCATGACGAGCGGCGACCTGGATGCTCCAAAGCGGCCCGCACAGGATACCACAATGCAAGCGAGAGCGCAGGCGCAGCGCAGGCTGCGTGATCGTCTGCTGCTGCTGCTGGCGGCGGTGGCGGGCTATACCGACGCCTTCAGCTATGTGGCGCTCGGCGAGGTCTTCGCCGCCAATATGACGGGCTCGACGGTGCTGCTGGGCATCAGCCTGGCCCAGCGCAACTGGTCATTCGCGGCGCGCGCTGGCGTGGCGCTGGGCGGATTCCTGGTGGGCGTGGTGATCGGCGCGGTGCTGACGAGCCGCCACCATCCGGGCGAGATCTGGCCGCGCGCAGTGACGCTGGCGCTGGGCGTGGAGACGCTCGCGCTGGCGCTCTTCTCCATCCTTGGCGGGCTGCTGGGGACGCACGACCAGCACGGCTCGGTCTACCTGCTGATCGGCGTGGCCGCCTGCGCGATGGGCATCCAGAGCGCGGCGGCGCGCGCGCTGGGCGTGCTGGACATCTCCACCACCTACCTGACGGGTACCTGGGTCGGGTTGATGGCGGGCCTCACCCGTCGCCTGCGCGCCGAGGTGGCGGCAGAGGTGGCAGAGGTCGCGTCGGATGCGCCGCCGGGGCAGACGGGCGCCATGCCGATGCCCTCCATCGCGCCGCAGCGCCGCGACGCCTTTCTGCTGGTGGTGTACTTTGTTGCCGCGCTGCTCGCCGGGCTCCTGCTCATTGGCGCCACGGATACGGGCATACGCCTGGGGCTGATTCCGTTGGCGCCTGTCGTTGGCCTCGTCGCGTTCGTCGCCCTGCGCAGCTTTCGCCCCGCCGCAGAGTAGCGCACAGATGCGATCAACGGAAATCAACGAGTAGCGGGGCGAAGTATCGCGGGGCAGGTGTCAGGGCAGCGGGCGCAGATGTGCGAGGTCGAGCGCGTCGCCCTCGATGACCAGCGCCGCCATGCCGCTCTCCGTGCCAGCGGCGTGCGACTGGCCATCATCCCACCACGCCGCCTGCCCGGCGCGGATCGCCTGCCGTACGCCGTTGCCACCCTCCACCCAGCCCTCGCCCTGCGTGACGAGGAAGAGCTGCCCGCCCACTGCGGGATGGCGCCCGACGCTGCCGCCAGGCGCCAGCCACATGGCGACGACCTGCGCCGCGCCCGCTGACAGCGCGACTGGCGCGATGGTCAGCCCCGCGCTGCCAAAGTCGGCGATGGGCCGACCCGCATCGGCGTCGAAGCGATAGAGTCGCATAGAAATAGTTCCTTTCTCCTGAAGCGCGCTCCACAGTGTACCCGTGTGAAGGAGCGCAAGGTAGGAGAAGCGCCAGGCGCTCCGCATATCCCATACTCCTTCGCATAAGATGAAAGTCGGCGGGATCCGCTGGCGGTATCTGGAACGGAGAAGGAGCAGAAGGTGGGCAAGATCGTCGCGTCAGAGTTCGTGTCGCTGGATGGCGTCGTGGAGTCGCCAGACCAGTGGATGGGGCCATTCATGGCCGCCGATGTCTCGAAGTTCAAGTACGATGAGTTGTTCGCCAGTGATGCGCTGCTACTGGGGCGCAAGACCTATGAGCTATTCGCGTCTTACTGGCCGTCCGCGACGTCTAAGTCGGACGACTCTCCCCAGGACTTCATCGACCGCATGAACAGCGTGCCGAAGTATGTCGTCTCCACCACGTTGCGCACGGTCAAGTGGAACGCCCGACTGCTCGCGGGCGACCTGGCGAGCGCGCTGGCGGGGGCCAAACGGCAGACCAGCCGGGATATCCTGATCTATGGCAGCAGTGCGCTGCTCCGCTCATTAGCGCGCGACCACCTGGTTGACGAATATCGCCTGCTGGTGTTCCCAATTGTGGTCGGCCACGGTGAGCGGATCTTCAGTGAGAGCGAGAACGCTGCGTTTGCGCTGACGAGCGCCCAGCTGTTCACCTCAGGCGCCATCGCGCTCGCCTATACGCCAGCGACGCAGACATAACGTTGGCGATGCTGCGCCCTCGTTCCTCGATCTGCTGTCCTTAGGGGCAGCGATCAAAGCGCGAGGGCGCATCACGCGATGGTTAGTCCAGCGCCTCGAAGATGGTGGCGATGCCCTGGCCGCCGCCAATGCAGAGCGACGCCGCGCCATAGCGCAGATTGTGACGGCGCAGCTCGTGGATCAGCGTGATGGCCAGCCGCGCGCCCGACGCCGCCAGCGGATGCCCCAGCGAGATGGCGCCGCCGTTGACGTTGGTCTTGTCGCGGTCGAGGCCGAGATCTTTCTCCACCGCCAGATATTGTGCTGCGAAGGCTTCATTGACCTCCACGCGGTCGAGGTCGGCCAGCGTCAGGTCAGCGCGCTTGAGCGCCTGGCGAATGGCCGGCGCCGGGCCGATGCCCATGATCGTCGGATCCACGCCGACGATGCCCCACGAGACGATGCGCGCCAGCGGCTTCAACCCGCGCTTCTTGGCCTCCGCGCCGGTGGTCAGCACGAGCGCCGCGCCTGCGTCGTTGATGCCGCTGGCGTTGCCCGCCGTCACCACGCCATCCTTCACGAAGCGCGCGGGCAGCTTGGCCAGCGCCTCCATCGAGGTGTCGCGGATGCCTTCATCCTGCGTCACCTGCGAGACACGCCCTTTGCGGTCTTTGATCTCGACTGGCACGATCTCCTCGGCCAGCAGGCCACGCTCCTGCGCCGATTTCGCCGTCTGCTGGCTGCGCAGCGCGTACTCGTCGATCTGCTCGCGCGAGATGTCGTATTGCTTCGCCAGATTCTCTGCGGTGACGGCCATCGGGCAGCCGCAATACGAGTCGGTCAGCGCCTCCCAGAGGTAGTCCTCGAACTTGTGCTCGCCCAGGCTCAGGCCCGTGCGCGCCCCGCGCACCACGAATGGCGCCTGGGTCATGTTCTCGGCGCCGCCTACCAGCGCGTAGGTCGCCTCGCCCAGCAGCAGCGCCTGCGCGCCCGAGACGACCGCCTGCAAGCCAGAGCCGCAGAGCCGGTTGAGCGTCAGCGCGGGCGTCTCGATGGGCGCGCCCGCTTTCAGCGCTACATGGCGCGCC
>DATAED010000421.1:0-10481 GCA_036258195.1 Ktedonobacterales bacterium
GAGGGTCTGCGCGAAGGGAGGCGCCTCGATGTCATCCGACAAGCCATACACCAGCGAGCAGGTGTTGAGCCTTCTCGCGCAGACGCCGCAGCGCATCACCGAGCTGACTGGCGGCCTGACCCCGGCGCAGTTGCGCACATCGCCCAGCCCCGATGAGTGGTCAGCCAACGATGTGCTGGCCCACCTGCGCTCCTGCTCCGACGTGTGGAACGGCTGCATCCGACGGATTCTGGACGAGGACAAGCCAACGATTCGGGCGATCAATCCCACCGCCTGGATCAAGCAGACGAACTATCCTGAACTGGCGTTTGCGCCATCGCTGCGCGCCTACCTCGCCCAGCGCTCCGACCTGCTCCAACTGCTGGAGCCGCTGCCGCCAGCGGCGTGGTCGCGCTCAGCCACCGTAACCGGCGCGGGCGCCCCGCTCCAGCGCACCGTGCTGGACTACGCCGCGCGCATGGCGCGCCACGAGCGGGCGCATTGCCGGCAGCTCGCCAAAATCGGCGCCGCCCTGCTCGGCTAGCAACGAATCGCGGCGGCTCATGATGCTTCGTGTGCGGCCTGCTCAGCCAGCGCGCGTGGCGCTCGTGCCGGATCGAGCAGCGCCAGCGGGAGGAGCGAGAGCAGGAAGGCCACCCCGACGACCGGAAACATGGCCCCGTAGCCGTTCTGGGTGATGAGCACGCCGATGATGACCGCCGCGATGGGCGCGGCAAACGCCGTGACTGCGCCATCCAGCCCGGTGTATAGCCCAATCGTGTCGCTGGCGACCAGCCGCGTCAGCAGCGGGAAGGCGCAGGCCGTCTGCGCGGCGTACCCCAGCCCCGCGACGATCAGCACGGGGTAGAGCAGCGCGGTGGAGTGGATGAACGCGCCGCCCGCCGACGCCGCCGCCATCAGCAGCATGCCCCCGAAGAAGACCGCCTTGATGCCGAGGCGGTCGGCCAGCGCGCCCAGCGGCACGACACA
Organism: Ktedonobacterales bacterium; assembly: GCA_036258195.1. Classification (GTDB taxonomy): domain Bacteria; phylum Chloroflexota; class Ktedonobacteria; order Ktedonobacterales; family JADMIN01; genus JAKAIY01. Next base: position 970 of record DATAED010000421.1, read on the forward strand.
GACGGCGCTAGTGAGCAGCAGCAGCAGCGGAAAGACCAGCGCCGCGCTGGCGTCGGCGTGCAGGATCTTCTCCGCGTAGAGCACGATATTGGGCGTGATGGCGCTGATGCCAAACCAGATGAAGAACTTCGTCGCCAGATAGAGCCACACCTGGCGATTGGCGCGCAGCCCGGCCCAGTAGTCGCGCAGGGTGTAGCGCTTGCGCGCGACCACGCCCGGCAGCTCGCGCTGCTCGCGCAGGCCAAAGAGCGGCGGCAGGTAGCAAATCAGCAGCATGCCCGCCACCAGCGGGAAGAAGGCGTTCAGCCCCCAGCGCTTGACCAGCAGGATGCCCAGCCCGATCACCACCAGCTCGCCCAGCGCCTCCAGCATGTGGAAGAGGCCATTGACGCGCCCGCGCTGTTGTGGCGGCGTCAGATCGGCCAGCAGCGCGCTATAGGGGTTGTAGAAGATCGTGTGCGCCAGGGTGAAGAGGAAGATACCCAGCGCGGCCAGATACAGCGCATTCGTCGCCCCACCGCCCAGCAACGACTGGACGAAGCTGGATGGCAGCGCGGGAGTCAGCGCCAGCGCCGCGATGGTGATGGGCAGGAAGACGGCGATGAACCAGCGTCGCCGCCCCAGCCAGCCGCGCCAGCTCCGGTCGCTCCACGCGCCCACCGTCGGCTGCACGACCACTCCCTCGATGGAGCTGGTGCTGCTGAGCAGGTTGATGACGACGGGCGAGGCGCCCAGCAGGCTGAGAAAGCTCGGCAGCAGGTAGTGGTTGAAGGCGTTGAAGGCGCCCGTGCCGAAGTTGCCGCTGGTGTAGGTCAGCGCGCGACCCAGCGAGAGTGGCGCCGCCTCTGGGCGGACAATGGCGCCATCCACTGTCTCGGTGGTCGCCGCTGTCGCGGGCGCATCGAAGAAGGCGCTCATGCCTGACCCTCATTTCTGGTGGTGGACGTTGCATTAGGAAGCGCGGGCTGGCTGCGCTGCGCGAGGACATCGGCCAGCGTATCGGGGCGGTCGGTCATGATGCCATCCACGCCCCAATCCAGCAGCCGCTCCATATCGGCGCGCTCGTTGACCGTCCAGACGTGCACGGCGAGGTCGAGGCTATGCGCCGCGCGCACGAAGGCTGGCGAGACGATGCGGATACCGCTGCGCGTCTCCGGAACCTGGAACGCCATATAGGCAGGATGCAGTCCGCGCGTGGCCCGCAACCGCTGGCGCAATAGGAAGCTGGCCACCTCGCCAGGGCAGGCGCTGGTGGGGACGACGCCATTGGTAAGCTGACGGAAGCGCCGCAGCGACGAACAGACGAAGCTGCCGACGATGACGCGATGGATGGCCTGCGCCTGCTGGATGGCGCGCCAGAGCGCCGCTTCTTTGCCCGCCTGCGTCTCCTTGAGGTCGATGTTGATCAGCAGCGTCGGGAAGCGCTCGAAGACCTCGCGCAGGGTCGGGATGCACACGCCCTGGCCGCGAAACGGATAGCTCTGGCCGCCATCCGGCGTGAAGTGATAGCCCGCGTCCAGCCGCTGCAGCTCGGCCAGCGTGTACGTGGCGACGGGGCCGTGGCCATTGGTCACGCGATCCACCGTGGGGTCGTGAATGACGACGATCTCGCCATCGCGCGTCATCTGGACGTCGAGTTCGAGGGCGTCCGGCGCGAAGCTGGCGCCCAGATCGAAGGCCGCCAGCGTATTTTCGGGGGCCAGCAGCCCGCCGCCCTGGTGCGCAAAGCTCAGAAACCGCCGCGTGAGCGTCGCCGACATATGCCGCCACCTTCCTGCTCAGATTGTGGCGCATTGTACCAGTCGCGGCGGCGCATGGCAACCGGCGGCGAGCAGGCGCGCTCGGTCGCATCTTGCTTGACAGCGCGCGTCAATATGGGGTACGATGTCTTCGTCGTCGGCGATGAGATGTCGTCTACACATGCGCCCGTAGCTCAGTGGATAGAGCGTTGGTTTGCGGAACCAAAGGTCGGAGGTTCGAATCCTCTCGGACGCACCAGATAGCCCCGTCGGGTTTGATCCGGCGGGGCGTTTTTGTCGCCAGTTGGCGTTTGCTGTGGGCGGAAGGCTGGCCTAGTTCTGGCCACCCTTCTGACCGATATCGGACATATGCTCGCGATCCTCACTGACCGATTCACCGCCCTTGCGGCCAATATCGGACATGTGCTCGCGATCCTCGCTGCTGAACTCGTGTGCGGTTCCCTTTTCGTGCGCTGCACGGCCACCCTCACTGGCGATCTCGCGTTGCTTGTCGTCATCCATTCCGGCGAAGCCGCGACCCTCGTTCGCGTTTGACACGCAGTTGATCCTTTCTCCACTGTGTTGCGGCAGGCGATTCCCTTCTGCCTGCCGCCGTTATGCGCAGCAGATCCATCCGCTGCGCCAGGCTGGGGCAGTCATTCCCCAGTCTTGCGTGAAGTGCGCATCCGATATGCCAGTGTGGCAAGAAGAGACCGCGCGCAAACACAAAAACCCCTCTCCCGCGTCAGCGGGGGAGGGGTAGGGGAGGGGCCGCAGCTAGCGCTTGAGCGCCTCTTCGACGCGCTGGCGCAGGTCGGTGAGCGCGCCGAGCAGGTTGGCGTAGGGCGCGGTGGCGTTGAGCGTGTCGAGCGCGGCGTTCAGCTCGGTGGCGCGCGAGGCCAGCCGCGTCACCAGCTCCAGATGCTGCGGATTCTCGACCACCTGCCGCACCAGATCGCTCAGGCTGTTCAGGTCGCCCTTGTAGGTGACGCTCTCGGCGGGCGGCTGCTGCGCCAGCGCGCCAGTCACGCGCTGGCGGGCGTCTTCCAGCGCGTTGCGATAGTGCTCGGCGACCACGATGGCGTCGCGCGCCTGCTGGGCCAGATGCGCGCTGATGGAGCCGATCTGGTCGCGCAGCTCCTCTGGCTCCGGATCCTTCGGCGGCGGCGGAGCGGCTGGCTCCTCTGGCTGCACAAAGACGGCGGGCGTCTCGACCGCGCCAGTGGGCGCCGAGGAGATGGCGAAGGGGTCGTCAGCATCGACGATGGCCATGGACGCCATGGCCAGGGGCGCTTCGGGAGCGATCAGCGGCTGCGAGTTTGGCACGTGGGAGGTGTCGATCTCGAAGTAGTTGCTGGAGACGCTCATGCGGCACTCGCCGATCATCACCTCGTCGCCCTCACGCAGCGGCGTCTCGGCGTGAATCTCCACATCGTTGACCAGCGTACCGTTGCTGCTGCCCAGATCTGTGATGGCATAGCCGCCGTCGTGTGGCCGCAGCACCGCATGGAAGCGCGAAACCAGCGGGTCGCCATCCAGATTGATCTCGCAGCTTGGCGCGCGCCCGATGCGCATCTCGTGGCCAGCCAGTGGGAACTCGCGCCCGACCGTTTGCCCCGTCACCGTCGGCGTGACCACCGTCAGCCGCACGACCATCTGCGCCTTGATGGCTGAGGCCGCCGGAGCCGCTTCCGTCGCCGTGGCCGTCGCCGAAGATGAGGCGCGGGTCAGCCACGAAGGCAGCCCACCCGCTGGGCCGCTCTCGACTGCGAGTCGCTGCCCGCAAAACTGGCAGAACGGCAGGGATCCGTCAGTCTCCTGCCCACAGTGAGGACATACAGCCATGGCGCCTGTTCCCGAACCTCTCTCTTCGCGCGCACACCCAATCAGTCGTCCGCGCTCGTCATCTATACCCAAGATGTGCAACGCGCCAGTGCGCCGTCTGTGTCTGCTCCCCGACTTTCAGGGGACAGCGCCGACCACGCTCTGGCGCGCACATCATCGCCCATATCACTCGCCGTCGAACAGGTCTTTGAACTTCTCAAAGCCACGCTCGAACAGATTGGCGTCGCCCTTCTCGTTTTGCTCTTTCTCGATCTGCGAGAACTCCAGCAGCAACTCGCGCTGGCGCTTGGTCATATTCTGTGGCGTCACGATTCTGACCGTCACCAGCTCGTCGCCACGGTTGTTGCTGTGGATGACCGGAACGCCCTTGCCCTTCAGCCGGAAGACACGCCCGCTCTGGGTTCCCGCCGGAATCTTGATGGACTCTTTGCCATCCAGCGTCGGCGCTTCGATCTCCGCGCCCAGCGCCGCCTCGCTGAAGGTGACGGGCTGCTCGAACAGGATATCCTGCCCCTGGCGCTTGAAGAGCTCGTGGGGCTTGACCGTCAGCGCCACATAGAGATTGCCGGGCGCGCCACCGTGCGGCGGCGTCTCACCCTCGCCCGTCACGCGAACGTTGATGCCGTCGTCCACGCCAGCGGGGATGTTGACCGTCACGCGGCGCACATTGCGCACGCGCCCCTGGCCGTGGCAGCGCTCGCAGGGCGTCGTGATGATGTGGCCCTCGCCCCGGCAGCGGTCGCAGACCATCACATTGACGAACTGGCCAAAGATGGACTGCTGCACGCGGCGAATCTCACCCGATCCCTGACAGTTGGGGCAGCGCTGGGTCGAGGTGCCGGGCTGCGCGCCGTTGCCGTGGCAGTTCGGGCACGACTCCCAGCGCGGGATCTCGATGTCCTTCTGCACGCCACGCACGGCATCTTCAAATGAGATGGTCAGCTCGTAGCGCAGATCGGCCCCGCGCGCCGCGCCCGCGCGTGTGCGCGCCCCTGCGGCTCCCGTGGCATTGAACAGCGTCTCGAACAGGTCATTGATGTTGCCGAAGCCGAACCCCTCGAAAGGATTGCCCTCTGGCCCTGCCGCGCCGTTGACCCCCGCATGGCCGAAGCGATCGTAGGCGCCGCGCTTCTGCGGGTCGCCCAGCACCTCATAGGCCTCGTTGATCTCTTTGAAGCGCATCTCTGCGCCCTTGTCTTTATTCACGTCAGGGTGATACTGCCGCGCCAGCTTCCGGAACGACTTCTTGATCTCGTCCTCGGTCGCCGAGCGCGGCACCCCCAGCGTCTCGTAATAGTCCCGTTTGGCGGCCATCGGCATCCTCTTCTTCGCCCTTTTCGCCAAGCTCTCGTCGTCGGCAAGCCCCATCCTGTCTGAGGGCCGCCCCGCATGCCATCCAGCATCCGGATGCGGGCCATCGGCTCAGGAGCTACCCGGCAGCCGCGCAAGTGACACAATGATATCATAGCCGCGCCAACCACCCGCCGCGAAGTCCCACCGCGTCGGGCGGGGCTTCGCGAGCAGGCGATGAGCGCGGATGTGGCGTCGCGATGACGCCGACGGGTCGGCGGGCTACTCCTCCTTGAAGTCGGCCTCCACAGTGTCGTCACCGCTCTGGGCGCTGCCATCCGACGACGACTCGCCGCCGTCACTGCCACCAGCGCCGCCGCCAGCCGCCGCGTAGATCGACTCGCTGACCTTGAACATCGCCTGCTGCAGCGCGTCACGAGCGGACTTGATGCGCTCCACGTCGTCGGTCGCCAGCGCGGCGCGCACATCGGCGATGCGGGTCTCGGCCTCGGTCTTCTGGTCAGCCGGTACCTTCTCACCCAGGTCGCGCAGCGTCTTCTCCGCCGTGTAGGCGGCGTTGTCCGACTCGTTGCGCACTTCCACCTCTTCGCGGCGCGCCTTGTCCTCGTCGGCGTGCGACTCGGCGTCGCGCACCATCTTTTCGATCTGATCTTTCGACAGACCGCTGGACGGCTGGAGCGTGATGCGCTGCTCGCGGCCTGTGCCCTTGTCCTTGGCGTGGACATTCACGATGCCGTTGGCGTCGATATCGAACGTCACCTCGATCTGCGGCACGCCACGCGGCGCCGGTGGGATGCCATCCAGGATGAACTTGCCGAGCGACTTGTTGTCGCGCGCCATCTCGCGCTCACCCTGCAGGACGTTGATCTCCACGCTGGTCTGGCCGTCGCTGGCGGTCGAGAAGACCTGGCTCTTCTGCGTTGGGATGGTCGTGTTGCGCTCGATCAGGCGGGTGAAGATGCCGCCCATCGTCTCGATGCCCAGCGAGAGCGGGGTCACGTCGAGCAGCAGCACATCGCGCACTTCGCCCGTCAGCACTCCGGCCTGAATGGCCGCGCCGACCGCCACGACCTCATCCGGGTTGACGCCCTTGTTGGGGTCTTTGTTGAAGACCTTCTTGACGACGGCCTGCACGGCGGGCATGCGCGTCATGCCGCCCACCAGCACCACCTCGTCGATCTGGCTGGCGTTGACGCCGGCGTCCTGCAGACACTTCTGCACCGGCGTGGCCGAGCGCTCGATCAGGTCATCCACCAACTGCTCCAGCTTGGCGCGGGTCAGGGTGATGGCCAGATGCTTCGGGCCGCTGGCGTCCGCCGTGATGAAGGGCAGGTTGATCTCCGTCTGCGACGCCGAGGACAGCTCTTTCTTGGCCTTCTCCGCCGCTTCCTTCAGCCGCTGGAGGGCCATTTTGTCCTGGCGCAGATCGATGCCCTGCTCCTTGCGGAACTCGTCAGCCAGCCAGTTGATGATGCGCTGGTCGAAGTCGTCGCCGCCCAGGTGCGTATCGCCGTTGGTGGCCTTCACCTCGAAGACGCCCTCGCCCAGCTCCAGCACCGAGATGTCGAACGTGCCGCCGCCCAGGTCGTAGACGGCGATGCGCTCGTCCTTCTTCTTATCCAGGCCGTAGGCCAGCGAGGCCGCCGTCGGCTCGTTGATGATGCGCAGCACGTCCAGCCCGGCGATGCGTCCGGCGTCGCGGGTGGCCTGGCGCTGGGCGTCGTTGAAGTAGGCGGGAACGGTGATGACGGCCTGCGAGATGCGCTCGCCCAGGTAGGCCTCGGCGTCGGAGCGCAGCTTCTGCAGGATCATGGCGCTGATCTCCGGCGGGCTGTACTGCTTGCCCATCACCTCGACCCAGACGTCGCCATTGGCCGCGCGCACCAGCTTGTAGGGCACCAGGCGCTTCTCGCGATCCACATCCACATCGTCGAACTTGCGGCCCATGAAGCGCTTGATCGAGTAGACGGTGTTCTCGGAGTTGGTGATGGACTGGCGCTTGGCGACCTCACCCACCAGCCGCTCGCCGCTCTTGGTGAAGGCGACGACCGAGGGGGTCGTGCGACTGCCCTCTGCATTGGGGATGACGACCGGCTCGCCCCCCTCCATGACGGCGACACAGCTATTGGTGGTACCGAGATCGATGCCGATGACTTTGGGCACGTGACCCTCCTCAGTTGCAATTCCTGTCCGATTCGTGTTCGGCTCGTGATGGCTTCGTGTTTGGTGTGTGTTCGGCGTCGCTCGCGTCGAGCGGCGTGGGCTGGATGACTTGCGCGTGGGTCTGCGAGAGACTGGCGACTGTCTGCGGACGCGCGCCAGACAGTCCGGGCCTACTACGTACCGGGACTCGCCTCCGTTGCGTCCTCCGTCGTGTCCTCCATTGCCTCCTCTGGCGCCTCGGCTGGTGCGCTCGCGTCGGGCGCGTCGCCAGCGGCGGCCGGGCCAGGCTTGCGGGCTAGCTGCACCAGCGCCGGGCGCACCAGCAAACCGTGCGATTCGTAGCCTTGCTGCGCCACCACCGCGATAGCGCCCTCGGCGTACTCGTCGCTCTCCACCTCGCCGATGGGCTCGTGGCGGCTGGGATCGAACGCCTGCCCCGGCTCCGCCTGCACGGCGCGCATGCCCTGGAGATCCAGCGCGCGGCGCAGTTGCAGCTCGACCAGCGCGATGCCTTCGATCCAGGTGTAGCCGCGCAGCGAGGCGGGCAGCGCCAGGAATGCGCGCTCCAGGCTATCGAGCGCGTGCAGCGCGGGCGCCAGGGCCTGCGCCGCCAGCAGGTGATCGCGCTGCTCCTGCTCTTGCTGGGCGCGGCGCTTGTAGTTGGCGAAGTCGGCCTGGGCGGTGTGCCAGTGGCGCATGTACTCGGTCGCCTGGTCGCGCTCACGTTCCACCTGTGCCTGTAGCTCGGCCACCTGGCGCTCCAGCTCGGCGATGCGCGCCAGATGCTCAGCGCCGCCCGTCGCGCCATCGGTCGTGGTGGCCTGCGCTGCGACGGTGTCGGCGGCGCCGAGCGGGGCGTCAGGTTGTTCGTCAGCCATGCGTCTCATCCTCTCCGCTCACCTGGGTTGACTGCTCCGCTGGGTCTGGCTCGGCGTCAGGATCATAGGACGCGGGCGTCTCCTCATACGGTTCGTTGTAGGTTTCAGACAGCAGGTCGTTGAGCACCTGAGTCAGGTAGCGCACGACCGCGACGGCGCGCCCGTACTGCATGCGCGTCGGCCCAACCACGCCCAGCAAGCCGCTGGGCCGCCCCTTGGCGCCGTAGCGCGCCGCCACCACGCTCATGTCTTTGAGCGCGTCGGCGCCGCTCTCCCCGCCGATGATGACCTGCACACCATCGCCCGCCATCACCTGCGGCGCGATGGCAGCAACGAAGCTATTGCGCTCCAGCGCCTCGACCACATCGCGGATGCGCTCCGGGTCGCCGCGCGTGAACTCGTCGCGCCGCAGCAGATTGGCCAGCCCCTCGTGATAGACCGCCTCTGGCAGGCTCAGCGAGGCCTGGTTCAGCATGCGGATCAGCGAATCCACGATCAGCCGCTCGTCGCTCGTCAGGCTGTAGTCCATCTGGGCGGCGCTGCGGCGCACGCTCTCGGCGTCCGAGCCGCTGAACGTCTCATTGAGACGCTGGGCGATATGGCTCAGCTCCTCCTGGCGATAGGGCTCATCCAGTGCCAGCCGCTCCTGCTGCACCGAGCCATCGGCCATCACCAGCACGATCAGGGCGATGGTCTCATAGAGCGAGAGCAGCTCAAAGTGCTTGACTTGGGCGATGGCGCTGCGCGGCGGCGTGATGATGGCCGCGCTCTGCAACGCCTGCGCCATGACGCTGGCGGTCAGCCGCACCCACTCATCGAGCTGGCGCTGCACCTGATAGAACTGGTGGCCGATCAGCCGCTGCTCGTCGAGCGAGAGCTGCGATTCGCTCATCAGCCGCTCCACGAAGTAGCGATAGCCGAGATCAGTGGGCATGCGGCCAGCGGAGATGTGGGGCTGGTAGATCAGCCCTTCCTCCTCCAGCGCGGCCAGCTCGTGACGCACCGTCGCGGAGGCGTAACCCGCGCCGAGGACACTGGCGAGGCGATCTGAGATGCCCTTGGAGGCGACTGGCTCCGCTGTGCGCACGTACTCCTCGATCAGCGCGCGCAGGATGACCTCCTTGCGCTGACTGAGGCGGCGATCCATCGGCATACGGCGCGCGCTCCTGAGTGGGCTCCCCGGCGAAGCTGGCGCTCATCGCGCCAGACTGTTAGCAGTCGCATTACGCGACTGCCAGCAGTGACACGATAGCACCGCTGGAAGGGGAGTGTCAAGCAAGAACCGTCCTGTATGAGAGGAGTCACATGGTAGAGTAGACAACGCCGCTGAGTCTGTGAAACACCCGCTGGAGAGGAGTCGCATCATGGCGCCGGAGGTCGTGATTCGTCGCGCGCGGCCTGAGGACGCCGAGGTCGCCACCGCCTGGGCCGAGGTCAAGCGCGCGGAGTATGCGCGCTACTCGCCGGTCTTCTGGCGGCCCGCCGCCGACGCCCGCGCGCGACATCAGCCATTTCTCCGCTTCTGCATCGAAGATGCGGCTTACGACGCCTACGCGGCTGAGGCTGGTGGCGCGCT
>DATAED010000422.1:0-15504 GCA_036258195.1 Ktedonobacterales bacterium
CTTGGCGCGCGTACCTCGGCTGCCCACCATGCCCACGTAGCCCGCGCCCTTGCGCAGCGCCACCGTCAGCGATGGCACATCGAATTTGTCGTCGTGCGTCAGGATGGCCACCGCTGTCGCCGCGTTGATGGTCAGCCGCTCCATCACCTCGTCGGGCCACTCCAGCACCAGCTCATCGGCGTCGGGGATGCGCTCGCGCGTGTTGAACGCCTCGCGCGGATCGACGACCGTCACATGATAGCCCAGCGTTTTGGCCAGCGAGGTCAGCGGGATCGAGATGTGGCCAGCGCCGACGATGATTAGCGAGCGCGGCGGCGTCAGCGTCTGATAGAAGACCTCCAGCGCGCTGCCCGGCTCGGTCGCGCCATTCTGCGGATAGGTGGCCGTTGCGGGGCTGGCGGCGCCGAGCAGCTCGCGCGCCCGGCCCGCCACATCGAGGCCGGGCGCGGATGCCAGCGCGCCGGTCGGCTCGCCGCCATCCACCAGCGTCAGCGTCTCGCCCAGCGCAGGCGCAGCCTCGGCGCCCGGCGAGGCGATGACCATCGCGCGGACGGCGGGCCGCCCGGCGCGCTGCGCCCCCTCCAGCGCCTCCAGCTCTGGCGTGCGGGTCACGCGCTCGATGAAGACGCGAATCTCGCCGCCGCACGAGAGGCCGATGCGCTCGTAGTTCTGCTCCTCGCTGACGCCATAGGTCAGCAGGCGCGGTTTGCCAGAACGCATGACGCGCTGGGCCTGCTCCACCACATCCGGCTCGACACAGCCATTGCTGACCGAGCCTGCGATGTCGCCCGCGTCGCTCACGACCAGCGTGGCCCCGGCGCCGCGCGGAGCCGAGCCAATCAGCGACACCACCGTCGCCTGCGCCACACGCTTGCCCTCGGCCAGCCAGCGGCTGATGTCATCCAGCGTATCGAGCATCTTCTGGCTCCTCTCGCGTCCATCGCGCCGCGCCGGGGCGACGCGCCTATGCCTCCGTGTCCGCCGTCTCGGTCGTCTCGGTCGTCTCGGTCGTCGCGCCTGCGTTCTGCTGATAGGCGGCGCGCAGGTCGGCCAGCAGGCGCTCGCGCTGGGCGTAGAGTTCGCGCCGGGCGCGCGGCTGCGCTCGTGTGAGAGCATAGGCCGCCAGCAGTGGAAACGCCAACGTCGTATCGGCGTAGACCACGACCGAGTCGCTCAGCAATTCGGGCTTGATCTTGCCCCACGACACCGCCTCGGAGGGCGTCGCGCCAGAGAGGCCGCCCCAGTGCGGGGCATCCTGCGTGATCTGGATGAAGTAGTCGTGGCCACCCTTGTTGATACCCAGCACCTCCCAGAGCTGCGGCTGCGTCTGGAGGTAGAAGTTCTTCGGCGAGCCACCGCCCAGGATGATGACGCCATTGCGCGTGGCCGCCTGCACGATGGCCGTCGTCTCATGCACATCGTAGAGCGGGTCGATGGTCAGCGCATGGCCGTCGAGCTGGTGGCGGGCCAGATTCATGCCGATGGAGGAGTCGCCCGGCGAGGAGGTGTAGATCGGCACATTCCAGCGCGCCGCCATCGCCAGCACCGACTGCTCTGGCTGCACGCCCAACTCCAGCAGTTTCTCCCCGATGAGATGGTGCAGCTCGGCGGTGGACATCGGGCGCTGCGGGAAGGTCTTGAATATCTCGCGCAGGAAGCTATCGGTATCCAGCAGCACCTCGTCGCGGAAGAGCACATCGTAGATGCGGATGACGCCCGCCTCGTGCAGCTCCGGATCATCGAGCTTGAAACTGCCGCGATGCAGCGCGAAGTTCAGCGCGTGGTGGATGTCGTGGTAGAGGTTGGCGCCTGTGCTGACCATGAAATCAATGGCGCCGCGCTCCATCAGCGAGATGATGGCGCCGCCGACGCCGGCTGGTGTCATGGCGCCGGCGATGGTCAGGCAGACCGTCACATCCTGCTCAGGATCGAGCATGCGGTTGGCGTAGAGATGCGCGGCCTCGTTGAGCCGCCCGGCGTTGTACGCCTGGAACGCGCTGTCGATCAGATCGGCGGCGCTGATGCCCGGCGCGATGCGGTTGGCGTGGATGCGCTCGCCACCCAGATAGTCGTCGGCGCTGGCATGGCCGTTCTGCGCGTTGTGGGCGACATGGGCGTCGTTGTGTGCGTCATGACCCTTGGGCTGTGGCTTGGGCTTCTGCGATCCCTCGTGTGGGCGGTGTGGCACGGGCGTCTATCCTCACTCTCGGCTGCTATGTCGTTGTCAGTCGAGAGCAGTGTATCGCATGCGAGGCGGACGGCGCCGGGATGGTCTGGGGTGATCAGGCAGGGGCAATGGTGATGCGGTGGGTGATGGGTACGGCCTGCCCCAGCATGGCGCTGACCCCACAATAGCGCGTCTCGCCCAGTGTCACGGCGCGCTCGACAGCGGCGGGATCCAGCCCGTCGCCCGCGAAGACGTGCTCGACGGCGATGGACGAGAAGACGCGCGGCCACGGCTCCGTTTCCTCGCCAGTGACGTGAATCTCATAGCTGGTGACGCTTTGGCGCATCTTGCGCAGCATCGGCGCGATGCTCATCCCCAGGCAGCCGCCCAGCGCCACCAGCACCGACTCCATCGGGCTGACCATGCCCGATGGCGGATCGGTGCTGGCGGAGCCGAGCGCGACCTGTCCGCCAGAGCCAGTCGTGGCGTCGAATCGGTCGCCCTCGCCGTCCAGCAGGGCCACGCGGGCCGTCAGTGTAAATGTCACGGCGTTTACTCCTCTCGGCGAGCGGAACCTCTCCCCCTGTCCCCCTCCCCTCCGAGGGAGGGGGAACCCAGGCCAGGGTTTGTGCGCGGGCGACGCGACATCTGCCCAAACTCCAATCTGGCTCCTCCTCTCCCACTGGAGAGGGGGCTGGGGGGTGAGGTCGCCTCCCTGCACTCTACCCCCAGACGGGCATACGGCGCCAGCCAGACGCTAGCTGGCCTGCGTGGCCTGCGCCGCCTGCGCTTCGTGCGCCAGCAGCCGCTGCTTGATGTCGAGGCCGCCGCCGTAGCCGGTGAGCGAGCCATCCGCGCCGATGACGCGGTGGCATGGCACGATCAGCGGGATGGGGTTGGAGCCGTTAGCGTGGCCCACCGCGCGCGCCGCCTGGGGTCTGCCCAGCCGCGCCGCCAGCTCGCCATAGCTGATCGTCTCGCCATAGGGGATCTCGGTCAGCGCCTGCCAGACGGCGCGCTGCCAGGCCGTTCCCGCCGGGGCCAGCGGCAGTGGATCGAAGGCGCGCACGTCGCCGCGCTGATAGGCCAGCAGCGCCTCGCGCGCCCGCGTCGTGCGCTGCGGATCGCGGGCCAGCGTGTAGCCCGCGCGCTCCAGCTCCTGCTCGATGCTCGTAGGGTAGCGACCATGGACGAACTGCGTCCGAATCAGCGCGCCATCCTCATTCACGGCGAGCGCGAGCGGCCCGGCGGGCGTCTCGGCGGTATCGAGATAAGCGGTTGGCATATGACGTCCTCCTGTGTCTCTGCTGTGCCTTTGCTGAGAATCGCACTCGCGCCCAGGGCTACGAATAGCTGGCGCTGGCGGCCTGCGACCATGTCACATCGCCGACGAGGTTCCAGGCGCCATGCTGCAGGTGGAGCAGGCGGCCAGCCAGCCCTACGGCCCATGTCTGCCCGTCTGGCGCGATGCTGACGCTGCGCAGTGGGTCGCGGGTTGGGCTGTCCTGCTGGCGCCATTGGCCACCCTGCAAGCGCAGGATGACGCCCTTGTCGCCGACCGCCCAGCCACCACCATGCGTATCGAGCGCGATGGCATGCAGTACAACACCGGGGAAGGTCTGCGCGATGCGCCACTGGCCGTTGCTGCACACCAGAATCTCGCCGACCGCGTGCCCATCCGGCGTGTGGCCAGCGCCCGCTGCCCAGCCCTGCCCGGGCGCCGTCATCGCCAGCCCGTCGATGGTTGGCTTGAGCAGGCCATAGTCCAACGGCGTTGAGGGGAAGGTGTTGGCGGTCAGTTGCGTCGCCAGATCGACGGCGCGCCAGGTCGAGCCATCCCAGCGCAGCATGGCGCCATCCATTCCCGCCGCCCACGCCTCGCTCGCCGAAGGAGCTGCGATGGCGTACAGGAATGGAGGGCTGGAGTGGGGATCAGCGGATACCAGCGTCTGCGACCACGCGACGCCATTCCAGTGGATGATGGCGCCGTCGGAGCCGACCGCCCAGCCATCATCCGCCGTGCGCATGGTCAGCGCCCAGAGCTGATGCGGGACGTCTGGGCTGGCGATGCGCCACTGGCCGTCGTGGTAGCGCAGCAGCGCCGAGCCGGGGATGTAGGTGTTGTAGCGGTCGTGCTTCCACAGGGGATTCTGCGCGATGAGCCAGCCGTCGTCTGGCGAGGCCATCGCCACCGCTTGCAGCGTCGCCATGTCGTCCAGACCCGCTGGCTTGGGCAGGATGATCCAGCGGCCAGCGTCGGCGCGCATCAGGATGGTGTTGGGCTTGCCGCCGATCCCGCCAACCGCCCAGCCTGCGCCGCCGCCTGTCATGGCGACACCATCAAGCTCGATAGCCGAGCGCAGGTGATAGTCGGTGCGGAGGTTGGAGAACCCCCAGAGTAGCGCGCCGAGCGCGACCACCGTCGCCAGCGCTATCAGCGCCGCTCGTATGCCGAGTCGCCGAATCCATCGCATCTGTCGCATCTGTCGCTGCTCCATCGCTCGCGCTCGATACGCTGCCAGTCTGCTCATGCGCAGTATACTCTCTTGTGGCGCTGCGTGTTGCGGCTCGCCGTCGTGGCCACCCATCCGCGCCAGTCGCTTTGCGCCCTGGGGCACGCAATGTTAATATGCCTGCAATGGAGTTGGCCCAGCAGGAAACATTCTGGCGCGTCTCTACGTCTGGTCTCAACAAGACAAGCAGCATGGCAAGTGTCGCGGGTGGAGGAGTGCCGTGAGCAAACGCCCCAACGGGCAGAACCGCAAACCGCGCCCCGCGTTCTCCACCTCTGCGCTTGCGCTCGATGCGTCGCTGACCCAGGCGCACGAGCGCGCCGCTGACGCCAACGATGTCCTCGCCCAGGTCAACGCGCCGGAGCGCCAGGCGCCTGCGCCCTCCACTAGACCCACCGTCGCGCGTGGCTGGCGGGCGCTGCGCGTGTGGGCCACTGGCCGTGACTGGACGCCGTGGCTGCTGTTGGCCATCGCGCTGGTGGCGCTGGGGCTGCGTCTCTACGGCATCAACTGGGACGCCAACAACCACCTGCATCCCGATGAGCGCGAGATTGTGTTCCGCGCCATGTGCCTCAACTTCCCCGGGCAGCCGCGCACAGGGGGCTGCGATCCGGCCTACAACGGGCCGAACTGGTTCTTCTCGCCCAACTCACCGCTCAACCCGCACTTCTTCGCCTATGGCTCCTTCCCGCTCTATCTGCTGGCGGGCGTGGCGCACGCGCTGACCTGGCTCACCCACGCCACCCACGGCGCATTTCATCCCAGCGATGGCGGCGTCTTCGACGACTTCGACCACTACACGCTGATCGGGCGAACGCTCTCGGCGCTCTTCGACACTGGCAGCGTCATCTTCGCCGGGCTGATCGCGCGGCGGCTGGCGGGGCGCTGGGCCGGGCTGCTGGCGGCGGTGCTGGTGGCGGTCGTCCCCTTCGAGCTGCAGGTCGCGCACTACTACGCCGTCGATACGCCGACCGTCTTCTTCATCCTGGTGACGCTGTGGGCGTGCGTGGCGCTGGCGCGGCATGCCGCCGAGCATCCCATCACCGCGCTGACCTCGCGCAAGCTGATCTCGCGCGACTCGATGCGCGTGTGGGCCTACGGACTGCTGGCAGGCGTGGGGTTGGCGCTGGCGGTCGCGTCGAAAGTCAGCGCGGCGCCGCTGCTCGCGCCGATGGCGCTGGCCTGCGTCTACGTCTGGCGGCGGCGCGGCGCCGAGGCGGCCATCCTGGCAGGCTCCGGTATGATCGCCGCCGCCATCATCGCCTTTGTCGTCACCAGCCCCTACGCGCTGATCGACTGGAAGACGTTCATCGCGCAGGTCAGCGAGCAGACCGCGCTCTCGCAGGGCAAGCTCGACTATCCCTACGTGCGCCAGTTCGCCGGC
The DNA here is from genome assembly GCA_036258195.1 of Ktedonobacterales bacterium. Classification (GTDB taxonomy): domain Bacteria; phylum Chloroflexota; class Ktedonobacteria; order Ktedonobacterales; family JADMIN01; genus JAKAIY01. The sequence continues at coordinate 6,065 of DATAED010000422.1, forward strand.
ACGACCCCGTACATCTATCAACTCCAGCAGATGATTCTGTATGACGTCGGCTTGCCGCTCGCGGCGCTGGGGCTGGCCGGAGTGGGCTGGGCCATCAGCCGCATCTGGCGGCGCTGGGACGACGACTGGGGCATCCTGCTGGTCTGGATCATCCCCTATTTCGCCATCATCGGCGACGCCTACACCAAGTTCACGCGCTACATGCTGCCGCTCTTCGCGCCGCTGGCCATCTGCGGGGCCGGGGCGCTGGTGGCGCTGGCGGGCTGGTCGCTGGCGCGGCTGCGTGCGACCGATGCCCCCCGCAACCTCTTCGCATCGCGTCCGGCGCAGTGGCTGACGGCGCGGTGGGGCGCGCAGTGGCCACGGCTGGCGTGCGCGGCGCTGGGGCTGGTGATCTTGCTGGCCACAACCCTCAATGCTCTGGCGCTGGACAACATCTATAGCGCGCCCAATACGCGCGTGCAGGCCTCCGAGTGGATCTACGACCACGTCCCGACCGGCGCGGTCATCACCAGCGAGGTGTGGGACGATCCGCTGCCGATTCAGGTTCCCGCCGCGCGCACGGCGGCCAATGGCCAGCGCTACACGGCGACGGGCGCGCTGATCGACCCGGGGCGCTACGGCAATATCGGCCTCGATCTCTACGCCGACGACACGCAGGCCAAAGCGGTGACGCTGGCGACCTCGCTGGCGACCGCCAATGTCGTCGTCATCAGCAGCCAGCGCCTCATCCGCTCCATCCCCAAGCTGCCCGACCGCTATCCGATGACCATCCGCTACTATCACCTGCTCTTCTCCGGCGCTCTGGGCTTCCATCTGACCGCTACCTTCAGCGTGTCGCCGCATCTGGGGCCGCTAACCTATGGCGACAATGGCGCCGACGAGAGTTTCTCGGTCTACGACCACCCGCCCGTGTGGATCTTCACGCGCGATGGCGCTGGCATGTCGCAGACCGCGCTGCTTTCGACGCTGACACAGGGCATCGACTTCGATCAGGTGACGACGCGCTCAGGCAGCCAGAAGCCGCTGACCCTCTCGCCGCAGAATGCCGCCGCCGACGCGCAGTCGCCAGCGCTGGGCGCGCAGTTCCCCGCCGACAGCATCGCCAATCGCTTCCCGCTGCCATGGTGGCTGCTGATCGTGGAGCTGCTGGGGCTGGTCAGCTTCCCGCTGGCGTTCGTCGTCTTCCCGGGCCTGCGCGACCGTGGCTGGGGCTTCAGCAAGCTGCTGGGGCTGCTGGTGATGGCGTGGCTGGTCTGGTTCCCGTCCAGCCTGCGCCTGCTGCCCTTCGATCGCTGGGCGGTGGCGCTGGTGTTTGGCGTGGTGACGCTGGCGGGCGTGCTGGTGGCGTGGCGGCGACGCGAGCATCTGTGGCGCTTCGTGCGAGCGCGCTGGCGGCTGCTGGTCATCAACGAAGCGCTGTTCGTGGCGGCGTTCCTCGTCTTCGTCTGGATTCGCGCGCTCGATCCCGACCTCTGGCACATCTATCGCGGCGGCGAGAAGCCGATGGAGCTGGCCTTCATCGATGGCATCCTGCGCAGCCGCTATATGCCGCCGCTCGACCCGTGGTTCGCGGGCGGCGCCATCAACTACTACTACTACGGGCAGTATCTCGCCGCCTTCCTCATCAAGCTGACAGGCGTGGCGACCACCACTGCCTTCAACCTGATCATCCCGCTGCTCTTCGCCATCTGCTTCTCCGGCGCGTTCTCGCTGGTCGCGGGGCTGACGCGGCGCTGGTGGGCCGGGCTGGCGGGCGGCGTGGCGCTGGTCGTCATCAGCAATCTTGACGGCGTTACCCAGACCTTCAACAACCTGCTGGCCATCCATGCGGGGCAGCTCCCGGCGCCGTTCGACTACTGGGCCAGCAGCCGCGTCATCCCCTACACCATCAACGAGTTCCCGTTCTGGAGCTTCCTCTATGCCGATCTGCACGCCCACCTGATTGACCTGCCCATCGTCGTGTTGATCGTGGGGCTGGCGGCCTCGTTGCTGGCGCGGGCGCGGCGCGATGGCGGGCGGCTGCGGGCGGCGGCGCCAACGCTGGCGATAGCGGCGCTGGCGCTCGGCGCGACCTGGCTGGTGAATACGTGGGATCTGCCCTACTGCGCGCTGCTGGTAGTGGCGGCGCTGGCGCTGCGGCGGCTGCCCTTCGGCACGCGAGCGCGCTGGGCCGAGGCGCGCGCCGCGCTGACCTGGCCGACGGTGCGCAGCTTCGCGCTGGAGGCGGGCGTGACGCTGGCGGCGACCTACGCGCTCTATCTGCCATTCCACGCCACCTTCCAGAATCTCTACTCGGGCATTGGGCCAGTCCACACGCCCACCGACCCGAATCAGTTCTTCATCCTCTTCGGCATCTGGCTGTTCCTGATCGTCAGCTTCCTGGCGGTCGAGCTGTGCGACCGGCTGCGGCGCGACATGGGCCTAGCCCTGGCAGCCTATGGCGACTTCTTCCTGCTGGAGCCGGTGGCGCTCTACGTGGTGGTGACGGGCGTGCTGGCGGCGGCGGCGCTGGCCTTCTTCCTGAGCGTGAAGGTGGCGCTGGCGCTGCTGCTGGCGCTGACGCTCTACCTCGGCTTCGATCTGCGCCATTCGCCTGCCCGCCTGATGACCTACACGCTGATCGCGCTGGGGCTGGCGATTGCGTTCGGCGTCGAGCTGGTCTACGTGCGCGACTTCCTCGATAACTCTGACTGGGAGCGCATGAACACCGTCTTCAAGTTCTACTATCAGGTGTGGGTCTGCTTCTCGCTGGGCGGCGCGCTGGCCTTCACCTATCTGATACGCCGCGCGCTCGATCTGCCGTCGCTGCTGGCCGCGCGCCCGCATTCCGAGGAGCTGTGGGAGTCGGAGCCGGGCGCCGCGCTGCACGCGTTCCCCGCTGGCGTCGCGCCGCGCCTGCTGTGGGCCTTCGCGCTGGCGCTACTGCTGGGTGGCTCGCTGATCTACGATGTGCAGGGCACGCGGGCGCGCGTCTCTGATCCGACGATCTGGGCGCAGGTACAGCCGCCACCGGGCGGCGTGCAGCCGCAGGGCCTCTCTCTGGACGGCATGGCCTACATGCGCGGCTGGTACCCTGAGGACTACGCCGCCATCAACTGGATCAACGCCCACGTCGCGGGCGCGCCGACCATCGTGGAGGCCAGCGGCAGCCCGTACCTGTGGTACAGCCGCGTCTCCATCTACACCGGCCTGCCCGACGTGCTGGGCTGGGGCAACCATGAGTCGCAGCAGCGCTATCCCGATCAAGTCTGGGCCAGGCAGGCTCAGGTGACGAATTTCTACGCTACAGCAGATCCGGCGGTCGCGCAGTCGTTCCTGAAGGACTATCATGTGGGTTATGTCTATCTGGGGCGAATGGAGCTGACCTGCTACACGGCCAACAGCGCTGGTCAGTGCCAGGCGCTGCCCGCGGATGGGCTGGCCAAGTTCACGCAGCTTGTCAGCGCGGGTGTCCTGCGCCCGGTGTTCAGGGACGGATCGACGACCGTCTTTCAGGTGGTAGGCTCATGAGCGGCGTCGTAGCGTGGTGGATCTTCATCGAGGCGCTGGGGCTGATCGGCGCGCCGCTAGCGGCGACCGTGCTGCGTCGGCTGCCCGACCGTGGCTGGGCGCTGAGCAAGCCGCTCAGCCTGCTGGCGCTGGGCTGGCTGGTCTGGTTCCCGCTCTCGGTCGTCCACGCGCTGCCCTTCAATCGCGCCTGGCTGATTGGCACACTGGTCGTCTTCGCCGCTGGCAACGTGGCGCTGCTGGTCTACGTCCGCTCCACGCGCGAGGCGCTGCTGACCCTCGTGCGCGACTCGTGGGATTATCTGGCGCTGACCGAGGCCATCTTCGCGCTGGCCTTCGCCCTGATGATCTGGGTACACTCCTTCACGCCGGGCGTGGTCGATACCGAGAAGTTCATGGATGAGGCGTTCCTCTCCGCCATCTGGCGGGCGCCGCATCTGCCGCCGCCCGACCCCTGGCTGAGCGGCTACAGCATCAACTACTACTACTTCGGCCACTACCTGATGGCGCTGATCGCCAAGCTGCTGGGTACCGCGCCGTCGCTGGCCTTCAATCTGGCCATCGGGCTGATCTTCGCGCTGGCGGCGGTGGCCGTCTACGGCGTGGCAACCAATCTGGTCGCGGTGGCGCGTGGCCCACAGCGTGCGCTGGCTCCGGCGGCGCTGGCGGGCGCGCTCTCCATCATCCTGACGCTGATCGCGGGCGACTTCAACGGCGCGCAGATCTGGGCGCAGGACGCCGCCAGGGCGGTCGCCGCCGACCCCGCGCTGCACGGCTCCATCTGGTCGTGGTGGTCGCACCGCGAGCTGTGGCCAACCTACGACTGGTGGTCGCCCTCGCGTGTCTCGCCCAATACCATCAACGAGTTCCCGGCCTTCAGCTTCATCCTGGCTGATGTGCACGCGCATGTGCTGGCGCTGCCCTTCGCGGCGCTGGCGGTGGGGCTGGGCTTCAATCTGCTGCTGGCGCGCGAGCGTGGGCTGGCGCTGTTTGGCGCGGCGCTGTGGCCGCTGGGGCTGCTCGTTAGCGCGGTGACGCTGGGCGGGCTGTACGTCATCAACGGCTGGGATCTGCCGACCTATCTGGGGCTGGCGCTGCTGGCGCTGGCGATCCAGCAGTGGCTGGCGCACGAGCGCATCTTCTCGCGCGCGCTGCTGGCCAACCTGGCGCGCTGTATCGTGGCGCTGGTGGCGCTGGTCTTCCTGCTCTATCTGCCCTTCTACCTCACCTTTTCCTCGCCATCGGAGGGCATCGGGCTGGTTCCCGGCGATGCGCGCACACCCGTGAATTACGTCTGGGACATCTTCGCGCTGCCCGCCTTCCTGGCGCTGTCGTATCTGGCGCTGCGGCTGGGGCCGTGGCTGGCGCGGGTCGTGGCGCCGGACCTCTTCCGCAGTTTCGCGCCCGATACGCAGGCGCGGCTGACGCGGGGCGTGGCGCGCATCCCCAGCGTAGCGCTGGCGGCGACCCCGCTGCTGATCCTGGCCCTTTTCACGTGGCTGACCCGCCAGAGCGTCGCGTGGACGCTGTTCTGGTCGCTGCTGGTGATCGCGCTGTGCGCCGCGCTGATCATCTGGTGGACCGACCTGCACACGCTCTTCACCGGCGCCGAGACGTTCACGTCGGAGCGCGCCAGCCGCGCCGACATCATGTGCATGCTGCTGGTGGGCGTGTCGGCGGGGCTGATCGGGCTGTGCGAAGTGCTCTTCCTGCGCGATGTCTTCGCAGGCGGGCCGTTCGGGGCGCTGGCGCCCACCTTCCGCATGAACACCGTCTTCAAGTTCTACTATCAGGTCTGGCTGCTGCTGGGCATCGCATCGGGGCCGCTGCTGGTGTGGCTGCTGGCGGCGGTCGGGCGCGCGGCAAATGTGGTGGTGGCGCTGCTGGTGGGCGGCGGAGTCGCTGCTGAGGCTGTGGCCACGCAGCCAGCCATGCAGCCAGCCATGCAGCCAGCCATGCAGGAGGCCGATGAGCCAGTCGCGGCGCTGGCGCTGGCTGGCGCCGTGGGCGCGGACGCAGCGGATGATAGCCTGCCCGATACTACCTCGACCGTGGAGCGTTCGCCGTTGGGCGCGCGAGACTCCAGACCGTCAGCGGCGCTCTCTGATGGGCTGCGGCCACCCGCTGGCGGCGTGGCGCGCCTGCTGGCGCTCGGCGGCGCGGGCATGTGGAGCGTGGTTTTCGTCTGGCTGCTGCTGGCGGCGATGATCTATCCGACGATGGCGGTGGCGGCGCGCTCGCAGAATCTCAGCGCGCCACGCTCACTTGACGGAACCGCCTACATGGCGCAAGATTCCATGAATGCGGGGGACGCGCAGGCCATCGACTGGCTGAATACGCACGTCAGCGGCGACCCGATCATCGTCGAGGCGGCGCTCTACAACGAGTACACGCATCTGGGGCGCGTGTCGACCTTTACCGGCCTGCCCACGCTGATCGGCTGGGGTGGGCATGAGGAGCAGTGGCGCTACAACTGGCTGGCCCAGCCGGGACGCGCCAATGTGCTGGGCGAGCGCCTCAACGCCGTCAAGCTGATCTACACCAACGACAACGGTGCGTTTGTCCTCTCGCTGCTCCACAGCTACCGTGTCAGCTATGTCTACGTCGGCGCCGCCGAACGCCAGACCTACGGCCCGGATGTGGATCACTTTGCCAGTTTTCTCAAGCTCGTCTATTCGCAGGCGGGAGTGACGATCTATGCGGTTCCAGGGGCGCCACAGGGATAACGCCCGCAGCGCCTGCGTCACGACCTATGTCACGATATGCGTCATGTGACGATACAGGATGGGAGTCTAGAGCCATGAGCGCTCGCCGTCATCAGAAACGCCAGAAGCCGCGCAGTCAGCAGGCTCGCGAGACCTCTGCGCTGCACGGCTGGAAGGATCAGCCTGCGCTCGCCTTCGCCGCGCCGCAGGGGCCACTGGCGACCACGGCGCCGGCGCGCCCGGAGTCTGCGCAGCCCGCCAGCGATGACGCGCCCGAGACGACGACGCTGGCAGGCCCATCGGCGGGCGAGACGCTGGCGGTGCTGCTGGCATGGCTGCGCACGCTGCCCCTCAAGCTCTGGAGCTATCTGCGCAGCCGCAGCCCCGAGCAGTGGGCCTGGGTGGCTGTGCTGGTAGTGGCGGCGCTGCTGCGCTTCTGGGAGCTCGGCGCCAAGCCGCTGCATCACGATGAGAGCATGCACGCCTTCTATTCGCTGCTCTTCGCGCAGGATCCTTCATCCTACACCTATGATCCGCTGCTACACGGGCCATTCCAGTTCCACGCCGAGGGGCTGATGTTCGCGCTGATCATCGCGGCGCAGAATCTCTTCCACGTCAGCAGTCCCGGCAATAACCCGTGGATCAACGACGCCACCGCGCGCATCGTTCCGGCTCTGTTTGGGCTGGGTATCGTCGCGCTGCCGATCGGTCTGCGGCGCGAGCTGGGGCGGCTGGGCGCGTTGATGGGCGCGCTGCTGCTGGCCGTCTCGCCCTCGTTCGTCTACTTCTCGCGCTTCCTGCGCGAGGACATCTACTTCAACTTCTTCATGTTCGCGCTGGTGGTCTGCGCGGTACGATTCGCCAGCTCGCGCAAGATGGTGTGGCTGGCGCTGACGGCGGCCAGCCTGGTCTTCGCCTACGCGACCTTCGAGGGCGTCTACCTGACCGTCGCCATCTTCGGCGCCTTCCTGGCGGCGCTGCTGGCGTGGGAGCTGGCCTATCCGCTGGCGCGGCTGCTCCCCGCCAATCTGGACGCCACGCGCGAGCCACTGCCCGAGCGCACGCTCCCCGGCCCGCTTGCCCGCCTGCTGCCCGCTGGATTCGGCGCGAGCAAGCGGCTGCTGCTGGGGCGGGTGGTCGCGCTGCTGGCGCTGGCGGGCGTAGGCGCGGCGGCGGCGGCCTGGGGGCTGCACACCATGAAGTCGCTCGGCGCCTTCATCCAGACACACACCAAGATCGCAGACGCGCAGGTGGCGACGCTGGAGCAGCGCACCGTGCTCGTGCTGCTCTACGTCAGCATTGCGCTGGCGGCGCTGGTCATCCTGTCGCTGCTCTGGCAGATCACGCGCGAGAACGCGCTGTATGAGCGCGAGGAGCAGTTCGCCAGCCTGCCACAGACGCACGACCCCTTCGATGCCACCGATGGCGACTCCGAGCTGGATGCGTTCGAGGCGGCGCCAGCGGAGACGTGGGTAGATCGCGTGGATCGCGTCGTCTCGGCGCCGGGGCGCGCCATCCGCGCGCTGCGCGACCGCGCCGACCCAGAGCGGCAGCCCTTCCTGCGGCTGCTGCTGGGCATCCCCTGGACGCAGTGGTTCGTGGCGTTTGTCGTCGGGTGGATGATCTTCGCGGGGCTGTACTGGGAGTTCCCGAACGTCGGGCGCTCGCTGGGTCAGGGCTTCGTGGATGGCATCGGCAAGGGCGTCTGGCAGGGACTGTACTACTGGCTGCAGCAACAGGACGTGGCGCGTGGCGCTCAGCCCATCTATTACTACTTCCTGCTGATCCCGCTGTATGAGCAGTTGGCGGTGGTCTTCGGGCTGGCCGGCGTGGTGTACTGCCTGTTCCGGCCCACGCGCTTCCGCATGTTCCTGGTGTGGTGGTTCCTCGGCTCGCTGGGCATCTACTCCTGGGCGGGCGAGAAGATGCCGTGGCTGGTGATCCACATCCTGCTGCCGCTGATGCTGCTGGCGGGCATGATGCTGGCGATGGCGGCGCAGCGTGGCTGGGCGGCGGCGCGTGAGCTGACCGACGCGCTGGCCAGCGGCGCGGCGAGACCACGGCTGAGCTGGCGCTCGGCGGGCGCGCTGGCCTCCGCCGCGCTTGGCGTGCTGCTGCTGATTCCGATGGTGCACAGCATGTATCTGCTTACCTACAAAGACCCCGCCAACGGCCCGCTGGAGATGATGATCTACGTGCAGACCACGCCGGATGTCGATACGGTGATGGCCAAGATCAACCAGGCCGACCAGAAGCTCTACGGCGGGCGACATCAGCTCAGCGTGGTGGTGGGCTCAGGCGAAGAGTGGCCATTCTACTGGTACCTGCGCGACTACTGGATGCAGCCACACCCCAACACCTACGTCACCTTCGACCCGACCAACCTACAGACGCTCAACGCCGACGTGCTGATCCTGTACCCCAGCGATGCGCAGACCTTCATGCAGGCGCACCCGACGGGGTATCACGAGCAAGAGTACGCGCTGCGCTCGTGGTTCGATGAGTCGTATAAGCCGCAACTGGCGTGTCAGATCCATCCAGGAACCAAGTGCCCGTCCAACGTGGATTACGCCTTCTATGGCAAGGGACTTGGCCCGTGGCTCAGCTATGGCGCGAATCCGCCGCCCAACGCGACATTCGACGCCGGGCGGGCGGCCTCGCGGCTGTGGAGCTGGCTGTGGGTGCGGCAGCCGCTCGGCTCCACGACCGGCCCCTACTACGATTTCGTCTTCATCGTGAAGGATGGCCTGCCGATCCAGCCGTGAACGACCTCACCCCCAACCCCCTCTCCCACAAGAGAGGGGGCTTTTGCGTTTCCTCGCGCGCCAGCGGTGTTGTATCACTGGTATGGGCGTGTGAGAGATCGAGGAGAGATGCATGGCTATCGAGGTTGTCAACCTTGCTCAGAAGTTCAGCCAGTTCAGCGACCAGTGGAGTCCGAAGATCGCAGGGGAGCTGAACGGCTCGTACCTGAAGCTGGTGAAAGTGCAGGGCGAGTTCGTCTGGCATCAGCACGAGACGGAGGACGAACTGTTCCTGGTGATCAAAGGCCGCCTCACCATCAAGCTGCGCGACGGCGACGTGACGCTCGCGGCGGGCGAGTTCGTCATCATCCCGCGTGGCGTGGAGCATTGCCCGGTGGCCGAGGAGGAGGCGCAGGTGATCCTGCTGGAGCCGAAGACGACGCTGAATACGGGCGATGTCGAGAGCGAGCGCACCGTCAGC
>DATAED010000423.1:0-8780 GCA_036258195.1 Ktedonobacterales bacterium
TTGGCCCTTGCCGCGTGGCGTGGCGCGGCGTACCATGCCTCCTATGGATCATTCCAGTGCGAGACAGAGGAGCAGCCATGACCGCCACGCAGCCAGCGACCAACGGGGCCACCGGGAACGAGGGGATCGGCGACAAGAGCCTGCGCATCGTGCGCGGGGCCTGCCCGCACGACTGCCCCGATACCTGCGCCACCGTCACCGAGGTGCGCGATGGCCGCGCCGTCAGCTTTGGCGGCGCCGCTGAGCATCCCATCACCCAGGGCTGGCTCTGCGCCAAGGTGCGCCCCTATCTGGAACGCGTCTATCATCCCGACCGCCTGCTCTATCCGCTGCGGCGCGTCGGCCCCAAGGGCCAGCCAGCCGAGTGGCGGCGCATCTCCTGGGATGAGGCTATCGGCGAGATCACCGACCGCTGGAAGGCCATCATCGCGGAGTATGGCGCGGCGGCCATCCTGCCGTACTCCTACAGCGGCACGTTGGGCCTCGTGCAGCTTGGCGTCTGCGACGAGCGGCTGTGGAATCGCATGGGCGCCAGCGCGCTGCTGAGCGAGGCTATCTGCGGGGCCGCCGCCGAGCGCGCCGTCTCCGCCACGCTGGGCGACCGCTGGGGCCTCGACATGCGCGACCTGAGCGCCAGCAAGCTCATCATCATCTGGGGCAATAATCCCGCCAGCACGGGGCCGCACTATATGCCCTTCCTGCGCGAGGCGCAGCGTAACGGCTCCTATGTCGTGGTGATCGACCCGCGCCGCACGCTCACCGCGCGCTCGGCCAATGAGCACATCCAGCCGCTGCCCGCCACCGACGCCGCGCTGGCGCTGGGGCTGATGCACGTCATCTTCAGCGCAGACTTGCACGACGAAGCCTGGCTGGAGGCCAATAGCGTCGGCTGGCGCGACCTGCGCGACCGTGCGGCGCAGTATCCGCCGGAGCGCGTGGCCGGCATCACTGGCGTGCCAGCCGAGACGATCATCGCGCTGGGGCGGCGCATCGGGACGACGCAGCCCTCCGTGCTGAAATTCGCCGATGGCGTGCAGCGACACGGCAATGGTGGGCAGACGGCGCGCGCGCTGGCCTGCCTCAGCGCCATCACCGGGCAGATCGGCAAGCGCGGCGGTGGGCTGGCCTACAGCACCAGCGGCTACATCCACTGGGACGCCGAGGCGGTCGGCCACGCCAGCGAGTGTCCGCCAGAGCCGCGCGAGCTCAACATCAACCGGCTCGGCGCGTCGCTGAGTGGTGAGGTGAGCGACCCGCCCATCATGTCGCTCTACGTCTACTGCGCCAATCCCGCCGCCTCCACGCCCAATACGCAGCGCGTGCTGGCGGGCCTGCGCCGCGACGACCTCTTCACCGTCTCGCACGAGCTGTTCATGACCGACACGGCGCGCGAGGCCGACATCGTGCTGCCCGCCACCAGCCAGCTCGAACACACCGATCTGCACAAAGCCTACGGTCAGACCTTCCTGACCTACAATGCTCCGGCCATCGCGCCGCTGGGCGAGGCGAAGAGCAACTGGGATGTCATGCGGCTGCTGGCGGCGGGCATGGGCTACGATGAGCCGTGGCTGCGGCAGGAGGCCGACGAGGTCATCGCCGAGGTGCTGGACGCCACTCGCGCGACCAATTCGCTGCTGGAGGGCATCACGCTGGAGCGGCTGAAGGCCGAGAGCTACGTGCCGCTGAACTTCGCGCCCGGCCAGACGATTCCTTTCGGCGATCTGCGCTTCCCAACGCCCTCTGGCAAGGTGGAGCTGCGCTGCGAGCGCCTGGCCGCCGAGGGGATCGACCCGCTGCCCGACTACGCGCCGCCCGCCGAGTATGCGGGCTGGGCCGAGCGCCGCGCGGCGGGCGAAGATGACCGCCTGGCGCTGATCTCTGGCGCCGCCCACCACTTCGTCTCCAGCAGCATGGCCAATGTGCCGAGCCTGCTCAAGCGCGAGGGCGAGCCGTTCATCGAGCTGAACGCCGAGGATGCGCGGGAGCGCGGCATCGCGCCGGGCGATCTGGTGGAGCTGCGCAACGCGCGGGGCTGGTGCCACGCGCGCGCGGTCATCTCCAACACGACCCAGCGCGGCGTGGCCGTCTCGCCCAAGGGGCGCTGGCCCAGCCTCAACGCCGATGGCCGCAACATCAACTCGACCACCTCCGACGCGCTTGCTGATCTGGCTGGCCAGAGCACCTTCCACAGCAATCTGGTTAGCGTGCGGCGGGTCGCGCCTGCCGCTGAAAAATCCGTCACGACCAGCGCAACCGCAGATGTCGCAGCGGTGTTTCACCCCTAGGCGCGTCAACCGGCGCGCCGGTGGGCTGGCAGGGAAACGCCAGCCCAGGAGGGAAGCGAGGACATCTCGGTGAGAGCGCGAGATTTCGGGGCGCTGCTGGCGCTGGCTGCGCTGTGGGGCGGCGCCTTCCTCTTCATCCGCGTGGGGGCGCGCGCCATCGGCCCGACAACGCTGGCCGAGGCGCGCGTCGTGCTGGCGGGCGCGGCGTTGCTGCTCTACATGGCGGCGACGCGCGCCAGCCTCGATCTGCGTGGCCGCTGGAAGCGCTACCTGATCATGGGCGTGCTGCAGGGCGCCATCCCCTACACGCTCATCAGCACAGCGGAGCTGCATCTGACCGCTGGCCTGGCCGCCATCCTGAACGCTACCACGCCGCTCTTTGGCGCGCTGGTGGCCGCCGTCTGGCTGCGTGATCGACTGACGGTCAAGAAGGGCGTGGGACTGCTCATCGGGCTGGTGGGCGTCGCCGTGGTGACGGGCTGGAGCGCGCTGCCGTGGTCGCTGACGACGGCGCTGGCGGTGGGCGCTTCGCTCACAGCCGCCTTCTCCTATGGCATCGCGGGCAACTTCGCCAGGCGCGCCTTCGCAGGCGTGCCGCCGCTGGCCAGCGCCACCGGGCAGCAGCTCGGCGCGGCGGTGGCGCTGGCTCCTCTCGCCCTGCCCATCGCCGCGACCTCCGCGCCGTGGACGCATGTGACGCTGGGCGTGGCCTGGGCGGTGGTGGCGCTGGCGATTGGCTGCACCTCGGTCGCCTTCCTGCTCTACTTCTATCTGATCGGCAGCATCGGAGCCGTGCCGACACTCAGCGTGACCTTCATCACGCCGGTCTTTGGCATCATCTGGAGCGCCATCTTTCTGAGTGAGCAGATCACAGCGGGCGTCGTCGTTGGCATGGCGATCATCTTCATCGGCGTGCTGCTGGTGATGGGCGTCCGGCTGCCGCGCCTGGCGAGCCGCGCGCGACGCGCCGACCGAGCGCTGGCCAATGAGACGCCCTCTGGCGAGCGGCCCGCAACCGCCGGGAGCAGGCGATGAGCGCGCCCTTGACACGCCGCCCCACGCGGCGGAGCAGCCACGCGCCGCCGCTGGCAGGGCGGCAGGAGGAGTTGATGCTGAGCGATGTGGCGCTGGCCGCCGCGCTCGCGGACAACCTGGATAGCGCCTTCGAGTCGCTGGTGTGCGGCTGGAGCCAGCGGCTCTACGCCTTCAGCCTGCGCATGACAGGCCGCTCGCGTGACGCGGAGGAGCTGGCGGAGGAAACGCTGGTGCAAGCCTGGCGGGCGCTGGAGGGCTACGAGCCAGAGCGCCGCCGCGCGTTGCGGGTGCGGCCGTGGCTCTTCCAGATTGCGGCCAATCTGGCGCGCAACCGCGCTCGCTCGGCGCGGCGCAATCCAGCGCTCTCGCTGGATGCGGGCGCAGGCGCCGACGGCCAGAGCTTCTCCGCCGCCGCCGAGCGCATCGCCGATGATGATCCACTGGGCGCGCCGGGCGCCGCACTGGAGCGCCAGGAGCGGCTCGACGAGCTGGCCGCGCTGCTGCTGACGCTGCCCGAGGCGCAGCGTGTCGTCGTCATCCTGCGGCACATCGAGGGCATGCAATACGCCGCCATCGCCGAGGTCGTGGGCGAGCCGGTCGGCACCGTCAAATCGCACGCCAGCCGTGGCGTGGCGCGCTTGCGCAAGACGCTCGAACGCGAGCGCGTGGCCGCAGCGCAGGAGGCATAATCATGAGTAACCTTCGTCCGCGCGTGGATGGCCTCTCGGCAGCGCGCGATCTGCTGGGTGATCTTCGCGCGCTTGGCCAGACGCCTGCGCCCTCCACCTGTGTCAGCGGCACGCTGACGCGCGTCGGGCTGGCGGATTCGTATCTGACCATCGAGACGCCGCTGGGTCTGGTCTACGTCGCGTGGAATGAGCGCGGCCTCTCGGTCGCACGGCGCGCCTCGACCAATGGCGAGTTCGAGGTGGAGGCGTATGCGCTGCTGGGGCGGCGTGTCTTTCTGGAGACCGAGCCACCGCGCCGGATGGAGCAGGCGCTGCGGGAGTGGCTGGCGGGCGACCGCCGCGCTCCGCTGACGTTCGATCTGCGCGGGCAGACGCCGTTCATGCAGGCGGCGCTGCTGAAGGCGCGCGAGATTCCCTATGGCGAGGTGCGTCCATATAGCTGGGTCGCGCGCGAGATCGGCCATCCTGCTGCTGTGCGTGCGGTCGGCACGGCGATGGCGCGCAATCCTGTGCCAGTCTTCATCCCGTGCCATCGGGTCGTGCGCGCCGATGGACACCTGGGCGCCTATGGCATGGGCGGCCCGGAGTCGAAGCGGATCATCCTGCAGGCCGAGGGGCTGAACGTTGCGCAGATCGAGTCGCTGGCAGCGTCTGGTGTGCGCTATGTGAGCAGCGCCAGCGGCGACTCCTACTGCTATCCTTCGTGCCACTTCGCCCGGAGCATCGCGCCGGAGCAGGTCGTCACCTTCGCCGGCGAAGAGGAGGCCGTCGCGGCGGGGTACATCCCGTGTGATGTCTGCCGCCCGCCTTTGCCAGCGCTGGCGAGCTAATAGACAGGCGGCGGAGACAGGACGGCGCTGGCGGGCAGGACGCCCTTGCAGATCGCCACGACTGAGGCGTTCACCTCGCGTATGTTGGTGGCGATCATCACGAGCCGCTGGAGGGGCAGCGCCGCGAATGGCTCCTGCTTGATGGCGTATTGCAGCCGCACCAGCAGGGCGGCGCTGAACTCCTGTACCTCCTCGTCACGCTGTACGAGCACCTGTGCCTGCTCCAGGTTGCGCGCCGCCGTCACGAGGAAGGCGCCGCGCATCTGCTGGTAGACCAAAGAGATCAGCATGCCAAGGATATCAGGGGCGTCCGGAGCGTAGCGTTGCAGCAGTTCATCGCCCTGCCCCGCCAGCACGAGCGACCAATCGGCGATGTGACCGGAGAGGTCGGCGATGCGGCTGTATTCGCTGACGGCCTGACGCAGCTCGGCGATGCGGCGCATGTCATCGCCGATGGGAACGTAGCGCTGGATGACATCGCGCACTCGCCGGTCGAGCACGGCGCGCGCCGTTACGGCCCAGCCCGCCGACTCGATGGCGAAGCGCGCAGACTCTGGTTCTGGCACGAAGAGGCCAGCGCAGGAGTAGCGAAACGCATCGCATACGACGATGCCCATCTCGGTGGTATCACTGGCCAATCTGCCAATCGCCTCAGGGAGATCTTCCGTCGGCCCTACCGTCTGCGCCATGTGCTACGCCTCATTTACGCCTCATTCTGTGCGTCGGCAAGCTCTGCGTAGATCGCGCATACACAGGATATCTTGCTCTACTACAACGTCGTCGCGCCGCATCCGTTCGGTCTGCCCGGCCTGCCCGGCGCGCTCTGCTCACATCAGGGAGCGCCAACGTCGGGCGGCTCATCCGCTGGCGTCGTGTGCGGTCGCAGGTGATCCCACCCGCGCGCCTCCAACGCAAGCTGCTTGCCATTTTGCGCGCGTACACGCAATCCGCTTGCCACATCGGTAATCTCGCCGATGACCGTCGCGACGCCGCCCACCGCGCGCACGGCCTCCAGCGCCGCCGTGACACCGCCGGGCCGCGTCGTGAAGAGCAATTCATAGTCGTCGCCGCTGGTCAGCGCGATGCCCAGAGGATCGCGCCCCAGCGCCTGCGCCAGCGTGCGGGTGGCGCCGTCCACTGGCAGCGCCGCCAGCTCGACCAGCGCGCCGACGCCGCTGCGCTGACAGAGGTGTCCCAGATCGCCCGCCAGTCCATCGCTGATGTCGAGCATGGCGGTGACCTGTCCGGTGGCGGCCAGCGCCTGCCCCTCGCGCACGCGGGGCTGCGGCGTCACCATGGCGCGGCGCGCCTCGCCCAGCGCGGCGGCGGCCTCGGCGGGCAGCGCGGCGTGGTCGGCATCGGTGTAGGCTAGCAGCGCCGTCACCGCCGCGCCCAGGCGGCCCGTCACCAGCAGGCGGTCGCCGGGACGCGCGCCTGCGCGGGTCAGCAGACGGTCGCGAGCGACCCGCCCCAGCGCGGTGATGTCGAGGGTGAGCGGGCCGGGAGTAGAGGAGATATTGCCGCCGACCAGCGCGACATTGAACTGCCGCGCCAGCGCGCGCATGCCAGAGTAAACGCCGTCGAGCATGGCCACATCGAGGTCGGGCGGCGCGAGCAGTGAGACCAGCGCCCACAGCGGCTCGCCACCCATCGCGGCGATGTCGCTGAGGTTGACCGCCAGCGCCTTGTGGCCAATCTCCTCGGGCGTGGCGACACTGGGCAGAAAGTGCGTGCCCTCAACCTGCGCATCGCAGGTCGCCAGCAAGAGCTGGTCGGCGCCCAGATCGAGCGCGGCGGCGTCATCGCCGATCCCCAGAGCGACATCGGCGCGCGACTCCAGCCCGGCGGTCAGCCGCTCGATCAGCGGAAACTCGCCCAAATCTTCGAGTCGCATGCTCCCTCGCCCCGGTGCTGGCTCATCCATAACGAGCGTTCGCCGCTCCAACGTGCCATGTTATCACGCTGTGGCGCGTGCGCGCAAGGGCTGCGTAGCGGCGGTGAGGTGGGACGCGGCCTTAAAAGGCCGACGCACGGCGCGCTGGGGCTTGAAAGCCCTCTCTGCGCGCCGCCATAGGCAGGCGCTGCGGCTTTTAAGCCGCGCCCGCGTGCTCCGGCCTTTCAAGGCCGAGAGCATCTTTATTGGTGGCGATAGGTGAAGAGGTGGTGCACCGTGAAGTTGTAGAACGTGGCGATGATGATGGCGATGGCCTGCGCCACCAGCGCCAGGTGCGCCTGCTGGCCCATCAGATGGAAGAAGAGCGCGAAGAGGATCGAGGTCACGGCCACGCCGCTGAGGCTGGTGATGTGGAAGCGCAAGCAGCGCGCCCACCACGAGCGATTGTGGCCCGCCAGATGGCGAAAGGTGAAGTAGTCGTTGGGGATGAAGTTGGCCATGATGGAGAGCTCATAGGCCACGACATTCGCCAGCACCAGATACCACAGGACGTTGGCCGAGCCGAAGTGGAAGAAGATCGCCAGGATTCCCAGATTAACGACCGCCGCCGTGCCGCCGATGATCAGATAGGTGAAGGCGCGCTGGATGACGCCAGCCTTGCCGTGCGTCACCTGCTCGGTCAGCGCCAGCGCGCGGTTGACCAGCGGCCAGCGCGTGTCATAGTAGCTCTTCGCAGCCACAGCGGGCGCGTGGCTGGCGGGCGTGCGGATGGTCGGATCCATATTGGCAGCCTCGATCAGCGCCCGCTCATCGTCTGAGCGACTGCGCTCATCCTGCATCATGATATCAGCCAATGTCTCCTCCTCACGCCCGGCGTCGCATGCCAGACGTCTCGCCCGTCGCTACGCGCTTCAGCGTAGCGCATGCAGAGAGGGCATGCAAGTGAGAGGCCACTATGGCTCAATCACTGCTCATTATCGGCGGGCGTCGTGGGAGCGCAGACAGGCGCATCCGCAGCGTCGTGACCGTGGGCCATGCAGCCCATGGGTACCTCGTACGCAAGCGGAAGGCTATTCTGCAGTTGTCCTGTACTTTGCGCTCGCCAGTCGTTGGATGCTGGCGAGGTGGATGAAGGCAAGAATGGCCAACACAGCGAAGACCAGTGTCTGCGCGACATGGATCCAGAACCAGAGCTCCGTCGTGCCATGCCCGGCGATTTGGCGGATCACGTCTGTCGGCCACACGAGGGTGAAGAAGGCCAGCAGGCCGATGGCGTGCGTCACAATGCCTGGCAGGATGGACTGCGCGAGGAGGGCGGTTGCGCCCAGCATCACGTCCACGAGGGCGTAGAAGAGCAGGGTTGGCCAGACGAATCCCTGGGTCAGCGCATGCTCCGGCGCCATCACGAGGGCTGTGATGAGGATGGCGCCCACACCTCCGACAGTTCCTTCCAGGGCGCCTTGAAAGTACCCTCTGAAGGCTGCCTCCTCGGTAACCGCGCCGACGAGTGAAGCCATCACCAGCACGAGGGTGACGGTGATCAGGGGATACGTGGAGAAGCCCGGCAGCGCCCGCGTGGGGGACAGGTGTGCGAGCTGGAACAAGACGAACCACAACCCAGCGAGGGCCACGATCGCCAGCACACCCGCTCCGACGGCTGATAGAAAGACCCGACGCGGCGTACGTCGTGCTCGCAGGCGCCGACGCCGCGCCTCCGCTGTGCTGCGCGGCCACCCTGCGCCGCCGAGATAGCGCCACATCAGCCACAAGAGCAAGGCCATGACGGCGACCGCCCAGGGGATCGCAGGGCTGGTCGCCAGGTTAACAGTAAGCAGCGCGCTCCAGATGCCTCCCACCGCTGCCGTCAGCACGATGGCCAGAGCGCCAAAGCCCACGATCAGCGCGAGGCGACTCGCGCGCGGCCCAAACTGAGTGGGCGCTTTCTGCGGTGGCGTCATGCTCCCTTTTTGCCTCCCGCTTGCTTCACGCTTCGTCTGCTTCAGTCTCCGACCGCGATGCGGCCAGACGGGCGATGTTCGCCATGAAG
>DATAED010000424.1:0-13110 GCA_036258195.1 Ktedonobacterales bacterium
CCCGCTGTAGACATCTGGCCCGGAGCCGAGATCCGCCAGAGCGACCTGCCGCGGGCTGGCGGGTGGCTGGAATTGGTCGGTGGCGCTATTCCAGAGCTGCTCGCGGAAGGGATAGGTCATCTCGCCGTCGCTCCACTGCGGCGCGCCCAGCGCCCACGCGACGATGGGCCGTGGCCCGCTGGCTCCTGCGTCGTCGGGCCATTCAGGCATGGGCGCGCAGAGCGAGGTGGTGGGCGCGGTCGTGGGGCCTTGATAACTATTGTTGGCGTTAGCCCAACTCTGCAGGATGAGCGGCGCCCGCGCGAAATACTGGTAGGCCACGCCCACGGCAATCAGCGCGGCCAGAACCAGCGTCGTTAGCAGCAGCTTGAGGCGCAGACGACCCGGCAGCTCATCCAGATGTGTGCGTGGGACGACGGTGGTGCGGGCGACGATGTCGCCGACGCGCTGCTCATGCACGGTGCTCTCGGCCACCAGGCCACCCACCAGATAGAAGAATGGCAGCGCGTCTACCAGCCGTAGCACGTTGCGCATCAGAATCGCGCCGAAGCCGGGGCGCCCGCCATCCAGCAACACCACATGCAGCCGCAGCAGCGCCTTGCCGGGCGTCGCGCCAAAGGTGGCCTCGAATGCGGTGAAGTAGACAACGACGATGGCGGCCAGCCAGAAGTAATCGACGGTCGTGGTCTGGGTGGCGTAGAAGGTGATGCCAGCGCCATTGGCGGTCGCGTTGTTCAGGTCGAGGCTGGGCGCCTGATAGATACCGGCCACCTGCCCCACGGCGAGCTGGACGAGCGTGACGAGCGCCAGATCGATCAACATGGCCAGCGAGCGCTGCCCCAGTGTCGGCGAGAACAGGAATTTGCCAAAGACGCCAGCAGGATTCCACACCGATGTCCGCGTCTCACTCATCCTGCCATCGCTCCTTCCGCATCTGCCCCGCGCAGGTGATTGGCCACCGCGACCGTGTGACGCTGCTGGCGCCACTATACCTGAAAGCGCTCCTGACGCACAACCGGAGAGCCAGCGGCGCTAGCGGCGCGGCGCGGCCGCGCTCGGCGGCGCAGCGGGAACGATATGGCTGGCGCGGGCCGGGCGCGTGGAGTCATCCACCGACTCCAGCAGCTTGCCCAGCGCCACCAGGCTATCGAGCGTGTGCGCGGGGAGGAAGTCGTCGATGTAGGGCAGGGCGGCGCGCATGCCCGCCGTCACGGGACGATAATCTTGCTGGCCCAGCAGCGGATTCAGCCAGATGAGGCGGTGGCAGTTGCGCTGGAGCCGCGCCATCTCTTGCGTCAGGAGCTGCGTGTCGCCGCGATCCCAGCCATCGCTGATGATCAGCACGACGGCGCCATGCCCCAGCGTGCGCCGCGCCCAGCGATAGTTGAAGGCGCGCAGCGATTCGCCGATGCGTGTGCCGCCTGACCAGTCCTGCACGGTCTTGGTGACGTCCTGCACGGCGGCGTCCACATCGCGCCGGGCGAGTTGGCGGGTGATGCGCGTCAGCCGCGTGGCGAAGACGAACGTCTCGACGTGCTCGCGCCCATTCGAGACGGTGTGGATGAAGTGCAGCAGCAGCCGCGAGTAGAGGCTCATGGAGCCGCTGATGTCGCAGAGGATGACGAGTGGGCGCGGCTTGCGGCGGCGTTCGCGGCGCGAGAGGTTGACCGGCTCGCCACCAGAGCGCAGGCTGCGGCGGAAGGTGCGGCGCAGATCGAGCGTGGGGCCGCGCCGCGAGGGACGCAGGCGGCGCGTCTGGCGCAGGCTCAGCCGCCAGCGCATGCGGGCCATCAGGTCGCGCGCCTGGCGCATCTCATCCCAGGTGAACTCCTCAAAGTCCTTGTGGCGCAGCGCCTCCTCCGCGCTGAAGATGCCCCGCTGCTGCTCGTCTTGCTGCTCCTCCTGCTCCTCCTGGCGCTTGCGCCGCGCATCGCGCAACCGCGAGGCGGGATGCCGCTGGCGGGTCTGTTGCTGCGACTGACGCGCGTTGGCGAGGTCGTCTTCGCGCTGGCGATTGGGCGGCAGCGCAGCGGCGGAGCGCCTGCGATGGGGCGCGGCCTCCAGCTCGGGCGGCGGCGCGGTCAGCTTCTGGTCAGCTCGCCGCCAGTACCACGCGAACGCGGCGTCGAAGGTCGCCTCATATTCGTGCCGCGAGACGAGATTGGTCTTCAGGTAATAATAGAGTTCCTGGCGGCTGGCCAGATTGACCAGCGGCAGCCCTTCCACCACTTCCACGACGCGGCCCGGCCCAATATCTAACCCCATCTCCCAGAGCAGGCGGGTAAAGTCGACGATGCGCGCCAGCAGCAGATCGCCGGTGGCCTGCGCATCTGGGGCGCGCGCCAACTCGGCCAGATGCGCCGTGTCGGTATTGTCTGGCTGGCTCGTCTTGTCCGTTTTGTCAGGGGGCGGCTGGTCGATGGCCATATGCTCCACTGCCTAGCCCTGCGCCACGGCGTCGTGCGTCTTGCCCAGCAGCTTGACGAGCAGACCGCCATAGGTCAGCTTCTGCACGTCATCCTGATATTTCAGCAGCGCGCTGAGGGTATCTTGCACAGCGCCCTCCGTCAGCTCCTTCTGACCCAGCGCGGTCAGGGCGCCTAGCCAGTCGAGCGTCTCGGCGACGCCCGGCGCCTTGAAGAAGTCTTCGTTGCGCAGGAGCTGCACGAAGGTGACAACCTGCCGCGCCAGCAGATCAGACGCCTCCGGGACGCGCGTGCGCACGATGGCGTACTCCTTCTCCAGCGTGGGATATTCGATCCAGTAGTAGAGGCAGCGGCGGCGCAGCGCATCGTGGATGTCGCGTGTGCGGTTGGAGGTGATGACCACGACGGGCGGTTGCGCAGCGCGCTGCGGGCCAATCTCCGGGATGGTGATCTGGTAGTCGCTGAGCAGCTCCAGCAGGTACGCCTCGAACTCGGCGTCGGAGCGATCCAGCTCGTCGATCAGCAGCACGGGCGCACGCTCGCGGCTGGCGTCGAGCGCCTCCAGCAGCGGGCGGCGAATCAGGAACTCCGGGCCGAAGACATCGCGCAGCCGCGCCTCGCTGGCGGCGTCGCTGGCGGCGCTGGCTGAGCCGTGGTTGGTTTGGCTGGTCTGGCGGTCGGCTTCGAGCATGCGGATGTAGAGGAGCTGGCGGGCGTAGTTCCATTCATAGACCGCGCTGGATTGATCGATGCCCTCGTAGCATTGCAGGCGGATCAGCCGTGTCCCCAGCAGAGCGGCCAGCGTGCGCGCCACCTCGGTCTTGCCGACGCCCGGCTCGCCCTCCAGCAGCAGCGGCTTGTGGCGCTTGAGCGCGAGGAAGATGGCGGTGGCCAGCCCGCGATCGGCGATGTAGCTATGGCTGGCCAGCGCAGTGATGACGTCCTCCACGCTGGCGGGATCGAAGCTCGTCGGCGCCGACGTAGCGGCGTCGCTCTTTTCGCTCACGATGGCTCTCCTTCGACTCCGGCGGCGCTCCAGGCTGCTGTGACCGGCATAGTTACCGACAATTGTAGCACGCGGATTCAGGAGCGCCCCATCTCCGTCGCCTGCGGCGCTGGCCGCCTCCAGGCGCCTCAGGGGCGATAGCCTCGATGCCTTGCCAACGCCTTGCGATCACTCTCCACACGCTACCTGAGAGTTTACGTTGCCCCCTTGACAAAGCGAGCGGGCGCTGGGTACTGTTGCCTCTATCGCTCGTCGCAATGGCGCGACTAGCGGTGTATGGATGGATTGCCAGGAGGGCGCTGCAAGCGTACTGGATGGGCGCTCGCGACCGATTGGCCCGCAGAGAAGGAGGATCGCAACTGAGCGGCGCATCTACTGTTATTAGCGCCGCAGACCGCCGCAGACCGCCGCAGACCGCCGCAGACCACTGAGAGGTCGCCGGTCAGACCAACTACGTCTCTCGCTCGCCCTGTGCAGCCATCGCATGGCTGCCATCGTTGACTCACCGCCTGCCGCAGATTCGGCAGGCCGTTCGCCACCTACCGCGTGTGCGCGCACCTTGCTGTGCGCTAGAGTCAAGGAGACGTTCTTGAGCCATCGTCTGAGTTTCCCCCAGGTCGCGCGGGCGGCCATCGGGACAGCAGCATGCTTCCTCGCCCTGACATTGGCCAGCCCCGCGTTGGCCGCGCCCGCCGCGCAGTCGGCGACGTCGCACGCCCATGTCATGGGCGTCTTCCACGGGCAGCAGAGTCTCAAGACCGCTGGCACGCCACTGGTCTACCAGGGTGGCGCGGTCGAGACGGCGCCCAAGGTCTACATTAGCTGGTGGGGCAGCCAGTGGAACACCGGCTTCTCCACGGGCGGCTATTCCAGCGCCACCGCGAAGACCTACATCACCGATTTCTTTAGCGGCGTTGGTGGCAGTTCCTGGGACAACATCAATACGCAGTACTGCCAGGGTATCGCCATTGGCAAGACGAGCTGCGGCACAAGCGGCACGCACATCACCAATCCGACGGGCCAGCTCGCCGGGACGTGGGTAGATACAACCTCCGTTCCCCTGCATCCCACGCAGGCGCAGATTCAGAGCGCGGCGACCCGCCTGATGAATCACTTCGGCGCCTACAACTCCAACGCCACCTATTTCGTCTTTACGCCGCATGGCCACTCGATGAGCGGCTTTGGCACACAGTGGTGCGCCTGGCACGACGAGCCAACCAGCGGCACGAACATGGCGTATGCCTACATGCCCTACATTCCCGATGCGGGCGCGAGCTGCGGCATGAACTTCGTCAACAGCACAAACAATAGCTTCGGCAATGGCTACTTCGATGGCTTCTCCATCGTCGGCGGCCACGAATACGCCGAGGCGATGACCGATCCACACCCCGAGCGCACCAATAGCAACTACGGCTGGATCACCAGTTCAGGTTCGGAGATTGGTGACCTGTGCGCCTGGGCCAGCAACTCCGCCAACATCACGCTCGGCTCTCATTACTACGCCACCCAGCCGCTCTACAGTAACGCCAGCGGCGGCTGCGTGAACTCCTATTAACCTCCGCTCCTCCGCTGTGTCTGGCTCGCTGGAGGCGAACCGGATCACATGAAGCGACATGAAGCGGGCGGCGGTGTGGCGGCGCAAAGACGCGCTACCCCGCCGCCGCTCTGTGATTGATGGCCGCCGCGCTGGGTCGCCGCTGGGTTGACGCCAGATTGACAGCAACTGGGCGCTGGCATACACTTCGCCACAACTACCAGGCTGGGGGCTATCTCATGACCACGCTTCAGTGGTCTCCGCGGCCTGCTCGCCGCGTAACTCAGCGCCCTGCCTCGTAGAGGAGAGGAGCGCTCTGTATGCCGCCACTCATGCCGTCATTCGCTGAGCCGCTCGGGCGCCCGCATCGCCTGCGCCTCCCGATGGCGATTGCGGGGAATGCGCTGATCCTGGGGCTGATCCTGGCGTGCTGCAATCCTGGCGCGACCAGCGTCACGAGCCACGGCGCCGTCACCATCTGCGCCATGGACGCGGCGCGCACGCTCGACTTTCCCACCGACGCCTGCTTCAGCGGAACCTTTGATGCGGTGGGGCAGGCTGAGTCGCTGCGGATCGCGGCCGTCGATGCGCATGGGAACCCGCTCAAGCAGCAGCAGTTGAACGTGACCGTCGGCGGCGCCAATGCGCGCGCCGCGACTGTGACGACCGATGGCGGGGGGCTGGCCACCTACACGTATACCGCCGCCACAGAGGGAACCGACACCATCCGGGTAGCGGTCGCCAATGACAGCGCCAGCGCGACCGCGCGCCCTGCGGTGATCCACTGGGTCACGCAACGGCATCTCACGCATCCGGTGATCCTGGTGCATGGCATCCATGAGGACGCTGGAGACTTCGCGCATCAGTTCAATCCTGGCGTAGTGTCGGATAGCGACCAGGCCAGCGACGCGGGCGAGCAGACCTGGACGGCGTTGATCGAAGCGCTGAAGCTCGTCTATGATCCGGCTTCCATGGAGGCCTTCTGCTATGTGGATGACCCCGCCTGGGTGACGGCGCCCGCCGCCTGCCCGGCCGTCGAGACGGCCGGGTGTAATACCGCCCTGCCGGTCGGGAGCGCCACGCCCAACGCCTGCTCCAGCCAGAGTTCGGTTGACCTGAACGCGGTCGCGCTCGCTCATGTCGTCCAGGATCTCAGCAATCGGACGGGCGGCAAGAAAGTGACGCTGCTCGCCTATAGTATGGGAGGCGCCATCGTGCGCACGCTGCTGGCGGGCTGCCTGACCTCGTCTGGCCCCACCGACCAGCAGGACTGCGCGACGAGCGATCAGTTGGTGGATAACACCTTCTTCTTGAATGGCGCGCAGCAAGGCTCGTGGCTGCTGACCGTCAATCGTGGGCTGGACGCGGCGACGCTGAGCGGCGATGGCATCCCCGACGCCGCGCACTCGCCATTCACCTCCGTGCTCCCGCTGATCGCCCAGAGCATCAATGGTGTCATCGGCGACAAGCTGGGGCTGAATCTGAACAACGGCGCTGAAACCGACCTGACCCCGCAGAGCGCGAATGTCCTCGCGCACAACAGTGTGCAGCCCACATCGACGGTCAACCTCTATACCTTCTATGGTGACATCGAGCTGGGCATGGCGGTGAACTTCTACACCTACACGCTGCCCGCGACGGACTCGCTGCCGCTGGGCGATCTGGTGATGCTGGCGCAAAACGACAATCCGCTTGCCTCGCCGCTATGGGGCGGTGGCTCACTCTGCGACACGTGCGGATCGCTCGTCAACGGGTATCACAGCAACGGGCGCTATCACGCCTGGGCGCTCACGCAGCGCTACACCTTCAACATCAGCGGGCTTGCGCCGCTGCTCTCGGCGCCCAATGCGGTTTCGACACTGCAGGGGGCGATCCAGTCGCCGGTGCAGCACCTGAACGTGTCCCAGCCGACCACCCAGGCGCCCGGCTCCGCGATCCAGGTGGCGGATACTACCGGGCGCGCTGGAGCCGCGACGACCGATATGCCTGACGAGATTCTGCTGACGCTGATGCGCGGCGATGGGCTTATTTAGCGCTCAGGGGACGCAGGAAAGAGGGGCACTCGATGACACGCTCACAGCCACGCTCAACGAGACCATCCAATCGATCCCGCTCGCTTCGAGAGATTCGTTCGCGGCGCCCCACACGGCGCAGCATGTGGCGCGCCGCTGAGGCAGCCACCTGGGCGGCGCGCTGGTTCGCGCTGCGACGGAGGGGCAGCGGGCGGCTGGGCGCCGCTGCGCTGCTGCTGCTCTGCGCGGCGCTCTTGACGGGCGCGCGGTTGGGCGGCGCGGTGGATACGGCGCCAAGCCAGCCGCAGGAGACGCTGCGCGTCAGCCCGCCAGCGGGTCTGCCGCCACTGGCGCGCTGGGTAGATGTCCACAATGGCGCGTCGTATACGGTCGCGCTGCCGACGAGCGCCCCAGCCAGCCTGGTGGCGGCTGGCGGCGAGCGCTTCACCTTCACCACGCCGACGGGGGATCAACTGGTGGCCGCGCTGCCCATCGCGAAGCAGGCGGATGGCTCGTACACGCAGTCCACCCCGGTCAACGCCGCGACGGGAGCGCTTACCTGCGTCCAGGGCATTTTGCGCCTGAGCCACGGCAGCGGAGGCGCGGAGGCTATCGTCTATACACTGGCGACCCACTTCGACCAGTATGCGCTGGTGGCCTATGCGCATCTGGTCTATGCCTCGGCGCGCGATAAGCTGGGCGCGACGGGCGTCTGCTCCGGGCAGACGGGTCAGGGCAGCGAGCAGGCGATTGACATGCTGTCCGGGTGTACCGCCAGCGCCTGCACAAGCCCAGTGGAGACCGCCGGGCCGACGGTCACAGCGTTCGAGTCGTCGGTGGTGGGCGCGGCCAAGCGCGGAGGGCCGCAGTCGTGGCAGCAGGTGTACACTGGCTCGTCGCGAGTCATCACCGCGCAGTACGGCAGCGATCGCTTCGGAACGCTCATCGAGCAGCAGGCGCAGAAGCAGGGGCGCATCAAGTCCATCACGCCGAAAACCACGGCTCCGCAAGTTCAGTTTGACACGGCGGGGCAAGCGTACTTTATCGTGACAGACGCGGTCGAGCTGGATAAGGGCGGTGGGAACACGGTAACGGTCACGGTCACCACCTATTACCTGCTGGAATCTGGTCAGTGGGTGTTCTGGTTCTCGCTGCCCGTGGGATCCTGATCCACGGGCGCCATAAGCCGCTGGAGAATAGCGCGAGCTGACCCTGCACCGCCCCGACCTCACCCCAACCCCCTTTCCCACCGGGAGAGGGCTTATCGGCGTTGCGCGAAACACTGGCAGATAGGCGCCATTTTCGCTTCAGCTACGTATACAAAGTGTTCGGATTCGACCGCCCTCCAATCCGGGGGAAAACCGTAACTCCCCTCTCCCGCGCAGCAGGGGAGGGGTCGGGGGTGGGGGCCGCTGGACGCCATACGCGACTGCGGTATAATCCGAGAAGTTTCCGACGAGTCTCTGGCGCGGCTGGCGCGGTTCACATCAATGGCCGCTCGCCGCGCGTTCACTATCTATCGCTGGCGCACGCGCAGCGCAAGCGAGTTTTCTCACTACCTGAAAGCGAGGCGCGAGCGAAGATGGATCAACGATCATCGCTCCAGGCTGCTCAGCTGGAATCTCCGTCGCCGCTCACGCGGATAAAGGCGCTGATCCCTGCGAACCATGCCTTGAACAATCCGCAGGGAGGGCCACCCAACCGGCCTTCGAATGCGCCCGGTGGCCCCGGCGGCCCCGCTGGCAATGGCGCCAATCGCCCGCGCAACAGCGCTGGCCTGAGCTGGATCTCGCGCCTGCTGCTGCTGGCGCTGATCGTGCTGGTGGGCGTCGAGCTGTACAATTGGCTCAACGCCAGCGCCAACGGCCAGACCATCAACATGGCCTATAGTGACTTCATCGGCTATGTCAACAACAGTGAGGTCAAGTCGGTCACGATTGACGACAACGGCAATATCACGGGCCAGTTGACGCAGCAGATCACCTATAAACAGCAGGACGGTACGACCGTCACGTCCGATAAATTCAGCACGTTCGAGCGCTTCACCAACGACCAGCCCTTGCAGACGGCGTTGAGCGACCACCATGTGCTGGTGTACACCAAGTCCAGCGGGTCGAGCGACCTGTGGTTCACGCTGGCGTTCAACATCCTGCCAATCGTGGCGTTGCTGGGGTTGCTGCTCTGGTTCTCGCGACGGGCGACCCAGAGCCAGCAGAACATCTTCAACTTCGGACGCAGCCGCGCCAAGTTGATTATGGAGGATCGCCCCAACACCACCTTCGCCGACGTGGCCGGAGTGGATGAAGCCAAGTCGGAGCTGGAAGAGGTCGTCGAGTTCCTTAAGACGCCGCAGAAGTTCCAACGGCTCGGCGGCAAGATTCCGAAGGGCGCCCTGCTGGTGGGGCCTCCAGGCACTGGTAAGACGCTGCTGGCGCGCGCCGTGGCGGGCGAGGCTGGCGTGCCGTTCTTCTCGATGTCTGGCTCGGAGTTTGTCGAGGTGCTGGTCGGCGTCGGCGCCAGCCGCGTGCGCGACCTGTTCGACCAGGCCAAGAAGGCCGCGCCGAGCATCATCTTCATCGACGAGATCGACGCGGTGGGCCGCCAGCGCGGCACCAGCCTGACCACTAACGACGAGCGCGAGCAGACGCTCAACCAGTTGCTGGTGGAGATGGATGGCTTCGACTCGCGCCAGGCGGTCGTGGTGATCGCGGCGACCAACCGCCCCGACAACCTCGACCTGGCGCTGCTGCGTCCGGGCCGCTTCGACCGCCGTGTGACGGTTGATCGCCCCGACTGGAAGGGTCGCCAGGCGATCCTGAGCATCCATGCGCGCGGCGTGCCGTTGGCGACGGATGTGGATATGCAAACGCTGGCCCGCTCTACGACCGGCATGGTCGGCGCTGACCTGGCTAACCTCGTCAACGAGGCGGCGCTACTGGCGGCCCGCCGCAACCTGGATCGCGTGAACATGCGCTGCTTCTTCGACGCGCTGGATCGCATCCAGCTTGGCGCCGAGCGGCCGCTGGTGCTGACGGAGGAAGACCTGCGCGTCGTAGCGGTGCACGAGGGCGGCCACGCGCTGGTCGGCCTGCTGACGCCGCACTCTGACCCGGTGACGAAGGTGACGATCGTGCCACGCGGCCAGGCGCTGGGTGTCACGCAGTACACGCCGCTGGATGACCGCTACAACTACTCTAAAGCCTACCTGTTCGGGCGCATCATGACGGCGCTCGGCGGGCGCGCGGGGGAAGATGTGGTCATTGGCAGTATCACCACGGGCGCGGAGAACGACTTCCAGCAGGTGACGGCCATCGCGCGCAATATGGTGGCGCGCTGGGGCATGAGCGAGCGCATCGGTCTGGTCTCGTTCAGCGACCGTCCCAGCCCCTTTGGGAGTGGTGGCGACATGGGCCAGCGCGACTACAGCGACGCGACAGCGGAGATCATCGACGAGGAGACGCATCTGCTGGTCGAGTCCGCCTACAAGCAGGTCAAGGCGCTGCTGACCGAGCATCGCGCCACCCTGGAGCGCATCGCGCTGGAGCTGCGTCGCCACGAGACGCTCGACGCCAAGCAGCTCGCCCAGATCCTGGTCGAGACGGGCGTGAGCCTGGCGGAGGTCGCGCCGACCGCTGGCGCGGAGACGACGCCAGACCCATCCGCGACGCCATCTGCTGGCCAACCCGGCGTCAACACCGGTGACGACGGCGGAACAACGTTCGCGCCCGGCCTGCCTGGCATCGGCACGAATAACCTGCCGCCAAACTAGGCCAGAATCAGGCGAGCGCCAACACAATCAACACAAGCGAGAGCGGGCTGGGAACCCTACGGGGCGTCCGGCCCGCTCTCGTTGCGCGTCGGGGGGTGAGGTCGCTTGCCTCCATACTCCAGGGAGGGCTATCATGCGGCTAAAGCGGCAGGAGATGACGACGCAAAGGAGTTGACGCCATGGGGGTACGCGAGCTGACCGAGGCCGATGTCGAGGCGTATTGGGCGGTGCGCCTGCGCGCCCTGCGCGATGAGCCTGAGGCGTTCGGCTCATCCTATGAGGAGTCGAAAGATCGCCCGCTAGCCGAGGTGACGGCGCGGTTGCGCAGCATCCTGGAGGCGGGCAATTTCCTCCTCGGCGCGTGGGACAGTGTTGGTCAGGTGGAGGAGCGTCTGGTGGGCATCGTCGCCTTCGAGCGCGCGCCGGGCCGCAAGAATCGTCACATCGGCGACATCTTTCAGATGTATGTCGCCTCAGAGGCGCGTGGCAAGGGCTACGGGCGCGCGCTGATGGAGGCGCTGATCGCCCGCGCCCGCGCGCTGGACGGGTTGGAGCAACTCATCCTCGCCGTGGTGACGAGCAACACCGCCGCCATCGCGCTCTATCGTGCGCTGGGATTCGAGGTCTATGGCGTGCAGCGCAAGGCGCTGAAGCTGGGCGATGGCCACTACCTGGATGAGCAGTTGATGGTATTGTGGCTGTAGATGGGACGCGACCTCTCCCCCTGACCCCCTCCCCTTCAGGGAGGGGGAACCCTGGCCAGGCAGTCGGCGTGTGGCGAGCAGCCGCTGACTGCGAAGAGGCTCCCCTCTCCCGCACAGCGGGGGAAGGGCTGGGGGTGGGGGCCAACCCCAGCGCGATGATCGAATCCAACATAAGATTGAGGAGTATCTGCAATGGCGCAGCGCGACGATAGCGCAACGACGACCACGGGAACGACGACGGGCAAGCATGGGCCGCGCCCGGTGCGCGCCCCACGCGGGACAGAGCTTTCCTGCAAGGGTTGGCAGCAGGAAGCGGCGCTGCGCATGCTGATGAACAATCTCGATCCCGAGGTGGCCGAGCGGCCCGATGATCTGGTCGTCTATGGTGGGTCGGGGCGCGCCGCGCGGAGCTGGGAGGCCTTCGACGCCATCGTCGCTGCGTTGCGCGCGCTGGAGGGCGACGAGACGCTGCTGATCCAGTCGGGCAAGCCGGTCGGCGTCCTGCGCACGCATCCCGGAGCGCCGCGCGTGCTGATCGCCAATAGTAACCTTGTGCCGCACTGGGCCAACTGGGATGAGTTCCGGCGGCTGGAGGCGCTGGGCCTGACGATGTACGGCCAGATGACGGCTGGCTCGTGGATCTACATCGGTTCGCAGGGCATCGTGCAGGGGACGTATGAGACGTTCGCCGAGGCCGCCCGCCAGCGCTTCGGCGGCACGCTGAAGGGGACGGTGACGCTGACCGCCGGGCTGGGCGGCATGGGCGGCGCGCAGCCGCTGGCCATCACGATGAACGAGGGCGTGGCGATCTGCGTGGAGGTCGATCCGCAGCGCATCCAGCGGCGGCTCGACACTGGCTATCTGGATGAGATGGTCACGGATCTGGATGAAGCGCTCAAGCGCGCCGAGCAGTACAAGGCGCAGGGCGTCGGGCGCAGTATTGGGCTGCTGGGCAACGCGGCGGAGGTCTTCCCGGAGATCGTCAAACGCGGCGTGCATATGGAGCTCGTGACCGACCAGACCTCTGCCCACGACGCGCTCAACGGCTACGTTCCCGCCGGGCTGACGCTGGAGCAGGCGGCGGCGCTGCGCGCATCTGATCCGGTGGAGTATGAGCGGCGCTCGCTCGCCTCCATGGCCGAGCATGTCCGCGCCATGCTGGACTTCGACGAGATGGGCGCGGTGGTCTTCGACTACGGCAACAACCTGCGGGCGCAGGCGAAGGAGGCGGGCGTCGTCAAGCGAGATCTCGGCCGGCACATAGCCGACGAGCGCGTCGTGGGCCGAGGTCTGGTCGGTGACGACGTCGAATCGCTCGCCGGCCTTCGCCCAGGCGGGCTCGATCTCGGCCGCGTTGCCGACGAGGGCGATCGAGCGAGATTCGCCGCGGGCCGCGGCAGCACGGGCAGCTGCGAGAGCGACGACCGGGTCGTCCGTCAGGTCGTCGACATAGCCGATCGCGTGGCGCCGCTCGGCGCGAGCCGGATCGACCTCGATCGCGAGGCACACGCCGCCGTTCATCGTGACCGCGAGCGGCTGGGCGCCGCCCATCCCGCCCAGGCCAGCGGTGAGCACCACGCGCCCGCGCAGCGTCCCGCCGAAGTGCCGGCGCGCCAGCTCGGCGAACGTCTCGTAGGTGCCCTGGAGGATGCCCTGAGT
>DATAED010000425.1:0-11736 GCA_036258195.1 Ktedonobacterales bacterium
TCCTGCTGGGTTCGCTTATCACCGCACTGGGGTTGAGCGTCGCGTTCGGCGTCTTTGAGGTTGTCATCTGGCGCCTGCCAGTCGATAGTTATACGTTCGTTGCGCGCGGCGCTGACGGTCGGGTCTCCGAGCACGTCGTGAGCCACGACGCGCATGTGGCGAGCGCCCTGCGGCAAAAGATCAACAGCCTGCTCGACGACCCATCGGTGGTCTTCTTTGGCCCACGGTGTAATGAGCCCATCTACACTGGCCCCGACACGAGCTACTTCTACGACTTCCTCATCGGCGACCGCTCGATTGAGACGGTGTGGGCCACCCGAACGGACTGCGGGGAGGCGTGGGTCAATTGCGGCGGGGTGACGCTCATGGTCGGCAACGGCGCGACACCGATGCCAATCACTGCACACCCCCGCGCCGCATCACGCGAAATGAGCCACAGCTCGATTGGCGCCGAATCCTCATTCAGGCTTCAGACGCGGGATCTGCGGCCCGTGACCGCGCTTATAGACCAGCAGCGTGCGCTTGAAGCTTATGACCACCACGCTGTCCTGGTTGAAACCGGTCGTGCGCACGCTGACGATGCCCACCTCTGGACGCGAGCGTGAGGAGCGCGCCTCCAGCACCTCGGAGCGTGAATAGATGGTGTCGCCCTCGAAGACGGGATGCGGCAGCCGCACCTCGTCCCACCCCAGATTGGCGAAGACGTTCTGCGAGACATCGCTGACACTCTGGCCCGTCACCAGCGCCAGCGTGAAGGTGGAGTCCACCAGCGGCTTGCCAAACGAGGTCTGCGCCGCATAGTGATGATCGAAGTGGATCGGCGCGGTATTCTGGGTCAGCAGCGTGAACCAGAGGTTGTCAGTGGTCGTCACCGTGCGTCCCAACGCATGCTCATAGATGTCGCCGACGCTGAAGTCCTCGAAGAATCGGCCCGTCCAGCCGGGTTTCACTGGCATGGTCACTCACTCCCTCATTGTCCGTCAGACAGCATAGTAATGTCACAATTACTCCCAGGCTCCATCGGTGATCTCAGCAGAACCCGTCCTCACCTAATGCCGCTCGCTACTTGACTAAACGCTCAATCAATTGCATACTCGCACTTGAGTGATCGTTCAAGTAGGGGAGCGCACGAATGGACACATCGGATGACCTAAATGAGCGACAGCCGCTTCCCGGAGAAGGAAGCGCCTCTTCGCTCACCCCTGAGCCCGAGAGTCCGGGGAGTCAGGAGGGACAGCAGCGGCAGCGCGAAGAACAGATTCTAGACGCTGCGCTGGACGAGTTTGCGAGTCAGGGGTTTGCGGGCGCGACGATCAAGCGTATCGCCCAACGCGCGAAGCTCGCGTCCCAGGCGCTGATTTACTGGTACTTCCCGACGAAAGAAGCGCTTTTCCAGGCAGTATTGGCGCGCAGTCTTCCAATCTCGCAGATGGTCAATGATGCGACATCGCTGCTTGACCAACCACCTGAACAGGTGTTGCCACAGTTGGCGCGTGCCTACCTCGCAATGGCCGACCGCCCGGCGGCGTTGCGCCTGGTGCGCCTCTTTGCGCCCGAAGCGCTGCGTCGCCCCGAGGTCGCTGAGCTGCTGGGTGGGCGCGTCATAGGGCGGATTCTTACATTCATCGAGCGCTACCTGGATCACCAGGTCGAGTTGGGCCGGTTGCGTCCTCACGACACACGGGTCAGCGCGCGTGCCTTCGTCGGAATGACGCTGCCTCAACTGGGCGGCAAGCTCTTTCTTCACGCGATTCGAATCGACGGCCTCTCCGATGACGACTATGTGGAAACCATCGTCGCGCTCTTTTTGCGCGGCATTCAGCCCGATGCGTGACCCGGCTTCCAGGGTATCCCAGGCCGTCTTCGCCAGTTACACGACAGGAGCGATACCGCTATGTCCCACTCCACATGGATTCGCTGGCTCGATGCGTCGGACCATGCCGACGAGCAATCGATTACTCAGCTCGGTGGGAAAGGGGCGAACCTTGCGCGCTTGCAGGCGCTTGGCCTTCCGACGCCCGCAGGGTTTGTGATTACCACGGCGGCCTATGACGATTTCGTCGCCGCCAACCTCCTAGCGCATGATCTAGCGACTGATCTAACTACCATTCAAGCGGCGCCGATGCCCAACGACCTCCGCACTGCGATCCTGACGGCCTATCAGCAGTTGGGAACCGAGTGCGCGGTCGCGGTACGTTCCTCAGGTACGGCGGAAGATCTGGAGACGGCGTCATTTGCAGGTCAGCACGACACCTTCCTGAACGTCGTTGGCCCAGATGCGGTACTCAGGGCCGTGCAGGCATGCTGGGCCTCGCTCTGGACGCCCCGTGCGGTCGCCTATCGACGCCAGAATGGATGGGACGATCCTCCAATAGGTGAGTTGGAGAATAGTGATAGCGCGCAGCCACTTGCGCTGGCCGTGGTCGTCCAGATAATGGTACAGGCCGCAGCGGCAGGAGTCGCCTTTACCGCCAATCCGGTGACGGGCGCGCGCACAGAGACGATCATCAGCGCGGTGCGCGGCCTGGGTGAACGCCTGGTGTCTGGCGAAGGCGTTGCGGACGAGTGGGTGGTGCGGGGGCGTGGCCAGAGCGCACAGGTGATATGCCGACGTGACGCCGATCACGCGCTGGTCGCTGAGCAGACGCTGGCAGTGGCGATGGTAGCGTGGCGCATAGAGAACCATTTTGGCGCGCCGCAGGATATCGAGTGGGCGATCGATGTGCATGGCTCACTTTTCGTTCTGCAGGCGCGCCCAATGACCGCTTTACCGGAGCCGATGACTTGGGTGTCGCCTACGCGCGGCGGTTGGATGCGCAATTTCCGCCTCGGAGAGTGGCTCCCGGAGCCGGTAACGCCACTGTGCGAGACATGGCTCATCGCGGGCCTTGAGGAGGGTGAGGTAAACGGAGAGGAACGCGAGTATGGCGTACGGCTGCGGCCACCGTACCACGTGCTCTCGAATGGGTGGTATTTCTCAGCGCCCGTTGCGGGAGGCGTGTCGCTGAGCGGTATTTTCAATGTCCTCACTCGCCATCCGCAGTTGATCGCAATGCTTGCGCTCAGCACGCAACGTCCAGACTTCGGTGAGAAGGCGTTCATTGCTCCTGTCGCACGTCGATGGCGGGAGGAGACGCTCCCACGCTATCAGCGTCTCGTCGCGGCATGGGAAGAGCGTGAAGTGGTCGCTACCTGTGCTGATCTGGTCGTAGCGATCGACCAGATCGTGAGCATTGGTGGAGACTATCTCTGGGATTTGAGCGTGTCAGGAGGCCATGCCTGGAAAGCGGAGCATGCCTTGGCGCGTTTCTATCGGCGGTACCTCGCGCGACGTTTGGCCATGGCAGACGGCGCGCCCGCGTCGCGAGGCCACCAGGATCTTCTACTTGGACTGCCAACATCGTTCCAGACGCCGCCGCCCCATGCCGTCCAGAGTCTTGACTGGATCCGTCCAACGTTGGGCGATGGGTCGCATGGGCAACTGACCGCCCAGGAATTCGCTGAACGGCGCGCCCGGCTGGACTGTACGCGACAGAAGTCAGAGGCAGCATGCCGCCAGGCGTTGGCACAGCAGCCGTTAAGACAGCGACGCCGTTTCGAGACGCTGCTTGCGCTGGCGCAGCGCTATGCAACACTGCGTGAAGAGCAGGCGGGATGGTTCACTCTCGGCTGGCCGTTCCTGCGGCGCTCCGTCCTGCGGCTGGGCGCTGAGGTACAACGACGTGGGATGATCGAGCAGGCGGAGGATGTTTTCTTCCTCACAAAGGCAGAGTTGGATGCATGCCTTGGAGACGCCCAGAATGAACCCCAGCAGACGGTGGGAAACTTGCTCATGGCAGTCACCGCAAGGCGCAGCGAGTGGGAGCGCCAGCGGCGCCTCAGCCCACCATTAACGCTAGGGAATTCTCTTGGCGCGCGGGTCATCGCGCGAGCGGCGGATACTATGCGCACGCCAGCTGTGGCGAGCGCCAGAGACAACGTCCGGGCGAACGAATTGCGAGGTATGCCTGCCAGCCCTGGTAGAGCCACAGGGCCGGTGCGGGTCGTGCGGGGGCCAGAAGACTTCGGCCGCTTCCAACCTGGTGAGGTGCTGGTAGCACAGGTGACGGCGCCCGCATGGACGCCACTCTTCGGCCTCGCTGTGGCCGTCGTGACTGACGGGGGATCGCTGGCAGCCCACGCCTCCTTGGTGGCACGGGAATACGGCATTCCAGCCATCGTGGGAGTGGGCGACGCGACCGAGCGGTTGCGCGAAGGCCAGCGTGTCACGGTGGATGGAAGCGCCGGAGTCATCGAGCTGCTCGACTGAGCCGCTGAAACGCACCGTTTTGAAAACGGCGCTGTCCAGTTCGGCCCTCATCTCAAATCACACCTGCCGCGCGCAGTTCCGCGATGCGGGTCTCGTCGTACCCCAGCGCGCTCAGGATGGCGTCGGTGTGCTGGCCCACAGCGGGGATGGCGTCCATGCGCGTCTCGACGCCCTCCAGATTGACGGGCGGCAGCAGCGCCTGGAGTGGCCCGACGGGTGAGTCTACCTGCCGCCACCGGTCGCGCGCCTCAAGCTGCGGATGATTCCAGAAGTCGTGCAGGTCGTTCATGTGCGCGTTGGCGATCTGCGCGCGATCCAGCCGCTCCACCAGCGCCTCGCTCGTCAGCGATCCGAACACGGCGGCGATCTGCTCATCGAGCGCCGCGCGGTTGGCGACGCGCTGCGAGTTCGAGGCGAAGCGCGCATCATCGGCCAGCGCGGGCAGCTCCAGCACGCCAACGCAGAAGGCGCGCCACTCGCGCTCATTCTGCACGCTCAGGTTGATCTGGCGACCATCGCCTGCGGTGAAAGGGCCGTAGGGCGCGATGGTGGCATGGCTGGCGCCTGCGCGCGGCGGCGGCTCACCCCCATAGGCGGTGAAGTACGCCGGGTAGCCCATCCACTCGCCCAGCGCGTCGAAGAGCGAGACATCCAGCGCGCAGCCCTGGCCAGTGCGCTCGCGCTGGTAGAGCGCCGTCAGGATGCCAGAGAACGCATACACGCCAGCGGCGATATCAGCCACCGAGATGCCCACCTTGGCGGGCGCGTCAGGCGAGCCGGTGATCGAGAGCAGTCCCACCTCGCACTGCGCCAGCAGATCATACGCCTTCTTGTCACGGTAGGGGCCAGAGGTTCCGTAGCCAGAAACGCCGCAGACGATCAGGCGGGGATGCTCGGCCCGCAGACGCTCAGCGCCGAAGCCCAGTCGCTCGACCGCGCCCGGCGCCAAATTCTGGATGAACACATCCGCCTGCGCCAGCAGCGCTCGCAGAATCTCGACACCCACTGGTTGCTTGAGATCGAGCGTGAGGCTCTCCTTCGAGCGATTCAGCCAGACGAAGTGACTGGAGAGGCCGCGCACGGTCTCATCGTAGTGGCGCGCGAAGTCGCCGACCCTGGGCCGCTCGATCTTGATGATGCGGGCGCCCAGATCGGCGAGCTGGCGCGAGGCGAAGGGCGCGGCCACCGCCTGCTCCAGCGCGACGACGGTGATGCCGTCGAGTGGGTGTGTCGCCATCAGTACGACCTCGGCAGGCCCAGCTCATGCTCGGCCAGATAGGCCAGCACGAGATTGGTGGAGATGGGCGCGACCTGATACAGCCGCGTCTCACGGAACTTGCGCTCGATGTCATACTCGACCGTCAGCCCATAGCCGCCGAAGGTCTGCATGGCGACGTTGCCCGCCTCCCAGGAAGCGTCCGCCGCCAGCAGCTTGGCCATGTTGGCCTCTGCGCCACACGGCAGCGCCTGGTCAAAGCGGTCTGCCGCGTGGAAGCGCATCAGGTCAGCCGCCGCGACGTGCGCGTGCGCCAGCGCGATGGGAAACTGCACGCCCTGATTCTGGCCGATGGGTCGGCCAAAGACGACCCGCTCGCAGGCGCGCCTGGTCGCCTGCTCCACGAACCAGCGCCCATCGCCGATGCACTCCGCCGCGATCAGGATGCGCTCGGCGTTCAGGCCATCCAGAATGTAGCGGAAGCCCTTGCCCTCCTCGCCAATCAGGTTGGCCGCTGGAATCTCCAGCCCATCAAACGTCAGCTCGTTCGTCTCGTTGTTGATCATCACAGTGATGGGCGTCACCGTCAGCCCGTGACCAATAGCCTGCCGCAGATCGACCATGAAGACGGAGAGGCCGTCCGAGCGGCGCGTGACCTGCTCGCGAGGCGTGGTGCGCGCCAGCAGCAGCAGCAGATCGGAGTGCTGCACGCGCGAGATGTAGATTTTGCGGCCAGTGATGCGATAGTGCTCGCCCTCGCGCACGGCGGTGGTTGTGATACTGGTGGTATCCACGCCCGCTTCTGGCTCGGTGACGCCGAACGCCTGGAGCCGCAACTCGCCCGCCGCGATGGCCGGCAGATAGGCGCGCTTCTGCTCCTCGGAGCCGTGCCGCAGGAGCGTCCCCATCGTGTACATCTGCGCGTGGTACGGCCCAGCGTTGCCGCCGGAGTGGTTGATCTCCTCGACGATCACGCTGGCCTCGGCCAGCCCCATGTCGCGCCCACCATACGCGCGGGGGATGAGCGCGCCCAGGTAGCCAGCGCTGGTCAGCGCGCCGACGAATGCCTCCGGGTAGGCGCGCGCCTGATCCAGCTCACGCCAGTAGGTTGTGGGGAACTGCGCGCACAGCTCTCGCATCTCACCGCGCAATTGCTGAAAGCGAGCGTCGCCTGCCATAGCCGTCTCCTCTGTAGCGCCGAGGCGCAGTCTGCTCGCTGCGGCTCGCCACGCCAATATCGTTCGAGAGCTCTCGCGCAGGGCGAAGTCACTGGCGAGCCCTACGCGAAATTGACGAGAGATTGCTGGCCCCTTTCACATGTCACATTGTTACGTTATACTGGTTTCATCGCCATACACAAGCTGGGGGCTGTTCCAACTATCCAGACATCCCATTATCCAAAGGCCGAGCCCCAGCGATGGCGCGACGCTGGCAATCGCTTGCAGTTCACCTACCCAAGCTGAAAGCGTATTGGCTGGCGTCTCAGGCCCCTGTGGCTCCGACGAAGGAGCCATACCTCGTACATCATCGTACCGAGCCTGAAAGAAAGGGTAGCCCATGACACATGGTGTCCCTCACCCCACCCAGCCAGCGCAACCGCGAAGATCGCGACGCATCTCGCGTGCGCTGCGCGCTGTTCCCGCGCTGACGATCATCCCACTGCTGGCCATGCTGCTGGCCGCCTGCGGTGGCACGGCGAGCAGTGGCAGCAATGTCCTCACCTTCGGCGCGCCAGTCTCGCTGACCGGCTCGACCTCACACGAAGGTCAGGACACCCTGAACGGCTATCAATTGTGGGCGAAAACCGTCAACGACAAGGGCGGCATCAAGGTCGGCGACAAGACCTACACCGTCAAGATCAAGTACTACGATGACGGCAGCAGTCCGACCAAGAGCGCCCAGCTCACCACGCAGTTGATCACCGCGGACAAGGTCAACTTCCTGCTCGGCCCGTACGGCACCTCCTCGACCTTGCAGGACGAAACCATCGCCCAGCAGTATCAGCTCCCGATGGTCGAGGGCAATGGCGCTTCGACCGCGATCTTCTCGCAGGGCAACAAGTACATCTTCGGTGTGCTGAGTCCGGCGCCGAAGTATGCCGCGATCATGATCGAGGCCGCGCAATCGGCGCCGAATCCGCCGCAGACCATCGCTATTATCTCGGCGAACGATAGCTTCTCGAAGGGCGTCGCCGTGGCGGCCAAAGACTACGCGACTGCGCACGGCATGACCGTGACGTACTATCAGGAGTATCCGGCGGGCGCGACCGACCTGACCAATGTCCTGACGGCGCTCAAGACGTCGAACAATGGTGGGCCGCCAGACATGATCCTGGGTTCGGGCCACGAGGGTGAGGCCATCGTGACCATGAAGGAGGCCAAGCAGCTCGGCATCAACCCCAAGCTGTTCGCCTTCACCGTCGGGCCAGCCCTGCCCGACTTCGCCACCACGCTCAGTGGTGACGCCAACTACGTACTGGGCAGCTCGCAGTGGACGCCACAGGTCAAATACCAGGGCACGGACATCTTTGGCACGGCGCCCAACTTCGAGCAGATGTACAAAACCGCGTACAACCAGGAGCCATCGTATCAGGCAGCCGAGAGCGCGGCCTGCGGCGCCGCCTTCCAGGCGGCCATCGAGAAGGCTGGCTCCATCGATCCGGGCAAGGTCCGCGATGCTCTGACTCAGCTCGACATCATGACCTTCTACGGTCAGATCAAGTTCGATTCAACCGGCTCGAACACCTACAAGCCCATGGTGACCATCCAGATTCAGAATGGTCAGGCGGTGACGGTCTACCCGTCGAACATCGCGAATGCGACGTTGCAGTATCCCACCCCGCCATTCGGCAGCCGCTAGTTTTAATTAGCTCCTGCTCGCTCCTATTGCCAGTGAATCTGGCAATAGGCAGGCCCTGGTCGGAGTCCGGGCCGCAGCGCGATACGCTCCGCTGCGACCCGAACGCCCGCCAAGGCGCCGTAGAGAACCGCACATATCCCCTCACCCGCACCCCACACGGACGATGTCCGCACTAGATGAAGGGAGTTCCTGAGAATGGATTACGGCCAGATCATCGTGAACTGGCTGCTGCTCGGCGGGTTCTATGCGGCAGTCGCCGTGGGCTTCTCGCTCATCTGGGGCATCATGAATATCGTCAACCTGGCGCAAGGCGCGCTGATCATCGTCGGCGCCTACGTCGCATACGTGGCATTCACGAAGTTCCATATCGACCCGTTCATCGGCATCATCGTCTCGATGGCCGTGCTCTTCATCATCGGCTGGGTCATCCAGTATGTCGCCATCAACCGCGTCATCCGGGCGCCGTTTCTGGTGACCTTCATGCTGACCTTTGGCCTCGACTTGCTGATCATCGACCTCGTCCAGCTCTTCTTCACGACTGACCTGCGCAGCATCAACACGAGCTACGGGGGCGCGGGCCTCCAGCTCGGCCCGACGCGCATTCCGTATGACCGCGTCGGCATCCTGCTCGTCGCGGTTCTGCTGACGTGGGGGCTGAACGAGTTCCTGAGCCGCACGCGCACCGGCAACGCCATCCTGGCGACCGGCATGGATCGCGACGCGGCCCGTCTGATGGGCGTCAATATCGCGCGCATCTACGCGCTGACCTTCGCCATCGGCGCGGCGCTGGCAGGCGCGGCAGGCGCGATGCTGGCGCAGGTCTACCCCTTTGCGCCAAGCGACGCTAACACCTATACCCTCGACGCCTTCGTCATCGTCGTGCTGGGCGGGCTGGGTACTCCCTGGGCAGCGCTGGCGGGCGGCATGCTGTTTGCGCTGGCCGAGACCGTGCTGCCACTGATACCTGGTGTCGGCCCCGGCTACGAAAATGTGATCGCGTTTGGCGTGCTGGTGCTGGTGCTGATCGTACGCCCCACCGGGCTGCTCGGCAAAGCGTTCTACGCCTAGGAGGAGGTCGTCATGGCGATTACACCAGAAGCGAATGCGACCTCACCGGGCAGTAAGCCATCGCTGCCGAAGGAGTCGCGCGCCAGCCGCATGTGGCTCTGGAACACCATCATCGGCCTGGTTCTGCTGGCCATCATCTCCATCATCCCACTGTTCAATGATCCGGCGATGCTGCACACCTGGACGCTGATCGTGATGTTCTGTGTGCTGGCGCAGGGCTGGAATTTCATCGGCGGGTTTGTGGGCTATGCCGCGTTCGGAAACGTCGTCTTCTTCGGGCTTGGCTCCTACGCGGTCGGCATTATGCTGAATAGCGGCAAGCCGTTCTGGCTGGGCTTGCTGGTGGCGCTGGTCATCGCGGTTCTGTTCGCTTTCCTGGTGGGGCTGCCCATCCTGCGGCTGCGCGGCCACTACTTCGCCATCGCCACGCTGGGTGTGGCGGTGGCGGTGGGCGAGCTGGTCGCCGCCCGCGACATCGGCGGCAGCGGAGGGCTGCTCTCGGTACATCCACCAACGCTGGCGGAGTTGCCACTGTTCTTCTACGGCTTTGTGGGGCTGTCCGCCATCACCCTGGTCGGCACCGCCGTCCTCTCGCGCAGCAAGTTTGGCTACGCGCTGGTGGCCATCCGCGAGAACGAGCAGGCGGCGGAAGCGATGGGCATCGCCTCGTACTGGTACAAGGTCGCCGCCTTCATGCTGAGCGCCGCGCCGACCGCCATCGCAGGCGGGCTCTACGCCTACTGGGCGACGGGGTTCGATCCCACCACCGTGTTCGATGTGAGCTATTCGGTGGAGATGGTGCTGCTGGCCTTCCTGGGCGGCGCGGGTACCATTCTGGGGCCGCTGCTCGGCGGCATCGCCTTTGAGTATATGTCGTACCAGTTCTCGGTGAGCGGGTTCACGCTCCACAACTCGCTGCTGGGCCTGTCCATCATCATCGTAACGATCTTCCTCCCGCAGGGCTTCATCCGGCTGGTACAAGAAGTCATGCGCCCGACCAGTCTGGCGGGGGCTGACGACTCGTACTGGCTGCGCATCAGAGAGGGGTTGCGACGTGTCCAGCGATTCATCGCGTCCAATGGCGTCTGACGCCGGCCCGGCGCCGACGGGCGCTGGCTCGGCCAATGGCTCGGCGCTGCTGGAGATCATCGGCGCGACCAAGCGGTTTGGCGGCCTGCCAGCGGTGGACAATCTGACCTGCTCGGTGCGCCAGGGCGAGACGCTGGGCATCATCGGCCCCAACGGCGCTGGCAAGTCCACGCTGATCGGCCTGATCGGCGGCTCGCTCGCGCCGACCGCCGGCGTCATCAGGTTCGATGGGCAGGACATCAGCCGCCTGGCGCCGCACCAGCGTGCCCGCATCGGCATCGCGCGCACCTTCCAGGTCGCACAGCCATTCGCCGGGCTGAATGTGCGCGAGAACGTCATCATCGGCGCGCTCTTCGGGCGGCGCAACCTCTCGCGCGCCGAGGCGGCCCGTGTCGCGGACGACGTGCTGGAGCGCGTAGGAATGGAGAACAAGGCCTACCTGATCGGTGGCCAGCTCACCGTAGCCGACCGCAAGCGGCTGGAGGTAGCGCGTGCGCTGGCGACCGCGCCGCGCCTGCTGCTGCTGGACGAGGTGATGTCGGGGCTGAACGGCAGCGAGGTGATGCAGGCGGTCGAGCTGATCCGCCGCATCAACAGCTCCGGCGTGACGGTGCTGGTGGTCGAGCACATCCTGCGCGCCATCAAAGGCGTCTCAGATCGCGTGCTGGTGATCCATCACGGCGCGAAGATCGCCGAGGACCTCCCTGACAACGTGCTGAGCGACCCGCGCGTGATCGAAGCCTATCTGGGCCAGCGCTACGCGCAGCAACAGCAGCAGGCGGGCGCTGGCCAGGCGCCTGAGGAAGAATGGAAAGGCGGGCTCGCATGAGCGGCGTATCCGATACCGGCCTCACGAGCTCGCAGGCGACGCCAGGCGCGCAGTCTGACGCCGGAGCGACTGGCGGGCCGCTGCTGGCGGCGGCAGGCCTGAACTCCGGCTACGGCGATACACAGGTGCTCTGGGACATCTCGCTGGAGGTCTTGCGCCACGAGGTGGTCGCCATCGTCGGCGCCAATGGCGCGGGCAAATCGACCTTGCTGGCGGCGCTCTCCGGCCTGATCCCTGCCTGGAGCGGCAGCGTCACGCTGAATGGCAAGTCCATCACCAACAAGCGCCCGGAGCGCATCGTGGCGGCGGGCCTCTCGCATGTGCCGCAGGGCCGCCGCCTCTTCGCGGCGCTGAGTGTAGAGGAGA
>DATAED010000426.1:0-9786 GCA_036258195.1 Ktedonobacterales bacterium
TACTCCATCTCCAATGCTCGTTCCCGCTCGCCCTGCGTCGAAATCTTGGCCTGGATCCCCCTCCCTCGGAGGGGAGGGGGTCAGGGGGAGAGGTTCCGCTCGCCTAATCGTCGCTATTGGAGGATGTAGCCTGCGCCCAGGGGCTACCGAGCAGGCTGGCCAGCCCACTCGTGGCGCGCTGTGGCTGCGGCTCATCGAACTGCGCGCGGGTGGCGATCTCGGCGTCCACCTCGGCCTTGGGGCGGCCATACATCACCCGCGACCACTCGCGCACCTCCTCATAGCGCTGCTCATCGAAGGGAATGCTGAGTGGCTCCGTCTCCAGCGTGAAGACGGGCGTCTGCTGGCCATCGGAGAGCAGGCGGGCGTAGGCGGTGAAGCGCGGCAGGTCGATCAGGTGTTGCGCGGCCACTGGCGACGGCTCCAGGGCCTGCTCGATCACGCGGCCATCGGCCATGCCCGTGCGGAATGACACGATGCTGCCAGCGTTGCCGATCACCGCATCGCGCACATCCTGGCTGAGCTGGCCGATATGCTGATTGGCCAGGGTCAGCGCCATCTTGTACTTGCGCGCTTCGCTCAGCATACTGGCCAGCGCGTTCGAGGCGTAATTCTGGAATTCATCGATGGCCAGCGTCACCGGGCGGCGCTGCGCCTCCGGCACATTGGCGCGCGAGAGCGCCGCATGCAGGATCATCGGCAGCAGATTGTAGCCGATGAAGTTGGCGTTGGCCGAGCCGAGCTTACCCTTGCCCAGGCTGATCAGCACGATGCGCCCCTCGTCCATCGCCTCGCGGAAGGTGAAGGCGCTCTTGCTCTGCCCCAGAATGCGCCGCATCGTCTGATCGACCGTAAAGTGGGAGAACTTGGAAACCAGCCAGTCCAGTACCTCCGAGCGGTGATAGTCGTTGGTGCGGCTGATCTGGTCGCTCCAGTAGCGCCGCACCATCGGATCCTGCACATATTTCAGGATGGTGCGGACGAACTTGTCATCCTGGAAGGCGCGCACCACCTCGACCAGCGTGCCGCCGGGCATGTACATGACGGTCAGCATGACGTTGCGCGCGCCATGCTCGAAGCGCGGTCCCACGACGGCCAAATCGTGCGGGTCATACATCTGCTTCAGAATGTCGATGAAAGAGCTGACGATCAGGGCGCGCTCCTCATCCGTCTTGCACTCCAGCAGATTCAGCCCCACCGGATACTCGGTGTCCGCCGGGTCAAAGAGGATGACATCCTCGATGCGCTCCTGCGGGATGCGCCCTGCCAGATCGCGGATCAGGTCGCCGTGCGGGTCGATGACGATCACGCCACGGCCCGCGTAGATGTCTTGCAGCGCCATCTGCTCGATCAGCGTCGTCTTGCCCACGCCAGTCTTGCCGAGCAGCCACAGATGCTGGCTGCGGCTCTCTACGCTCAGCCGCACTGGCAGCTCGCGGTCGCGGATGCGGTTGACGCCCAGGCGGATGGCTGGCTCGACGACGTGCGCGCGGTAGGCCAGCGGCAGGGCTGAGCCGCGCTCTGGCAGCCAGGTGGGCAGCGTCGGCAGCGCCAGCATGCTGGCCGCCTCGCGCAGATCGGCCAGATCGGCGTAGGCGTTGGCTTGGCCCTCCAGCGCGGTCGAGCCCCACGGGCGATGCTGCAACATGAAGAGATTGCGCTCGGCGATGTCGAAGGGGCTGCGCTCCTCGCCCTTGAGCAGGGCGGTGCGTGGACGCTCGCAGTTGGCGCCACCAGCGATGGGCAGCTCTGGATGCGAGAACGCGCCGCCCGCCGTCGCCTCGCCTGGCCCGGCGATCTCGCTGGCCACGCGCGAGACGAGCGCGCCGGAGAGCCTGCCAGCCCCCGCCAACTGCGCCCGCACCCGGAAGGCCCGCATGC
Source organism: Ktedonobacterales bacterium (assembly GCA_036258195.1). GTDB lineage: Bacteria > Chloroflexota > Ktedonobacteria > Ktedonobacterales > JADMIN01 > JAKAIY01. The sequence goes on from DATAED010000426.1 coordinate 1,882, forward strand.
GCAGCGCGGCGTGGCGCACGGCGACGACTTTGCGCTGCGACAACTCCGTGTAGGCCGAGACAATCGCCTCGGTCTCGTTGGCCACACCATCGACGCCCTGTGCGCGCTCCTCCATGCGCTCCTGCTTCCCCGTGCGCATCGAGCCAGTCATCGAGAGCGGCTCGTCGCGCTCAGGGAAGAGCGGGCCATCTTCCAGCTCCTCGGGCGCGAAGCAGATCGAGAGCAGGGTGGCGCCGCGGTGCCGCTGCATCTCGTCCACCAGCGCCTCGATCATGGGAGCGCCCTGGAAGGGGAGCGGCAGCGGCGTGTCCCAGAGTTGCGCGGGCCGCCGCCGAAACTCGACGGTATCGGCCAGCGTGAAGGGACGCAGCGCGCGCGCCAACGCCGACGTCTCCGTCACGGGAGCAAAGCGGAAGTTGGGCATGCTGCCGTGCAGGGTATCGCTGAGGTCGGCGGCGAAGGCGCGAATCTGCGGGAGCAGATCGGCGCGCGAGGTTGCCCAGGCTGAATAGCGATTGACGAGCAACACGTCGATCTGAGGCTCGGCGCTGTTGTGGGCAGCGTCCGGATCAACGATGACGCGCAACTCCAGGGCCATCGTCGCTCCAGGGGTCGCGCCGCACAGCATGGGATAGCGGCCCAGCAGCATCGTCTGCGCTTCGAGCCGCTCGTGCAGCGTCATGGACGCCTGCGCCTGGAGGCGGAAGGCGAAGAAGGCATGCAGACGTCTGAGGGAGTCGCTCTCGGCGTCCTGCCCATCCGCCGCGTCGAGCGCATAGCGCAGCGCATAGCGCAGCGCATGACTGCGGCGCTGGCCGACGGCGGCAGGCGTCACGGCGAGGATAGACTCGTCCTGGAACTGGATGGCTACGCTCTGTCTCATAGCTAGTCGCCTCTGTGCTGGTGTGCCGCAGGCCGTCGCCCGCGCTGTGGCCTGGCCAGCGCTACTCCAGTAGCTTGAACTGCAAGGGGAGCATGGCCGCAGCCTCTTGCATGGTGTACGTGACAGCGTCCGCCGGGTTGGCCAACTGTGTCGCTGGATAGATCAGATTGCACGCCATGCGTTCGACGTCGGCGTCGCACAGCGGGCCGCAGGCCCGCGCCAGCGGCGGCTCGGCGTGCGCAGCGCCAGGCAGCGACAGCGCGCCATAGCCGCGCATCTCGCGCGCGAGCAGGCGCAGCGCCGCAGGATTCGTGGCTGCTCCCAGCGCCGCGACGCTGAAGGTAAAGGCGCGGTCTACGGGCGTCTCCACCGCGACGGCATCGATCTCCGCGACCTCCGCCAGGGTGTCGCCTTCGACCGCATCGCGCTCGTCCTCATCCTCGGCTGGCAGAGCAGGCAGCGCGACGGTGAACTGAATCGCCGCAAAGTCTGGCTGAGTCAGCAGCAGGTCGAGCGTTGGCTGCGCGTGGAGGGGAACCATCCAGTCCGAAGGCCCGCTCCAGGGCGCGTGGCGCAGCTCCACCAGTCGGCGCGCACGCGCTTCCCCCTGGAGGATGGCGTCGAGCGGGGCGCTGGTGAGCGCATCGAGCTGATAGCGCTCGCCCAGCGCCAGGCTGGCGCAGGAGTAGGCGCGTTGCATCTGGCGGCGCGCGCGCGCTTCCAGCAACATGGCGTCGGCGCCGGGATAGTCGCACGTCATCCCCCAGCGCAGAAACCCACGCACGCGATCAGTGGCATGGAGGGCTGACTGTTCCTGTTCAATAAGATAGATGAGCGCCAGCGACATCGAGCACCCACGCGGGGTGAGGGCCTGCGCCTGCTCAATGAGCTCCTGCGCCACGGCCTGCCGCCCGGCGATGCCAATAGGCGCGCGAGCGCTGATGCGCGCCAATAGGCGCGCGTTGAGCGGTTGAGGAGGAACTGCGCGACCGGGCCAGACCCCACCTGCATCCCACATACACCACCTCCCCTGGGGGCTTGGCCCGACCAACACAGTCCACTCTGGCGCCTAAGCAGCAGGAGCCTGGGTCATCTGAGCGTTTGACTCCACGTGTTCGAGCGCCTCGATGAGTCAGCAAAAATGCGGAGGCGGCCGTTCGCCGCCTAGCCTGAATAGCGCTTGTCTCGCGCGCGCGAGGAAATCGACAGGTCATGTAGAAACCCGGGGGGTGTGCGTCCCTGAAAGGGTACACGCTGCGTTGAGAAATGTCAATGCCATCAGCGTCAGAATCCAGAGCTATCGAAATATTGCCAATATATGTACAGTATGATACAATGTTGTAGAGTTTTTGATGCTTCCTGTTCAAGCATCAGATTCTCTAAAATTGCGCAGTTTCCTTGAAATAATCGGCATTTACCCCAGGCAATTTGCTGGCCGATTGTCGAACTTGTTGACAAACGCCGCTACGCCCGGTCAACATTGCAGAGACTGTTTGTGCTACCTGCTCCCTGACGAGAGGTACCGATGACTCTACCATTTTTGGTCTCATCGCATTCTCATCAATTTCCCAATCAAATGGATCAGATCAACGATTTGCAGCGACACGCGCGCATACGCTACAATTCTACTACTGGGTTTTTGTTCTATTCTCGACTTCTGTGTCTCAGCCAGATTGGCAGGCGTAGAATGAGCGCTTTCCATACTTTTGCTCCTTTCGCTTCTTCCTTGCGACAATTTCTCCTGCATTGTCGCCATTGCTCAACTCTGCCCCCATGTGTCGGGTTGTTCCCAGGTCGGGCTGAGGCTTGGCCCGCCGCCGATATCGCAGGGATCCTCCTTGTCAGGGGTTGGACTGGGGATTTCAACGGAGGTAACTGGTCGTGGTGACATTCAAACCGAGCCCCTCGGATCTCCTGGCGCAAGCAGATGTCGTGCAGGAACTTCGTGAAGCATTCATGTCCATTCAGGAAGGGCTGACTACCACCATTCACGAAGCATCGGAACTTACCCATCTCACGGAGAGCCAGCTACGCTACGTGGAAAAACAGCACATGCTCGCCCCCAACCGCGCGCGGCTCGACGAGAGCAGCGATACGCCGCGCACGGGCCAGCGACGCTACGCCGCCGAGGATCTTCTGCGTGCACGCTTGATCGCCTATCTCATCAAACACGGCTTCAACCTGAGTGAGATAGACGACTTCATGAAGCACGAATCCTCCGCTATCCAGGGCATCCTGGAATCGACGAGCTTGCGGTTGCGTCCTGTGCTTGACGGCGCCGATGAGGTACCGTTCAAGCGCTTTTTCATACCAAGGGTGCTGTATTACGCGCTGACGTTGGTGTTCGAGCGTGACGCCATCGATGACGCCGGAATCGTCTTCCCCATTCGCGCCACCCCAGCCGAACTGAACGCCTACAGACCTGGCCAGGTGTACAACGTTGATGATCTGGGTCGTCTGGGGCATGTCTTTGTCGCCTGGCGCGCGCGGGGCCGTCCGCTCGCGACCTTTGTGACGGTGGGCAATCCTTTTGACGACCAGAAATTGCAGATACGCTCCTTCGATGACGTTGTCAGCGCGAGCGCCGCGTCGGTCTCGCACGGCTCAGCGCCATTGCATGCCTATCTAGTCTATGGCGCTGAGGCGCAGCGCGAGCTTGTCGAGGCGGAACGCCTGTTGCGCACGCGCCAGGAAAGTGGGCGCCTCAGCGATCCTTCGCGCCGGATGGCGAATCCGCGTGTGGTCGCCGGACGCCTGATGCGCTACGTGCAATGGCTCAATTGCACGCCCAGCGCCGTAGCAAATCGCGCAGAGTCCTCAATGAGTGACGTACTGTTCTTCAATAGTCCAGAAATGGTGAACCGCACGCTTGGTGATGCGTTGCTGAACAGGCTCGCCAACGCCATCGTCGATCTGGGTGGCGACATGCAGGCGGTTGAGAGCGACGCGCATGCGACGCTCCAGCGCTATCTGGAGCCCTGCGGCGAGCGCCGCTGGCGTTTCTCCTGCATCCTGATGCCGAACGAGCCAGCTGATGCGTTCAAGCGGCAGGAGCTGGTGGTGCGGGCGCAGAGCGACAAGGCCCCACACCGCATTGGCGTGACGACCACTTCACCTCAAGCCAATGCTGGCCTGACCTTCCGGGCGTATAGCAGCGGGCGCATCGTCTATCGACAGTCGGTCATTCCGCTCGACCCGGCGGTTTCCTACGTCGCAGAAGAAGCGCCAATACGCTCGGCGCTTGCCGCGCCGGTGGTCTATGGCAACGGCCTGGAGCACAGCCAGCCACCGGCGATTGTCTACGTCACCTCCCGCGAGGAGGGGCAGTTTGAAGAAGATGACTTCCTGTTGCTCCGCGTGATCGGGCGGTTGGTTGGCGAGATTGTGCAGACGTACAACAGTCGTTCACATTCGCACAGCGCGCTGACCGATACGCTGACCGACCCAGAAACCGTCGATGGCTACTTCTCAGACTTCCTCTCTGAACGTAGTTTCATGACTGATCTGGAGCGCATCTTCCGGCGCACGTTCCAGCCAGGCGCTCAGCCAGGCGCCGCCCACCAGCGGGCGACGGAGCAGCAGGAGCTGCTAGAACGCTTCTACCAGCATCTCCGGTCAATCTCGCTGTTCGGCGTTGACATCGACGATTTCTCCTCAATTCAGCGCATGCACGGGGATAAGGTGGCGCGTCGGCTCACCCGCGAAATCGGGAAACGCCTGGGGCAACGCCTGAATGCCAGCCTGGTCAACGGTGTCCCGACGGCGCGGCTCTATCGTATCTGGTCAGATCGCTTCTATCTGCTCGTGCGCGACGAAAATGAGCAGCAGTCGATAGAGCGCGCCGAGCAGATACGCAAAGACATCGCCCGTGACTATCGCGTGCAACTGGAGCTTGACGCCGCCTCCGATCAGCGACCTCCGATACCGGTGCATGTGCGTTTGGTGGGGGCCACGTTTGGGTTAGGCGACCTGAAGGCGCTGTGGGACAGTTCGGAGGAGAATGTCACGCTGTGCGCGGCGCAGTTGAGCCGCATCCTGGAAGATGGGCTCAAGCGGGCAAGCGAGGAGTTGAATCCGGACGATCGCTCGGTCTGGTGGGACACACGCAACAAGTTGTTTCAGCCGACGGCGACGCTCCGGCCTCCATCACACACAGGGATGGGCGGGCGGACATCGCCAGCGGCCAGTATGCCCGGCAGGGGGGCAGCGATGTAGCTCTGTCCAGCGCTGGCGCGCTCATCGCCGCTCATCACCGACCTGCTCAGAGGATGGCGGGCGCGTAGGTGGGGCGCGTGCGCGCCAGCGTCGCCTGCTCGAACGCATAGGCCAGCGCGATCAGCTTCGGCTCGCTGAAGGCCGTCCCGGTGAAGCTCGCGCCGATGGGCAGCCCCGCCACCATGCCCAGAGGCACAGTGATGATCGGATAACCCGCCAGCGCCGCCGGGCCGGAGCTGCCGCCGCCGCCGCCAGAGGGGTCGCCGTTCAGCAGGTCGATCTTCCAGGCGGGGCCACCGGTCAGGGTGAAAAGCGCATCCAGGCGATGCGCCTGCAGCGCGGCGTCGATGCCCTCGCCGCGCGCCAACCGCCGAATCTCCGCCAGAGCGCGCAGATACGCCTCCTCGGTCAGCGGCCCCTTCGCCGCCGCCGCTGTCAGCCGATCCTGCCCGAAGAAGGGCATCTCAGCCGCAGCGTGCGCGTCGTTGAAGGCGATCAGCTGCTCCAGCGAGCGCACAGCGCCGTCGCGCGTGGCGAGGTAGGCGTCGAGGTCGTGGTGGCACTCGTAGAGCAACACCTCGATCTCGGCGGGCGTGTCGCGCAGCGCCGTGGCCGTCGGGATATTCGCCGGATCGATCACCTCCGCGCCGCATGATCTCAAGATAGCGATGGCGGCCTCGGCCAGCGGATCGGACTTCTCGCTATAACCAAAGAATGTCTCGCGCGCCACGCCGATGCGTGCGCCGCGCAGGGCATCGGCGTCCAGAAACTGCGTGTAGTCGGTGAAGCCGCGGCCAGCGCTGGCCTGCGTCGCATCGTCGCGTGGATCAATGCCCGTCAGCGCGCCCAGCGTGGCGGCGGCGTCGGCCACCGTGCGGCCAAACGGGCCGACGCTATCTTGCGAGTGCGCAATGGGGATGACTCCTGCCCGGCTGGTCAGCCCGACGGTTGGCTTGATGCCTACCACGCCGTTGGCCGCAGCCGGGCTGATGATCGAGCCATTCGTCTCCGTGCCCAGCGCCACCAGCGCCAGGTTGGCCGCTACCGCCGTGGCCGAGCCGGAGCTGGAGCCTGAGGGCGAGCGCTCCAGCGCGTAGGGATTGCGCGCCTGGCCGCCTCGTGCGCTCCACCCGCTCGATGACTGGCTGGAGCGAAAGTTGGCCCATTCGCTCATGTTGGCCTTGCCCAGCAGCACGGCGCCTGCCGCGCGCAGCCGCACCGCGACGAAGGCGTCGGACGCTGGGCGGCTGTCGGCCAGCGCTAGCGAGCCAGCGGTCGTCTGCATCTGGTCGGCAGTGTCGATGTTGTCCTTGAGCAGGACAGGGATGCCGTGCAGCGGGCCGCGTGGCCCGCTGGCTGCCCGCTCGCGATCCAGCGTCTCAGCGATCTCCAGCGCCTGCGGATTCGTCTCGATGACCGCTCGCAGCGCTGGCCCGGCTTCATTCATGGCCGCGATGCGCTCCAGATACATCATGGTCAACTGCCGCGCGGTGAGGTCGCCAGCCGCCATGCGCTCCTGCGCGCGTGCGATGGTCAGCTCCTCGATCTGCTCATGCGGCGCGCTGAAGCGCTGCGGGTCGAACTGCTCGCTCGGCTCTGAGTTGGCAGGCATGAGTCGCCTCATTTCATCTGGATGGTTGGATGGTATGGAGATTGGGCATGTCGCATGGCGGTAGCGCGCTATGCAAAACGAGCGTGACCCTCCGACGCTCGCGGTGGTCACGCTCGATCTGTGCTCGTGGTGGAGATGAGGGGGCTCGAACCCCTGGCCTCGACATTGCGAACGTCGCGCTCTTCCAACTGAGCTACATCCCCAGGCGGAGATGAGTATAGCACGCTGGCGCGAGGCAGCGCAAGTGCGGCATGCGGCGGCTTGCTGCATGGGGCGGCGGGTCGCCACCGCTGACGCCAAACTCGCGTCGTGGCAGCCGCAGTGGCAAATAAGGGTCGCCTGTTTTGACGCCTGTAGCCGCGCATGTCAGACTGAGCGGTAGATTCGGCGTCACGCGCGAGCGTACTGGATCTCACCGGAGAGCGACGAGCGATTGCCAGCGGCGAGGAGCGAGATCGTGCGGCGAACAGCGCGCAAGTCATTGGATGCCCTGACGGGAGCGCGCTTCTTTGCTGCGTTCTGGGTCGTCTGCTACCATTTCGCCTCCGATTTCCGGCTGGAGCCGCTGCCCGGCAAGCCTGCCGCCAACGCCGCGCTGCCCTCAGGCGTGGGGCTGGTGCTCTTGCAGGGGCATCTGGCGGTTGACTTCTTCTTCCTGCTCTCGGGCTTCATCCTGGCCTACACCTATGTGACCCCCGGCGGAACGCTGCGCGGCAGCTCACGTGAGTTCTGGGTCGCCCGCATCGCGCGCATCTATCCGGTCTATCTGCTCGGCCTCGTGCTGGCGCTGCCAGAATACCTGACCGTCGAACCCAATCACGCGATTCTGGCAGTCTCTGGCGTTGCCCACCTGACCATGCTGCATGCCTGGCTGCCCTTCACGCTCGACTGGAATCAGCCGAGCTGGAGCCTCTCGGTGGAGTCGTTCTTCTACCTGCTCTTCCCGCTCGTGCTGCCGCTGGCGGGGCGTCTGCGGCGCGCGGGACTGTGGCTGCTGCTGGCCGCCGCGTGGCTCTGGTTCATGGCGGTGGACTTCGCGCTGGTCATCATCGGCAAAGCGGGCCTGGCCAGCGGAGCAAACTGGAACAACTTCGCTCGCTATAATCCGCTCATCAGCTTCCCGGAGTTCATCGCGGGCATGGCGCTGGGGCTGCTCTTCGTGCGCTATGGCGCAGACGCGCTGCCCCTGCTGCGC
>DATAED010000427.1:0-12341 GCA_036258195.1 Ktedonobacterales bacterium
CGCGGTTGAAGCGTTGACCCACCTCGCTCATGAACCCCACCGCGAAGACAGCGACATAGAGCGCCAGCGCGCGCTCTTGCGCGGGCGTCAGGGCCAGCAGCGCCTGCCAGTCATCGGCGTAGCTGACATCCATCGCATGCGTCAGCAGCGCCAGGCGAGTCAGCGCCAGCGTGAAGAGCGGGTCGCCGAAGCACACCACATCGGTATCGACGATGCCGCTGAGGCTGCCCGCATGCACGATCACGTTCTTGGTGGTGGTGTCGTCCAGAAAGGCGGTGGGCGGGATCGCGCGGAGTTGGTTGGCCATCGCCAGCGCCCGCTCGCGCACGCGCTCGACCTGCGCCAGAGGCGCTGCGCCGCTTGCGCTGAGTCGCTGGCGACTGCGCTCCAGATCATCCAGCACGACATCCAGCCAGCTCGGACGCAGGTCAGGATCATCATAGGAGCGCGCGAACCCATAGCCACTAGCCTGCGGCAGTGTGGCGACACCTCGCTGGATGTCCACGATGCGCGTTGCCAGCGTGCGCCGCTGCTCAGGCGTGAGCTGATCGTAGACCTGGCCGAGGTCGTGGCCGGGCAGGCGCTCCAGCAGCGTGTAGGGGAAGCCACTGGCGGGGGCCAGATCGGCGTGCAGCAGCGCGGGCATCGGCACGCCCACGCCGCTCAGCCAGGGACGCCAGGCGACGCCGCCTGCCAGCGTCTCGCGCGACTCAGCAGTGGCCAGCCGCGCCACCACGCGCTGCCCATCGGTGGTCACGACATCATAGACATAGAAGCCGCTCCCCGTGGGGAAGCGCTCGATGCTGCGACAATCTACCCCCAGCGCGGCGCGCACAGCCAGCGCGGCGTCGGCGACGGTGGGAGTGGGCGCCTCGCGCGCGTCCGGATCAGCGGCGCTCATGCAGCTCCTCGCGGCTGCTCACTTCGCCGACGGCGTCGGGAGCATACGTAGTGGCTGGCTCGGCTGGTTTGTCGGAAGCGGAGGTGTGGCCCAGATGCGATAGTCGCTGATGCAGCCAGAAGTAGCCCGCCACCAGCGCCGCCAGCACGATGATGGCTGGCAACGTATAGCGCTCGATCAGGTTGAAGGCGACCATATAGTGAACGCCCAGCAGATAGCCCAGCGCGACGAGCACGGCGCACCAGAGGAGCGAGCCGATGATGGTCGCGGTGTAGAAGACGCGCAGTGGCATGCGCAGGACGCCCGCCGGAAATGAGGAGACGGTGCGCACGAAGGGCGTGATGCGCGAGACGCCAATGGCCACAGCGCCCGACCGCGCGAACCACCGCTCGACCATATCGAGGCGCTGCGCATCGAGCCGTACATAGCGCCCGTAGCGCAGAATCGCCGCGCGCCCGCCGCGCTTGCCGATGAAGTAGGCGGCGGTGGCGCCGAGCAGGCTGCCAGCGGTGGCGATGACGACCAGCTCCACTATGCCGAACGGGTCGCCGCGCTGCGCGGCGAGCGAGCCGGCCAGCAGCAGCACCAGCTCATTCGGGAGTGGGACGCCACAACTCTCCGCCGCCAGCCAGATGAAGACGAAGACATCGACCAGCGGAGACGGGACACCGCCCAATCCCGAGATGAAGCTCTGCATGCCGCCTGCCTTTCCCGCGACCCCGCTGTCCCACGCTCGTCCACTCGCGAGCGCGCGATATCGCCGCCTTCATTCTACGTCGCACAGGCCACCAGTGTAGCAAAGCGCGCCAGTTTGCGCTAGACCTCACCCCCGGCCCCTCTCCCACAGAAGAGGGGAGTCGGAGCCATCCTTGGCGCTGGCGCAGGGGCAAAGATCGCAGCGCTTCTCGCGACAGGCGCGCGACCAGAGGTGGTGCAGTCCCTGCTGAGCCAGCGCGCCGCCGGGCAGGCGTGGCAGCCCGAGCTGGCGCGTCATCTCGCGAGTGATCTGGTTGGATGGCAGGCCGGGCAGCGCGCCAACCGCCGCGCGCGCCAGCCGCTCCAGCGCGGCGCGGGCTGGGTCGTCTGGCTGCAAGCGCGCCCACGCCACGATGGCGGGCAGCGCCATATTGAAGGCCAGGATGCGCGCCCGTCCGGGCGAGACAGCGCCCCGCTCGGCGACATGCAGCGCCTCAGTAAGCGCCAGGGCTGCGCCGCTCGCGCCTGCGCGCTGTGCGCCCGCCTCCAGAGCCGCGATCAGCGTCGCCAGCGGGCTGGCCCAGCCCCAGCGACCCAGCAGCGCCAGCAGACCGTCCAGTCGCCTTCGCTCGATGACGGGCAGCCGCGCCGCCGTGGTTAGCAGCGCATCGGGCGGCTCGCCGCGCGCCAGGCGCTCGCCACAGAGCCGCAGCGCGGCGCGGTCGCGTCCGTAGGCCAGCCCCTCGGCCAGCGCGGCGCACAGCGCGCCATCCTCCGGACGCCAGCCTGCCACGCCCGCAGCCGTCGCCCGACACATCTCCGCAGCCAGCGCCGCCGCGCGCTCCTCGAAGCGCGCCCAGCCCGCCGCGCGCAGCAACGCCAGGCGGCCCTCGGCGGCGGCAAAGTGGACACAGGGCCACGACGCGGGCAGCGCATCCGTGGCGGGCGGCTCTTGCGCCGCCAGCACGATCAGCGGGGCGCGACGGCCACTCGCCAGCGCGCACGCCTCATTCACCGCGCTGTGGCTGGCGGTCAGCGTGATGTGCAGCGCCACGGAGTTGTAGCGCGCATCTGTGCTGTGCCCGTGAGCGCGCCAGCCCGCCGGAGTGAGGTGCAGCTCGATGTCGCCCGTCAGCCGCTCGCCCTGCGCGTTGGTCAGCACGGCGTCGCGGAAGTCAGGGCCGACTGAGCCACCCGGCCGCCCGTGAAACACGACCGTATACGCGGCGCCGTCGCTGGCGCGCAGTATCCAGCCGCGCCACGCGCCTGCGCCCCACCGCGCGATCAGGTCGCGCTCACGTGGACGCGCCGCTGAGCCCGCTCCCTGCCGCGCTCTGGCCATTGCTCTGCTGTCTCCGCGCTCTGCGCACTCATCCATGATGAGGAGATACTGCGCGTCGCGGCAAAAGCGGAAAGCTGAGAGAAAATCCAGGAAGAGCGAGCGTCTGCCTCGCGCGCAAACCCTGGCCCAGGTTCCCCCTCCCCTCGCAGGGGAGGGGGACAGGGGGAGAGGTTTTGCGCCTCGTCGCCAGCGCGGTTTACATGGCCAGGTTTCCCCCTCCCCTCGCAGGGGAGGGGGTCAGGGAGAGAGGTTCTGGCCTAGAACTGCACCACGCCGATCGCGTTCAGCACGATCAGTGCGATGACGACCAGGATCACCACAGCCAGCGTCGTGATGGCGCCTGCGAAGCTGCGTCCCGCGCCGTTGCTCGGCAGGCCGGGCAGGCCAATGGCGCCGCCACTCGGATCGCCGCCCGGACCGCCTGCCGACGCGCCGCCGCTGCCCGCGCCACCGCTGGGCGCCTGCCCACTGGCGCCGATGGGGAAGGGGTTGCCGCTGGCGGGGAGCTGCAAGCCTGAGCCATTGTCGAGCGTGGCCAGCCGATTGAGGAAGTCCTGGAAGCCCTGGGCGCCCGAATTGCCCGTCAGGCGTTGATAGGTATCGCCCAGCGTAGCGCCGCCGGTCGTCGTGATGCGCGTCCAGTCGTAGCCAAGCTGGCTGTGCAGGTAGTAGAGGAAGAGCGGGCCGCAGCCGTTGCTGTTCTCATCCTGATCGGTGGCGTTGTTGTTGGTCACGAAGTCCTGATGACCATTCGCCCACCAGGCCTGCCCGGTCTGCACCTGCAACTGCGTCAGATTGCTGTTGCGCTCAGTGGCCAGCACCCGCGAGAGCGCCTCGCCATTGGTCTGGCCGCACTGCCAGCCGTTGTTGATGGCCGCCTCGAAGATCTCGACCAGCTCGGCCACCATGAAGCCGCTGGCAAGCTGTGGCGTCGGCTCGATATAGATGTCGGTGGCGCTACAGCCGAAGTGATAGGCGCCGCCCGCCTGGCTGTCGATCAACACCTGCACAGGAGTCGCTGTGCGCGGTGTCGTCTGGTCGTCGCCCTGCTGGCCTGCTGGAAGCGCGATGCCGCCAAACCACTGCTGAGTGGCCTTGAAGTCCGCCTCGGCGGTCTGGAGCACCGCCTGAGCGGACGCATTCCCATTGGGCGAGTTATCGGTGAAGACGACGACATCGGCGGTGCGCCCGACCTCCGTCTCGCCATGAAACGTCGCGCTGCGCGTGAGCGTCAAATCATCCAGGCTCACAGCGCCACGCCCTGGAAATTTCAGGACGTGCGCGCGTGGTGAAGATCCAAATGGAGCCTGCGGCATGCGTCACTCCCCTAGCTGCAGCCAACCAACATCGCTGGGGCGCATCCCACCCCAGCCAACCGGCTTGCGCCCCGCATGCTAGCATAGGGTTAATGGTGTGTCAATCAGCGAATAGTCAGGGGCCAGGGGGCGTGACGAGCCTGTAATTCCTCTGAGAATCATCAAAAATCGCCGTGAATGCCGAGGATCGAGGGCAGCGCTCAGGCGATCTGCTCGATCTGCCAGTGGTCGTTGACCCACAGGCCCACCACCTGCACGGGCAGTCCCCAGCCGCGCACCACCTCCATCGCGCTGCGAATGGCTGCGGCATGCTGCTCGCGGTCAGCTGCGAAGGCTGCGCAGCCGAAGTGGCCCGCGATGGCGACGATGCGCGATCCGTGGGCGTTGACCGAGACCGCGACCATCTCGCGCAGATGCGCCAGGCGGTCAGGCGACTCGTGTGTCAGCGCGTTGTCAGCGCCAGGAATCGTCATCGTATCCACGTAGTCTACCTGGGCGTTGGCGCGCACCCACGCCGCCACTGGCTCCTGCGCGCGCCCATCGATGCAGTTGATCGCCGTGCCAAATGTTGCCTGCGCCATCGCCTGGCTTCCCTTTCTCGCTGGTTCACAAGATGTTTGCCTGCTCAGTATACGCGCTTGCTCTAGCGCTGGCGATAGGGCAGCGGGTCGCTCAGCCCGACCTCGGCGAATCCCTTGAGCCGCAGCAGGCAGCTATCGCAGGTTCCACAGGCCACCTCGTCGCCCTCGTAGCAACTCCACGTCTGCTCCCACGGCACGCCCAGCCGTGTCCCCTCGCGCACGATCTCCGCCTTGCCCATCTGGATCAGCGGGGCGTGGTAGCGCAGCGTGCGCCCGTCTTCGGTTCCAGCCTTGGTCGCCAGATTGGCGGTCTGCGCGAACGATTCCAGGAACTCCGGGCGGCAATCGGGATAGCCACTAAAGTCGATCGCAGTGATACCAAGGAAGATGTCGTTGGCGCCGATGACCTCGGCGAAGGCGGTGGCCAGCGAGAGGAAGATGAGGTTGCGCCCCGGAACGTAGGTGACAGGAATGCCGTGGCCCATGTCGGCGGTCGAGCGCTCATGCGGCACGGCGATCTCGTCGGAGGTCAGCGCGCTGCCGCCGAACGCGCGCAGGTCGATGTCGATGATTTTGTGGTCGCGCACGCCGAAATGGCGACCCAGCGCCTGCGCCGCCGCCAGCTCGCGGCTGTGGCGCTGGCCATAGCGAAAGGAGATGGCGTAGGGTGTGAACCCCTGCTCGACGGCGATGGCCAGCGTGGTGGATGAATCCAGCCCGCCAGAGAGCAGGACGACAGCCCGCCGCTCTGTGGGGGGCGGCGGTGTGGCGGCGGAATCAGTGGGCATTTGGCGTACTCCTTGCTGTGGCCGAGACTGGCTGAGAACAGGGTAGCACATCCGCGCGGAGAGGGGCGCACTCGGCCTTTCAAGGCCGCGACTGTGCTGCATGCCCTCGGCACAGTTCGATTGACCGACCAGGGCGCGCTTGTTATACTCCTGAAACGACCCCCAGGAAGGCGAAGGAGTGACGACCGATGGTCCAGGCCGACGTGTACCCGATCCCTTCATGCGCAGAGTGTGGCATTCAGTCGGCAGGGAAATGCCCCACCTGCCATCACAGTCTGTGCATCGACCACTTCCCACTCGAAGCGCACCAGCCCTGCGCCACACGCGGCGCGCATCATGCCGCGCAGATGAACTGCTACATCTGTGGCGATCCGGTCAAGCCGCAGCAGTGGTCAACCGCCATCTTCGCGCACTATATTGATAGCCACATGTGTGCGGGCTGTCACCGCTATGTCTGCAACGACAAGCACACCGCCTATCAAGTGGAAGATGTGGCCATCCGGCGCGATGGCGTGCGCAGTCATCGCTATCATATGACCAAGCGCTTCTGTCCCACCTGCGCACGCCTGCGCATCTTTGGCGGGCTGATCGGCGCGGGACTGTGGCTCGGCGGCGCCATCATCGCGGTGGCCACGCTCATCATCGTGGCACAGGTCGCGCTAGGCTAACGCGAGATGGCGTCAGGCTAATCGCTGGGCTGACCTCGCCGCCCTGTGTGTTCCGTTCTGATGTCGCGCGAGGATGTGAGGAGAAGAACGCTCGTGACCCTTGGCAAACATGCGCTGCAATCCACTGACATCGCCGCTGTGCTCGACCGCTACCGTGCGCCCATCGAGGCGGGCCTGCGCGCGGCGCTGGCGGCGGCGGCCACGGCGACCACGCCCGCAGCGGCGACCGAAGCGTTGCGCTCCTCGCTCTACGGCCAGATCGACTATCACCTCGGCTGGCGCGACGCCACTTTCAAGCCCAGCCAGGGGCATCGCGGCAAGCTGCTGCGGCCCACGCTGACGCTGCTCGCCGCCGAGCTGGCGGGCGGCGACACAGCGGTCACGCGCGCGCTGCCAGCCGCCGTCAGCGTCGAATTGATCCACAACTTCTCGCTGATCCACGACGACATCGAGGATGGCGATGAGATGCGCCACCATCGGCCCACCCTCTGGCGCAACTGGGGGCAGGCGCAGGCCATCAACACGGGCGATGCGCTCTTCGCGCTGGCGCGCACACAACTGCTGCGGCTGGTGGAGCGCGGCGTGGATGCGGCACTGACGCTGCGCCTGGCCGAGCAACTCGACACCACCTGCCTGGAGCTCTGCGAGGGCCAGCATCTCGATATGAGTTTCGAGGGGCGCCGCGATGTGACGGTAGCGATGTATCTCGACATGATCGCGCGCAAGACCGCCGCGCTGATGCGCTGCGGCGCCGAGCTGGGTGGCCGCATCGGCGCGCCCGCTGACGCGGCGCTGGGCGCGCGGCTGGGCGAGTTTGGTCGAGCGCTGGGACTGGGATTCCAGATTCGCGATGACCTGCTGGGCATCTGGAAGGCGCAGGAGCTGGGCAAATCGGTGGCGGGCGATGTACGCCGCAAGAAGATGAGCCTGCCGATCATCCACGCGCTCGAACACGCCAAACCCGCCGACCGCAACGCGCTGACCCATATCTACTTCCGCCCCGGCCCCGCTGAGGATGAGCAGATCGCCGAGATATTGGAGATCCTCGAACGCTGCGGCGCCCGCGCCCGCGCGCTGGAGGCCTTGCGCGAGCAGTTAGCCATCGCCCGCACAGCGCTCGATGACGCGCTGGCGCTGGCACAACGCAAGACTACCGTCGCCAACCAGCAGACCTCCGCCAGCGCAGCACAGGCGCTCGGCGAATTCGTGGCCTACATCGGCGCCGACGCCGAGGAGTGAGGGCGACGGCCAGCGAGGGAGGGTGAGGTGTATGGCGATCCGCGTGTGTGTGGCAGGGGCCACCGGCTGGACCGGATCGGCGGTGACGCGCGCCATCCTGGCGTCCACTGACTTCACCCTTACCGGCGCTGTCGCGCGCCAGCAGGCGGGAACCGACATCGGCGCTGCGCTGGGGCTGGCGCCGGTGGGAGTCACGCTGGTGGGCGCGGTGAATGAGGCGCTCCAGACGCCGACCGATGTGCTGATCGACTACACGCGCCACGACGCCGTCAAAGCGCACACCCTGGCAGCGTTGGGCAGAGGCGTGCGCGTCGTCATTGGCTCCTCTGGGCTGACGGCGCCGGACTACGACGAGATCGCCCAGATCGCCACGCAGCGCGGGCTGGGCGTCATCGCGGCGGGCAACTTCTCCATCACGGCGGCGCTGGCCAAGCATTTCGCCCTCATCGCGGCGCGCTACACGCAAACATGGGAGCTGATCGACTACGCGAGCAGCGACAAGCGCGACGCGCCGAGCGGAACGGTGCGCGAGCTGGCCGAGGCGCTGGGGCAGGTCGCCAAACCGCAGATCACCGTTCCCACGGAGCAGGTCTATGGCGAGCCAGCGGCGCGCGGCGCTGACTTTGAGGGCGTGCGCGTCCATTCCGTCCGCCTGCCGGGCTACGTCATCTCGTTCGAGGCGTTGTTTGGGCTGCCCGATGAGCGCCTGACGATTCGCCACGACGCAGGCGGCAGCGCGGCGCCCTACGTCGCGGGCACGCTGCTGGCCGCGCGCAGCGTCATGCAGACTACCGGGCTGGTGCGCGGGCTGGATCACCTGATGTTTGGCGCGTAGTCGTCTGCTCCAGGCGCTCGCGCGTGCGCGCTCCGCTGCTCTCGGCTCCGCGCGTGCTACAATCCCCACGGACGCTCGAACCGCATTCCACCGAAGGCCAGGGCGACGGCAGTCGCGTCGTCGCCCCTTTGGCGTGGCAGAGGCGTCGAATGGGAGCAACTGGAGCAACGACGGGTGTGACCCGGCTGAAGGAGCGATAGCGCTATGGCTGGTGGCGACCGGCAGGGACAACAGGGGCGCGGCGCATCGGGCGCGTCCAGCGACCTCACGCAGACTCAGCGCAACCAGGTCGAGGCGCTGCGTGCGCAGACCGGGGAGCTGGCCGAGGCGCTGCGTGGCGCACAGGCTGACCACGCGGCGCAGACTCAGCGACTGGCGCAGGCGCTCGGCGATGACGAAGCGGTCGCCCAGACCTACGCCGAGCGGCTGGGCGATGTGCGCGGCGAGCAAGCCAGCGCCGCCGCCGATGTCGCGCTGGCCATCGGTGAGCTGGACGTCCGCCACGAGGTCGCGCGAGCGGCCCGTCGCGCTGGTGTGCGGCTGCGCTCGGCGGGCGCTCACGCTTCCCTGACCATCGCCGCCACTTCAACCGCTGCCGCCCCAACCAGCGCTGCGCCAGCGGAGCTTGCCGCGCCGCCCGCGTCGCAAACGCCACGCAAGCCCGTCTTTGATAGCGCCTGGGCTACGCACACCCGCGATTCGGGCGAGGTCAATCTGCTCGTGCTCTGGCGCGAGGGCGCCGACGCCGACGTGCTGCGCGCCTATCTCTTCCTGCTCGACTACTGGCAGGCGGGCGTGCGCGATTTCGAGATCAGCGACACGCTGACCCGCCGCGAGATTCAGACCCAGTTGATTGAGCCGCTGCGGGGCAAGGATCTTCCTCCGCCTGTCAAGCTCGGCTGGGCGCAGGCGCGCGGGCTGATCGCGCAGGCGCTGGATGTCTCAGCCTGGCGTGGCGCCGAGCCGGGCGGCGACTTCGCCCGCTACCGCGCGCAGGTCGAGGAGCGTCTGCTGGCGGAGCCAACCGACGACGAGCAGCGCGAAGCCCTGCGCGGCGAGGAAGAACGCTTCGCGCGCGAGGGCGACCGCCCGCTGTGCGATTTCAACCTCGGCCCCGACGAGACCATCGCCAACTGGCTGGGCGCGTGGAGCTTTGGCGACTACGGCCTGGCCTATGACCTGCTCACCGACGATCATCCTACCCGCCGCAGCCAGAGCCGCGTCGAGTATGTCGCGCAGCGTCGCCAGTGGGCAGATGAGGCGCATCCGGCGGCGCTGCGGCTCACGCTGATTCGCGAGCAGGAGCAGCGCGCCAGCGTGCTATGGACGCCGGAGTCGGCGCCAGGCCGCCTGGGCGCGGGCGTCAAGCGCGAGCTGGAGGCGTTCTGGTCGCTGACCCTGGCTGATAGCCCGCTGGGTGGCCAGCTCGACGAGCTGCCGATGGGAACGCTCATCAGCAAGTCTTCCGGACGCCACTGGTTCTGGAGTGGCTACAGCATGCAGCGCGATGTCGCGACCAACCTCTGGCTGATCTCGCGCCAGCGCGATGAGGGCGCGCAGGCCCAGGGGCTGCCGGTGGAGGAGCTGACCAGGCGTGTCGAAGAGCTGCGCCAGCGCGCCCAGCAGAAGGCGCAGACCGCGCCGCAGGATCCCAATTCGGCGCAGACCGCTGAGATTCTGCGCGAGGTGACGGGCGACCTGACCGCCGCGCTGCACTACGGTGACGCCCTCACCGCGAAGCTGCCACTGGACGAGAGCGTCAGCCGGGCCGCGCTCAACGACGCCCGCGCGCTCAGCGCCCACGAGCGCGCCGCCGCCATCCTGGAGCGCATGGTGGGACGCTACGGCGACGATATCGAGGTGCGCTTTGAGCTGGGCGTCGAGCAATACCTGGTCGCCGAGCAGAGCACGCAGCTTGGGCAGCAGGAGGCGGCGGCCACCTGGCTGGGTCGCGCCACCGCGACGCTCACCGGCGTCGCCGACGAGGCGCCCACCGCGCAACGCCTGCAAGGGCTGGGCGAGCTGCTGGCGCGCCAGGGCCACTACAACCAGGCCGAGCAGCGGCTGCGCCAGGGCATCGCGCTGGATAACACCGTCGCCCCGCTCTACATCGACCTCTCTGAGGCGCTGATGGGCCAGGCTACCGACGACAATCTCGACACGCCGCGCCCACCCACCGACGAGGAGCGCCAGCCCATCATGCGGCAGGCGCTGGAGGCGCTGCGCGACGCCGCGCGCATCGATCCTACCGCGCCGCGCCTCTTCACACGCATGGGCGCCATTTATGAGGCGCTGCATCAGCACGAAGACGCCATCATCGCCTTCGAGGACGCCATTCGCCGCGAGCCGGACGACGATCTGGCGCGCTACACGCTGGGCACGCTCTACCTCTCGCGCCGCGACTACGAGAAAGCGCGGCCACTGCTGGAGATGGCGAGCCAGCTCGACCCCAGCTCGCTGCAATATCGGCTGGCGCTGGCGACGGATTACGTGGCGCTGGAGCGTGTGCGCGAGGCCGCCCGCGAGATCGAGATTCTCGACAAGTTCGCGCCGGGGCTGCCGCAGGTCGCCGAGCTCAAGGCGCAGCTCGCCCGCCTCAAGAAGAAGTAGCTCCACCTGCTCCCCCTCTCCCCGTGAGCGAGGGGCCGGGGGTGAGGTCGCGCCAGTTGCATGAAGGAGACACCGCCATGGGTACGTTGGGATACGCCGCCATGTTCGAGCAGTTCCACCCAACCGAGCTGCTGACCTATGCGCGGCAGGCGGAGGATGCGGGCTTTGGCTCGATCATGGCGTCCGATCACTTCCATCCGTGGACGCCGACACAGGGGCAGGCAGGCTTCGTCTGGGCGTGGCTGGGCGCGCTGGGCGCCACCACCCAGCGCATGCGGTTTGGCGTCGGCGTCACCGCGCCCGGCTTCCGCTACCATCCCGCCATTCTGGCGCAGGCGTCGGCCACCCTCGCCGCCATGTTCCCTGGCCGCTTCTGGTTGGGCATCGGCGCAGGTGAAGCGCTGAACGAGCATATCGTCGGCAAATACTGGCCCGAAGCGCCCATCCGCCTGGCGCTGCTGGGCGAGTCGGTCGAGGTGATTCGCCAGCTCTTCTCTGGCAAGGTCGTCAAGTATCACGGCGAGCACATCACGCTGGAGAACGCCAAACTCTACACGCTGCCCACCACGCCGCCGCCGATCTACATCGCCACCTCTGGCCCCGTGATGAGCGAGCGCACCGGACGCACCGCCGACGGCATCATCACCGTGGGCGCCGCCGATGAGAAGATCCACAGCCTGATGGCGCGCTTCGAGAAGGGCGCGCGTGAGGCGGGCAAGGACCCCTCCACGATGCCGCGCATCATGCAGATTCACGTCTCATGGGCCGAGAGCGAGGCAGCGGCCACCGAGCAGGCCGTGCGCGAGTGGCCCAACGGCGGCATGAATTTCCCCAAGGCTGACATCCGCAATCCAGAGGACTTCGAGGCGATGGCCAGGCTGGTGCGCCCGGAGCATTTCAGCGGGCGCGTCTTCATCTCGCCCGATCTGGATGCGCTGGCCGCGCACATTCAGCACTTCATCGACCTTGGCTTCGGCGAGATCTATCTGCACAATGTTGGCCGCAACCAGACGGCCTTCATCAATGCGGTGGGCCAGCGCGTGGCGCCACAGCTCAAGTGGGTACGGTAGACGACGCGGGCCAGCGGCCCATCGAGCAGCCGGACGGACAGGCGGCCAGGCGCATCGTGGAGCAGGGCTACGATCAGGTGGCCGAGCGCCACCGCGCGTGGTCGGCAGGCATCCGGCAGGATGAGCGTCAGCGCTACACCGACGAGCTGCTCGACCGCCTGCCCGCGGGCGCGCGTGTGCTGGAGCTGGGCTGCGGCCAGGGCACGCCGACGACACGGCTGCTGGCCGAGCGCTTCAGCGTGACGGGCGTAGACATCTCCGCACGCCAGCTTGAGCTAGCCCGCCAGGCCGTCCC
>DATAED010000428.1:0-7803 GCA_036258195.1 Ktedonobacterales bacterium
TGATAGACGCCTCTATCGGCGCCAGTGCCGTTGCTGCCTGTTGGACCCATTCCACCAGTGTCCCGACCGAGACATCGGCACCTACCAGATCGCCGAATAGCTCCCGTACCCGACCGTAGGGCACCAGTTGCTGCCCCACCAGATAGACGGCCAGAGCGCGGAGCCGTGGACCATACTGGACACGGCTGGGAGCCTCGACCGGAAATGTCCCGACACTCACAGCGTGGCACGCCGGACAGCGGACATGCAGCGCCTGATGCTCGGTGACGTGCAGCCGGACGCGAGGCAACTCGTGGACCTGGCGGCGCTCCCGCACCACGACAGTCGAACTTGCCAAGAGCGGTGTCTGGCAGCCGCTACAGATCATCGGTCGGTGTTCAACGATCTCATCCGATATGGCTACCAGCCGTAGCGTCTCGCCTCGATGTCCAATCTGCCCACCCGGCTTCTTGCCGCTGCGGCGCCGCAGACTCTTGGTCTTGCGGGCCAGCCCGTCACTCGATGGAGGCTTACTACTGTTGTGGCTATCCTTGGCCAGCCGGGCTTCCAGCTCGTGCAGACGCTCCGCTAACACCGTCACCTGCTCGCGCAGCGCGGCATTCTCGGCTTCCAATTCAGCGATCCGTTCATCTGGTGTCATGCCCCTATGCTACACTACACGACAACTCTGGCTGAATAGTCACGGATAATGTTCGTAGCTAGGCCTCGTGACGCTTCTCTCCATCAGCCTCTCGGGCCAGCCGCCATGATATACTCACCTACGTTGACGCCGTGTAGCGCCGTGGATATCGGCTGGCGCGCGCTGATGGGCGCGGAAGGCCGACGTAGCCTGGGAGCGTGGCAGCTATGGACTTCTTCTCTGACCTCACCACCACTGATCCTGAGATTGCGAACCTCATCAAAGCCGAAGAGCGGCGACAATTCGAGGGCATCGAGCTGATCGCCTCGGAGAACTACGTCAGCGCGGCGGTGCAGGAAGCGGTCGCCAGCGTGCTGACCAACAAGTACGCCGAGGGGCTGCCCGGCAAGCGCTACTATGGCGGCTGCGAGGTGGTCGATCAGGTCGAGACGCTGGCCATCGAGCGCGCCAAGCAGCTCTTCGGCGCCGAGCACGCCAATGTGCAGCCGCACGCGGGCGCGCAGGCCAACGCCGCCGTCTATCTGGCGCTGCTGCAGCCCGGCGATACCGTGCTGGGCATGGCGCTCGACCAGGGCGGCCACCTCACCCACGGCTCCAAGGTCAACTTCTCTGGCAAGCTCTACCACTTCGTCTCGTATGGCGTAGATCGCGAGACGGAGACGATTGATTATGATCAACTAGAGCGGCTGGCGCAGGAGCACAAGCCCAAGCTGATCGTCAGCGGTTTCTCCGCCTATCCGCGCCGCCTCGACTTCGCCCGCTTCCGCCAGATCGCTGATAGCGTCGGCGCCCTGCTGATGGCCGACATCGCGCATGTGGCCGGGCTGGTCGCCGCCGACCTCTACCCGAATCCCGTCCCGTACTGCCATGTCGTCACCACCACCACCCACAAGACGCTGCGCGGGCCGCGCGGCGCCATCATCCTCTGCACCGAGGAGCTGGGCGCCAGGATCGACAAAGGCGTCTTCCCCGGCACGCAGGGCGGCCCGCTGGAGCACGTCATCGCTGGCAAGGCGGTCGCCTTCAAGGAGGCGCTCACCCCGGAGTTCCGCGTCTACCAGAAGCAGGTGGTGGATAATGCGCAGGCGCTGGCCAGCGCGCTCACCGAGCTGGGGCTGCGACTCGTCTCCGGCGGCACCGACAACCACCTGATGCTGGTGGATGTACGCCCGCTCAAGGTGACGGGCCGCGATGCCGAGAGCGCGCTGGAGGCCGTCCACATCCACACCAACAAGAACGCCATCCCCTTCGATCCGGAGCCTCCGGTGCGCACCAGCGGCGTGCGCCTGGGGACGCCCGCCATCACCACGCGCGGCTTTGGCGTCGCCGAGATGCGCGAGGTCGCCCGGCTGATCCACGAGGCCATCAGCGGGCGCGAGGACGCCGCGCAGGCCGCCCGCACGCGCGAGCAGGTGATGGCGCTGGCGGCGCGCTTCCCGCTGCCGGGGCTGTTCGTCTCTGGCGATCTGGGCGCGGCGCAGGTGGCGCGCTAATCCCCCTCCCCCAGCCCCTCTCCCGCCTCGGCGGGGGAGGGGAGCTACACGGACGGAGCCTGGCCCGCGATACCCCTCCTGCTCCCTCTCCCTCTGGGAGAGGGCTGGGGTGAGGGCCGCGCCTGGAGAGGGAATAGCATGAACACGACCGACTTCACGCTGCGCCCCATCGGCTACCTGCGCTCGTCGCTCACCCGGCGCGAAGACGCGCCCATGCAGGGCTTCGAGGGCGCGCCCGACGCCTGGATCGAGATTGAGCCGACGCTGTCGGAGGCGCTGGCAGGCATCCGCGCGGGCGATGCGCTCATCATCATTACCTGGCTGCATCAGGCCCAGCGCGATGTTCTGCAAACACACCCACGCGGCAATCGGGCAGCGCCGCTGCATGGCGTCTTTGCCACCCGCTCGCCCGACCGTCCGAATCCGCTGGGGCTGCATCGTGTCACTGTGCGCGAGATCGATGGAACGCGGCTGAAGGTCGGCCCCATCGAGGCGATCGACGGCACGCCCGTGGTGGATATCAAGCCCGCGCTCAGGCCGCTGGCGGATGCCTAGCTGGCGTCGCGGATGGAGAGTCGCGGCCTTGAAAAGGCCGACGCACGGTACGGACGGGGGCATGAATGCCCCTCTCGCGCCGCGGCAGGCGGGCGCGCCACTGCGGCTTTCACGCCGCCGTCTCCGTGCTCTGGCCTTTTAAGGCCGAGAGCGCCGCGCTCCTTTGGGCGGTCCCCCTTTTTTGACAGCGAGTGTCCGGCGGGGTACACTATGCGTATTAGATGACGCGCGGACTCCCAAACATTGACGTTTCTTCCCCGCGACAGTCCTCTGCTTCCGTCTTCCTCACTCGGCCTCGTGCATGGGTTCGCTGCGTCCGATGACGCCAGGAATCCCTGGGTGTGACGCTTGTCCGATCGGTGTGGTGACGAGAACCTGGCAAGCCTTTGCGCACGGCGCAACCTGACGCAATCTGTCGAAGAGCGTCTTTCCGCTTGCCCAACACAACGAACACGATCGACAAGGATTACGCATGACCACCGAGACTCTCGAACCGTCTATGGCGCTGCCCACCGCGCAGCCGTCCGAGACGCCAACTGATTCCATTATGTCAACGACCAACCCCGACGCCGCGACCTCGTTCGCCGAGCTGGGCGCGCACCCACGCGCTGTGGCGCGGCTGGCGGAGATGGGCATCACGACGCCCACGCTGATCCAGGCGCGCGGCATCCCGCCGCTGCTGGCGGGGCGCGATGTCGTCGGCCAGTCGCGCACTGGCTCCGGCAAGACCATCGCCTATGGTCTGCCGCTGATCGAGCGCATCGATCCGCGACTGCGCCGCTTGCAAGCGCTGGTGCTCGTGCCGACGCGCGAACTGGCCAGCCAGGTGGCGGGCGTGCTCTTCTCGCTGGGTGGCGGCCGCGGCGTGCGTGTGGCGCAGCTCATCGGCGGGCGCTCCTATCTGCCGCAGCGCGAGGCCCTGCGAATGGGCGCGCAGATCGCCGTGGGCGCGCCGGGTCGCGTGCTCGACCACCTGCGCCAGGGCACGCTTGACCTGAGCCAGCTCACCTTCGCCGTGCTCGACGAGGCCGACCAGATGCTTGACGCGGGCTTCGCGCCTGATGTGGAGCGACTGCTCTCCGCCATGCCCGAGCGGCGGCAACTGGCGCTCTTCACCGCGACCCTGCCCGAGATGACCACCCAGATCGCTAGGCGCTATCTGCATGAGCCAGTCTCGGTGGACGCCGGGACACCTGAGAGCCGCCCTGCCGAGACCGTCACGCAGATCGCCTATTCTGTTCCGCGCGAGCATCGCCTGAATGCGCTGATGACCCTGCTCGACCGTCGCCGCGAGGCGTCGGGGACGACGCTGGTCTTTGGTCGCACCAAGCATGGCGTGGACAAGCTGGCGCGGCAGCTTATCGCGCGCGGCTATCCCGTGGTGGCGCTGCACGGCAACATGAGCCAGAACGCTCGCGACCGTGTCATCACGGAGTTCCGCAGCGGCAAGACGCCGACGTTGGTGGCGACCAATGTGGCGGCGCGCGGGCTGGACGTGCTCTCCATCGAGCAGGTCATCAACTACGAGCTGCCGGAGTCGGCGGAACTCTTCACCCATCGTGTGGGCCGCACGGGGCGCATGGACAACACCGGCGAGGCCGTTACGCTGCTGATCCCCGACGACATGGCGCAGTGGAGGCGCTTCCAGCGCGACCTGGCGATGAAGGTCAAGCCCATGCCTTTCCCGCTGGATGAGCTGAGCGTCGTCGCGACCGCTCCCGCCCAGATCGTCTCGTCCGCCCAGACGCCTGAGCGGAGCGAGCCGACGCCCGAGGCTCCCGCCGCTGAGGCTGCCTGGACTGATACGACCATCGAGCGCGCGCATCGCCCCGCGCCCCGCGCCTTCGAGCGCAGCAATGATCGAGGCGGAGAGCGCAGCGGCCAGCGCCGCTGGGAAGATCGCCCGCAGCGCCGCTTCGAGGGGCGCGGCTACGCCAGCGCACGCAGCCATCAGCGCGGCTTTGAGCGCGGCCACGAGCATGGCGACTACGAGCGCGACGAGAACCGCGACATGGAGCGCAACGAGGCGCGCCCCGGCCGCCGCGAGGATGTCGCCTCGCGCTGGACGCGCCCTGCCCCGACGAGCGACCGCCGCGACGACTACCGCCGCGAGGGCCGCGCAGATGATCGCCGCGACCAGCGTGAGCCGCGCCACTATGAGCGGAACAACGAGCGGAACAACGAGCGGAGCAACGAGCGAGGCTTCGAGCGGAGCTACAACGACCGCGACCACCGCAGCAGCGAGCGCGAAGATCGTTACGAGCCACGCCGCCAGCCACGCCGCGATGACCGTCGCGATGATCGCCGGGATGATCGCCCCAGCGAGCGCTTCCGTTCAGAGCGCAGTGAGCGCGCCCCGCGCCGCTCGGTCGGCCCGCGCGCTGGCCAGCCCGCCAGCCGCGCGCCGCGCCCGCGCAGCCATCGCCCTGCGCGCGGGTAGCGCTGATCCTGATCCGCCGACCACCACTATTGGCAAGCGCCCCTGCTCCACATCATCGGGAGCAGGGGCGCTTTGCATGCCTGTGGGGCAGCCTCACGCTCGCTCACATGCGCTCGTTCGTGCGCGGGTTCACAGGCCTTGCTCCAGCGCTGGGCATGGCAGCAGGCGACGCCGCTCGACCAGCGCCAGCAGGATGTAGAACACCGCTGGAGTCAGCGGCGCGAGTGGCTTGCCTGTCTTCATGCTGCCAGCTATATGTCCGTCACGGACGTATCTCAAGAGCGCCAGCCCGCCAAATGGTCATTCCACTTTGAGCGAGCATCGTGTACCATGTCAGGACACACAAGAGCAACCCGCGCTTCCTTGTCGCCAGGTCGCTCCAGCTCCTTCACAACCCACTGGGCATCTGCAGAGTACTTGAAGTACGGAGGCGCCACGCCATCAGGCGTTTGGCGCAGGTGTTGCTCGTGTTCCTCCGCGACCCACGCTGATTCTGTGGGCCTACCAGGAAGCCAGCCTATGCTGGACATTGCTCCGGTTCGAGATAGCGCGCGTGGCAGTGGCGCCGCGCGCATATCGCCGTCCCCAATTGTCGCCATCGCGCGGCAGAAAGTGAGCCTGGTATGAGAGTCTTCAATGCAGACAGCATCCGGAATGTCGCCGTCATCGCACATGGCGGGTCCGGCAAAACCTCACTCGTAGACGCGGCGCTCTACGACGCAGGCGCCGTCACCCGCCAGGGCAGAGTAGACGATGGCTCATCGGTCTCCGACACGGATCCCGATGAGCAGAAGCGCCGCATGTCCATCAACCTCACCGTCCTGCCGCTGGAGTGGCGCGAGTCGAAGATCACCTTCCTCGATACCCCTGGCACGGCGGACTTCGTAGGCGAGGTGATGGCAGGCCTGCGCGTCGCGGATGCGGCGCTGCTGGTGGTCTCCGCTGAGAAGGGCGTCGAGGTCGGCACACAACTGGCCTGGGATCACGCCGACGAGCACCAGCTTCCCCGGCTCATCTTCATCAACAAGCTCGACCGCGAGAATACGAGCTACGACCACGCGCTCGATTCGCTGCGTGAGCGCTTCGGCTCCAAGGTCGCCCCGCTGACCATCCCCATCGGCCAGGCGGGCGCGTTTACCGGCGTGGTAGACATCATCTCCGGCAAGGCCTGGGGCTACGACGCCGACAAGATGGTCGAGCGCGAGATTCCCGGCGACGTGCGCGAGCGGATGGCCACATATCGCGATGCGCTGGTCGAGGCGGCCTGCGAGGCCGACGACGACCTGATGACCGAGTACCTGGAAGGTGGCGAGATCAGCGAGGATGAACTGCGCCACGCCGTGCGCCTGGCGGTGGCTGGCGGCATGTTGGCCCCGGCGCTGGCGGGCTGCGCTGCCAGGAACATCGGCGTGCAGAACCTGCTCGACGCCATCGTGGACTACCTGCCTCCCGCAGCCGAGCGGCCCGGCGTTTCGCCCGATGACCAGCCCTGCGCCTTCGTTTTCAAGACGATGGTTGATCCGCAGAAAGGCACCTACAGCTACCTGCGCGTCTATAGTGGCTCGCTCAAATCCGACGCGCACGCCTTCAATGTGGATACCGCGACCGATGAGCGCCTGGGCCAGCTCTTGCAGATGCGCGGCAAGAGCCAGGAGCAGATCGCCGAGGCCCCCGCAGGCGACATCTGCGCGGTGGTGAAGCTCAGCAAGACCCACACCGGCAACACGCTCGGCGCGAAGGAATGCGAGAAGCGCGACGCCATCCACCTGCCAGAGCCGCTCTACACAGCGGCTGTTTTCCCCAAGACGCAGAGCGACCTCGACAAGATGAGTGTGGCCCTCACCCGCATGGTGGAGGAAGATCCCACGCTGCATGTCGCGCGCGACCCAGAGACCGCCGAGACACTGGTATCGGGCATGGGCGAGTCGCATGTGGAGATCGCGCTGGAGCGTGTGCAGCGCCGCTTCGGCGTGGAGGTGACGCGCCGCGACCGTCATGTGCCGTATCGCGAGACGATCAAGAAGAAGGCGCGCGCCGAGGGACGCCACAAGAAGCAGACCGGCGGGCATGGGCAGTTTGGCGATGTCTGGCTGGAGATCGAGCCATTGACAGGCGACGAGCGCGATTTCGTCTTCGAGAATCGCATCGTCGGCGGCGTGGTGCCACGGGAATATGTGCCAGGCGTCGAGAAGGGCGTCAACGAGTCGCTGCGCGAGGGCTTTCTGGCGGGCTACCCGATGACGCATGTGCGTGTCTGCCTGGTGGATGGCAAATACCACGATGTCGATTCATCCTCGCAGGCGTTCGAGATCGCGGCGCGGCTGGGCATGAAGGAGGCGGTGGCGCTGGCTGCCCCGACGCTGCTGGAGCCGATCATGCAGGTGACGATCACCGTGCCCGATGAAAACATGGGCGACATCACCTCCGATTTGAACACCAAACGGGCGCGCATTCTGGGCATGGAGCCCGGCGAGCATGGCATGCAGCGCATCATGGCGCAGGTGCCAATGGCTGAGATGCTGCACTACGCTACCGATCTGCGCTCCATCACTCAGGGGCGTGGCTCCTTCACGATGGAGATCTCCAGCTACGAGGAGGTACCCACCAGCGTGCAGCAGGGCATCATCGACGCCCACAGGAAAGAGGTGGCAGAGAAGCAGGCGGCGCACTGAGCC
>DATAED010000429.1:0-8474 GCA_036258195.1 Ktedonobacterales bacterium
CCGCCTTCGGCTCCCTCTCCCTCTGGGAGAGGGCTGGGGTGAGGGCTGCGCGCGGTACAATCCATGATGGCGCACTATGGCTGCGCCAATTAAGGCGAGAATACACCGAGAGGAAAGGATAGCGCACATGATCGCCGAGACCGCGGCGTCGCTGGGAACCGACTACTACCTGATAGATGAGTTGCTCACGCCAGAGGAGCGCGCCGTGCGCGACAAGGTGCGCGCCTTCTGCGACCGCGAGGTCATCCCCATCGCCCAGGGCTACTGGGATCGGGCCGAGTTTCCCTTCGAGCTGGTTCCCAAGCTGGCCAGGCTGGGCATCGTCGGCGGCTCCATCCAGGGCTACGGCTGCCCCGGACTCAGCGCCGTCGCCGTCGGGCTGATCGGGCTGGAGATGTCGCGCGGCGATGGCAGCTTCACCACCTTCTACGGCGTCCACTCCGGGCTGGCCATGCAGAGCCTCGCCATCCTCGGCTCGGAGGAGCAGAAGCAGCAGTGGTTGCCCCAGATGGCCCGGCTGGAGAAGATCGGCGCCTTCGCCCTCACCGAGCCAGAGCATGGCTCCGACGCTGTTGGCCTGGCCACCCGCGCCCACCGCGACGGCGACGAGTGGGTGCTGAATGGCCAAAAGAAGTGGATCGGCAACGCCTCCTTTGCCGATGTGGTGATCGTCTGGGCGCGCGACGACGACGGCAATGTCGGCGGCTTCCTCGTCGAGAAGGGTACGCCCGGCTTCGAGACCAACGTCATCACTGGCAAGATTGCCAAGCGCGCCGTCTGGCAGGCCGAGATCACCCTGACCGATGTGCGTGTCCCTGCGGCGAATCGGCTGGCTGGCTCCAGCAGCTTCAAGGACACCGCCAAAGTGCTGACCGCCACGCGCTACGGCGTCGCCTGGGAGGCCATCGGCCACGCCATCGCCGCCTATGAGGCCGCGCTGAGCTACACCAGGCAGCGCGCGCAGTTCGGCAAGCCGCTGGCTGGCTTCCAGATCATCCAGAGCCGCCTCGCCAAGATGCTGGCCGACATCACCAGCATGCAACTGCTCTGCCTGCGCCTCAGCCAGCTACTCGAACAGGGCAAGATGACCGACGGCATGGCCTCGCTCGCCAAGATGCAGAACGCCCGCCGCTCCCACGAGATCGTCGCCGACGCGCGCGAGATGCTCGGCGGCAACGGCATCCTGCTGGAGTACGTCGTCGCGCGCCACTTCGCCGACATGGAGGCCGTCGTCACCTACGAAGGCACCGACACCGTCCAGTCGCTGATTGTCGGACGCGAGATCACCGGCTTCCAGGCCTTCTCGCGCTAGCAGCAGGCGCGACCTCACCCCCCAGCCCCCTCTCCCGCGAGGAGAGGGGGAGCCGGAATGGCGATGCGCTGATTCGTAACTCTCCTCTCCCGCACAGCGCGGGAGGGGCTGGGGGTGGTTCTACGGCAGCGCGCTCCACACGCCATTGACATAGTGCAGGATGGCGCTCCCCAGTCCTGCTCCCGCCACCCCGAACGCCTCATGATCCGAGACAAAGACGACCGAAGAGATCCAAACGATATGGTCAGGCCCCGTCGTCCAGGTCCACGCGCCGCTGCCGCCAGTGGCTTCCTGCGCGTCATGCGCGATGTAGATATGGCCGAGTGGGTCGGAGAAACCGTCTGTGAACGCCCACACCCCGCCAGATGGCTGCACAGCCAGCGCCATGAGCGCATGGTCGTTGCTCTCATCCTGAAAATCGTTGAGCGGCGCGCGTGTCCACTTCTCTCCATCGAAGTGCAGCACGAGCGGACCGGTGTGGTCGCCGCTCGCATCGTGATACGGGTACTGGCCAGCGACCCACACGTCGTCGGGCGCGAGGGGTGCGATG
Source organism: Ktedonobacterales bacterium (assembly GCA_036258195.1). Classification (GTDB taxonomy): domain Bacteria; phylum Chloroflexota; class Ktedonobacteria; order Ktedonobacterales; family JADMIN01; genus JAKAIY01. The sequence continues at coordinate 1,863 of DATAED010000429.1, forward strand.
CTGTATAGCGGTGCGGAGCGCACGCCGAGCTGCGACCCCGACCACGACGTCCACGCGCCCTGATGATAGTGCGCCACGTCGAACGAATCGCCATTGCCCGTGTCGTAGCCGACGATCCAGCAATCATCTGCGCTGCTGGCCGCGATGTCCCACAGGATGGAGGTTCCCGACTGGTCGAATGTCAGCGGAACGGGCGTCCAGACGCCGTTCTGCAAGTGCAGCAGCATATACGAGTACTGCTTCTGATACGGCGTGACATGCCGACCGCCCAGGTCAAGCAGCATCCAGCCATCGCCAGCCGAGGTCATGCGGACTTTCGCGCCGACGACGCCAGTTGGCGCGGCTGGCACGCTCACCCACTGCCACACGCCGCCGCTGTAGTGCAGGGCCAGCAGCGTATCGTTGACGCCGTTCGCGTCGGCAAAGGTATTCCCAACCGCCCAGCCATCCGTCGCAGAGGACATCGAGATGCTGCCCAACCGGGCGGAGGCGATGCTGTCGCCAAAGGGCGCCCACTGGCACTGCTCGAAGCGCAGCATTAGTGTCGTGAAGGTGGCCGTCGAGGGATCAGAGCCGCTGGCGATGGCGCCGACCGCCCAGCCAGCGCGCGCGGAGGTCATGCTGAGCTCACTCAGCCTGCCATTCGCCGGGATCGTCGCGCGCAGGGCGTCGGGCGCGCAGGCGCTGGGTGTCGCCGTGGCCGAGACAGCCGGCGTCCTTGCCTGCCGTAGGCGCGAGCCGAAGCCTACGAACAGCGCCGCGATCAGCGCCACCAGGATGACGACGGCGGGCGCGGCCAGTGTCGGGCAGGAGAAGCGGCGCGGAGCCCCCGCATCCGATGCCGCTGCGGTCAGCGCGGTCTCCGCGAGCGGGGTGGACGACCGCCGCTGAGCCACAACCATCGGCACGCGTGGCTCCAGGTGATTGCGCAGTGCCTGCCAGCCGGAGTCAGCGCCGCCGTCGGGCGGAATGGTGCGCTCAGCGTCTGCCAGCGCCAGCGCGATGTCGCTCCACAGTCTGACCTCGTGCTGGCACTCCGCGCAGCCCGCCAGATGGCGCTCCACCGCCGCGCGCTCAGCGGAGGTCAGACTGTCGGCGGTCTGCCAGGGCAGCAGCTCGCGGCACGCGGCGCAGGTCATCTCCGGGATCTCAGGCGTCATGGCGAGCCTCCTCCGTCAGCGTCAGATCGAGCGCGCGCATGAGGGCCTTGCGCGCATAGCTGATGCGGCTCTTGACCGTGCCAGCCGGCACGTCGAGTATCTGGGCGACCTCCTGCGGCGAGAAGCCATGCTGAAAGACCAGCATCAGCGCCTCGCGATGCCGGGGCGAGAGGCGCGCCAGCGCGTCACGCAGCGCCACCCGGTCGAGCGCCCGCCGCTCGCAGGAGTTATTGGCCGCCGACCAATCCTGTGCGTCGTGCGGGCCGTAGGGGAAGCGGTCGTTGTCCTCGTCGAGGTCGAGCGGGAGCGCATCGGGTTGACGCGCTTGGCGCCGCCGCACGCCCAGCGCCACATAGCGCGTGATCTGATAGAGCCAGGTGGAGACACGCGCCTCGCCGCGATAGCCGCCAGCCGTGCGCCACACCGCCAGAAAGACCTCCTGCAGCGCATCTTCGACGCTGGCGTTGTCGCCCGCGAGCTGATGCCAGAGGTAGCGGCGCAGACGCGGGCGATAGGCGAGATAGAGCTGGCGCAGCGCCTCCTCATCGCCCGTCGCGATCTGGGCCAGCAGCAGTCGCTCATCCTGCATGGGCGTATCTCATTCGCGCTACCCGCTTTCCACAAGGCTCACAGCCGTCATCAGCCTTGACGAGGAATAGGTGTCGCGAGCGGAGCGATTGGTTCAATTGAGCGCGCAGATTGGCCGCAAGCGAGCGATGCTCACGCGGTGATGGTGAATTTCTGCGTCTGCGTGATCTTCTGACCCTGCCACTGCGCGGTCACGGTCGCCGTCGCCGTCCCTGCGCAGGTGGTGCGCACCGGCCAGGCCCAGGTGTAGGCGCCGCTGGAATCGGCGATGGCGGCGCCGCGCAGGCCCTTGGCGCTGGAGCCATCGCAATAGGTGACGCTGATGCTCAGTGCAGCGGATGGCTGCGTCTTCACGCAGACTTTGCCCGTCCCCCGAATGCTGCCGCTGGCGCAGGTGATGCTGAGGGTCAGCGCGGTGGCGGGCGCAGCGGTGGGCGCATGCGTCGGCGCGCTGGTCGGCGCGCTGGAGGCCGAGGTCGCGGTGGCGTTGGCGAGCGGTGTGCCGTTCACAGCGCTGGCCTGCTGAGTGGCCTGCGTCCCCAACAGCGCCGAGGAAGCTCCGAGGTTAGCGCCGTTGAGCGCTTGCAGCGCCAGCGTCGAACAGCCCCCGATCAGCAGCAGCGGCAGCAGGATGGCGGCCACCACCAACGCCTGAACCTTGCGCGTGGCGCCACGCCAGCGCCGCCACAGCTCCAGCGCGGGCCGCTGCCGATCTGGCTTGCGCTGAGCGGGCGCCGCGTCGCGCGGATCACGTGGATCACGCGGATCGTCGCGAAAGTCGCGATAATCGCGGTCGTCGCGGGCGGCGTCGCCAATCGAGGGGCTGGGGCCGAGCGATGGCCACTCCGCGCCCGCGCGATCTTCCAGGCGCTCTCCGCGCATCGGCGGCCAATCGGGGAGCGGCGGCAGATGGTCGGCCTGGCGCTGGCGCGGCTGGCTGGCCCGGCGCCATGCATCGCCGAGCGTATTGGGGCGGCTAGGACGGCCACCGGGGCGCCTGGAATCCATCTGCGCTGTCTCCTCCCTGCCACGCTCCCGCTCGCTGGCCGCGACGTAGCGACCTCATGCGCAGGAGTAGTGACGTCGGGAATGAGTGTACAGCATCAGCGCCACCGCGCACGCCTGCCAGGGACTGCGGTACCACTCGCCCACTCAGAAACTGGGCGAGCGCCACGGTTTCTGATCGTAGACCGCCTTGACCTTCGCGATGTAGTCGATGGCGCCCTGGTCGTACCAGCCGCCGCTATACCAGCGCCCCAGGCAGCCCCACAGATCGCCCGCATGGTAGGCGGGATACCCCGGCAGCGGCGTCATGCTGCGCAGATAGGTCGTCCAGCCTTCGTAGCAGGCGCGGATCATACCGTAGACGTACTCCGCGCTGAAGGCGGTGTCATCGCGGCTCATCGGCCAGGCGCTGACGTTGTACTGATACTTGATCTGCAGGATGCCGTAGCTCTGGTTGCAGGAGCCGCCGCTCCAGGTTCCCGGTGGGCAGACGCTCTGGTCGTTGGTCTGGTCGCCCTGGGTACTCTGTAGCCAGTTCGACTCGATGACCGCCTCCGCCCGCACGACATCCGCTGGCACACCCCATTTGCACGCCACCCACTGCAAGATCTCATCCGTCGTGCCGGTGAATCCGCCGGTCATCTGCTGGCGCAACTGATCGGCGCGTGGGTCAAGGCCCATCGGCGCGCCCCACATGCCGAGCGCGGCGAGCTGCGCGCTGCTGGGTACTCGCTGGTTGGCCGCCGCATTCTGCGGGCGCGGCTCCCACGACGACCGCTGGATGTGCGCCGCGCAGTACGCCTCGCTGGGCAGCGCCGCGCCCGGCGCCAGCAACGGGAAGCTGTACGCCGACGAGCCTGCTGATGATCCAGACGTGGCGACGGAGCCTTGCGCTGGCGCGGTTGCCCCCGCGCTCGCCTGGCCGGGGGTGGACGATGGGGTGAGCGTAGCCGTGGCGGGCAGCGTGGTCGCGGTGGACGTCGGCGACGCGTCCGGCGCTGACGAGCCGCCCGCTGCGGCGCCCGTTGGCGTTCCAGTCGGCGTTCCGGCTGGCGTCGCGCAGCCTGCCAGCGTCGCAATGGCCAGCGCAAGCAGCAGCGCACGGGTGAGCCAGCGTGGAGCGAGGCGATTCGGCATGGCTGCGCGCCCTCCTTGCTTGGTGGCGGCGCGTGACGATCAGCCGCCTCTGGCGCTCAACCATAGCACAGCGGGATGTGCGCGGCCCCCAAAGGTCGCGCAGCTTCCTTTAGCCGCTCAAATTAGCGCTCAGGTGCGCCAGCGGACGCCTTGCGGCGGGCCAGCGTGGCGAGATGGTCGGCGGCGCGGATCGGCTCAGGCAGGCGATAGCCGCGCAGGCTGCGCATCACCACCTCGACGGCCTGCTCCAGCGTCATCCGATAGCCCGCCGAGACATACAGCGGGCGGGTGTGTGAGCGTGAGCGCAGCGCCATGCCGATGATCTCGTCGTCGGCCAGCAGCGGCGAGCGGTCGCCCAGCTCTTCGCGTGGCTGCGAGTATGCGCCGATCAGCCAGGTCTTGGCGCAGCCCACGCTGGCGATGCCCGTCACCAGTCCCAGATGGCAGGCCAGCCCAAAGCGGCGCGGGTGCGCGTAGCCCTGACCGTCACAGATCAGCACATCGGGCGTGACACGCAGCCTGGCCAGCGCATCCAGCGCGACAGGAACCTCGCGGAACGAGAGTAGCCCCGGCACATAGGGGAAGGCGTCATCGCGCGCCGCCGTCGCCTGCTCCACCACCTCCATCTCCGGATAGCGCAAAACGACCACGGCGCCACGCGCCCGATCAGCATACGAGACATCGACCCCCGCCACCAGCCGCACCGTATCGAGCGCGATGGGCGGCGCGGCATGCGCCATCGGCGCGAGCCGCCGCTGGATGTCCATCGCCTCCTCGACCGTGACATCCCACGGATGCGTCACTTCTGGCGTCATGCTCACCTCCCCATTGAAGCAGCTTGCGGGGGCGCTACCGTTTCGTCCGTCGCCCCGCCGATCCTATGAACGTTTGCGAACTCCCTAGAGGGCTTCCCACTCGCTGCGCGAGATGCCAGCTTGCTTGAGGATATTCAGAAGCAACGGTTGGCTGATATCTCCCTCATGGGGATTCGGGATGGGGACTTGCACTGCTCCGCGCGTCATGCGCTCATGCCTTCCGCCTGGGTAAGGGCCATCGAAGCCCAACTGCCGAAAGTAGTGAATCAAGCCGCGTCGCTTGATTGGCCCAACCTTCGGCATCAATCACCGACCTTCGCTACCAGGAGCTTGTGGCCGTCGATCTCTGGCAGTTCTTGATGACGCGCAATGGCGAAGAGAATCCAGTCCTCAGCTTCAACTTCCATGTCCTGCTGACACTCTTCTAAGGTCGGAGCGCTTGCCCATGAGCCAGGAAGCTCATCGATAGCGCCAAAGTAGGCGCCGTCCTCCATCTGCTCGTAGTGCGCGTGGCGCATAGCAGCGGCGAGATACTCGGCAAACATGGCGTGCTCCTTGTCCGTTGCTCCCTCTTGCCTGATTGTACGCTATCCGCCGACATCAGATGCTCACTTCTGGCGTACAAGCAGGCTGGATGCACCGTGCGTCATACGCGCTTCGTCGGATTGCACAGCCTCAGCGCAGGGCGGCGCCCCGCGGCTCATCCGCTCCCGCGTCGTGCGGCACTGCGGGCGGCTGGGCGGGCGGCGCCTGGCGCAAGCGGGCTGCGGGCAGCTCCAGCGTCGCCGTCAGCCCCTGCCCCGGCGCGCTCGCGAAGGTCAGCGCGCCATCGTGCAGCGCCGCCACACTCCGCGCGATGGAGATGCCCAGCCCGGCGCCACCATCCTGCCCCAGCTGGCGCGAGCGCGCCCGGTCGGGACGATAGAAGCGCTCGCCCAGATGCGCCAGATGCTCTGGCGCCACGCCCGACCCATCGTCCTGCACGACCAGCGCGACCCGCTCGCCGCGCCGCTCGGCGCGCACCTCGACCTGCCCACCAGGCCGATTGTACTTGATGGCATTATCTACCAGAATCAGCGCCGCTTGATCGATCAAATCGCGTACGCCACTGACCAGCAAACCATCCGCCACACTGGCGCGCACCGTCACCTGGCGCTCACTGGCGAAGGCCGCCGTGCGCCGCGCCACAATCGCCGCCACCTCACCCAGATCGACCGTGTCGCGCTCGGGCAGCCGCGCCACGCTATCGAGCCGCGCCAGCGTCAGCAGATTGCTCGAAAGCGATGCCAGCCGCGCCGTCTCGTCCACGATGTCATCCAGCAGCTCGGCGTCGTCCTCGGGCAGGCGCGCGCGTCCGCGCAGCAGCGTCTCGGCGTCGGCGCGCAGCAGGGTCAGCGGGGTGCGCAGTTCGTGCGAGACATCGCCGATGAAGCGCTGCTGGCGGTCATAGGCCAGCCGCGCCGGAGCCAGCGAGCGCGCCGAGAGGATGAACCCACCGATGGCCGAGATCAGCACGGTGAACCCGCCGACGATCAGCAGCAATACCAGCAACTGATGAAGCGCATGTACGGTGTCCTCGATCGGCGTACCGACCACGATAACGCCGATGACGGCGTTGGTCGTCGCGTCGTGCGCTACGCATGCCTCGCGCGCCAACACGCCATAGTTAGGCGGAGCATCGAAGCCACTCGATGTGGCCGATGCGAGCGTCACCTGGTCAGAGGCGCATCCAGAGGAGGAGGCGAGCGCCCTCCGCGCCAGCGCTGGGTCAGTAAAGGACGGGAGCGCTCCGGCGAGTTGCGAGGCGCCGGTTAAGCCGCCGCGCGTGTCGTAGCAGGCGAAGAGTGAGAACCGCTGGTCGGGTCCCTGCGTGTCGCACGGTGTCTGCCCGGCTTGCCCCAACCCAT
>DATAED010000430.1:0-10771 GCA_036258195.1 Ktedonobacterales bacterium
TCTGCCACGTCTTGCGGCCCAGCAAGAAGGTATCACTTCCGCTCATCACCTCGCCGAAGTGTGCGCCGATGTCGTCGTGCCAGTAGGGCGCCGTCCACCCTCCATTGGCGAAATTGCCATCGGTGTCCTCATTCGCCCCGCCGGGCGCCTGTAATACGCCATCCAGTGACACAAACTCTGAAACGACGATGTTGCGCATGGCGCCTCTCCTCCTCTAGCTCTGCACGCACGCTACGTCCATGGCGCCGCATCAGGCGCCACCTTGACAGAGAGAGATGGTATCACACGACGGCAGGCGATTGGTCGCGCCGCTCGGGAGCGCTGTCCACTCCTGTCTGCCGATGTCTCGTCTGCTCAGGAGTTGAACTGGAGGGCAAGGCGGCGGAACGTTGCGCCCTTCTCGCGGTAGTGCGCTTGGCGCTCGGGGTCGGGGTTGGCCTCGCTGGTCGGCTGCAGCGGCTGGCTGATTTGCTCCCACGTGCGGGCGCCCGTGGCCAACTCCGCGATGATCGCCGCGCCACGCGCAGACGCCTCGATGGTGGCGACTTCATAGGCCGGTAGGCCGAACACATCTGCCGCAAGCTGGCGCATCCAGCCCTCCTGGAAGGCGCCACCGGAGACGAGAATGGCCTGTGGCGCCTGAGGATGGGTCAGAAACGGCTCCGCGATCCATGCGGCGTTCAGCATGACGCCCTCGGCGGCGGCGCGTAGCGCGTCCACAGCGATATGTTCGCTGCGCAGCCCGATCAGCGCGCCAGTGGTGTTGGCGCTCCAGAACGGCGCGCGCTCTCCGGCGATGTAGGGGAGAAAATACAGATTGGTGGCGCGTCTGGCGGTGTCGTCTGCGCCAGCCGCCCGCATCGCCTCATCAAAGGAGAGCGCCTGCGCAGGAGCGCTGAGCCGCGCAGCCTGGGACGCCTGCGCGGCGAAGGCTGCTACGCCACTCTGATAGACCCACTCCAGGACGGCGCCACCACTGTTGCTCGCCTGGCCGAGCACGTACAGTCCGCGCTCCTCGCTGAGGACATAGCAGAACGCGCGAGTCGCCGGGTCAACGCGAATTGCGCTGGCGCCGACTCGCACAGCCAGGCTGGTGCCGATGGTGACGACGAGTCGGCTACTATCGACGACATGCACACCGAGGTCGGCCAGCACGCCATCGGATGAGCCAATGACGATCACGCATCCTGCATCCACGCCCGCTTGCTGAAATGCCGCCGGGAGGCGATCAGCGTGTCCCCAGGTGGCTGGCACGACGCGCGGCAGCTGCGCTGGCGTGATGGCGGCCAGGGCGAGCGCCTGCTGATCCCACTGGCGCTCGCGGAGATTGTAGAGGCCGGTGGCGCTGGCAAGGGAGACATCGACCACCCACTCGCCGAACCACTGCCGCCACAACCACGATTTCAGGCCCGTGAAGAACGCTGCCCGCTGCCAGATCTCGGCGCGCGCTCGGCGCAGCCACAGCAGCTTGCAAAGCGGCGTCATAGCGTGGACCGGCGTTCCCGTTCGCTCATAGAGGGCTGGGCCCTGCGGCGAGCTCCACAGCGCCCGCGCATCGGCCTCGGCGCGCAGGTCGGCCCACGTCATCACGGGTGTGATGGGAGCGCCCTGACCGTCCAGCGCCAGCAAGCTGTGCATGGCGTCGCTGATGCCGATGCGCGCGATGGCAAAGCCGCGCTGGTGAGCCTGCTCGACTGTCTCGGTCAGCGCAGCGAAGAGCGACGCCTGCTCGGCGCTCGGATCCAGCTCAGCGGCGCCCTCGGAGTCGCGCCGCAGATTGGTGGGACGCGAGGCCAGCGCGATCTGCTCGCCACTCTCGCCTGCATCGAAGGCGACCACTTTGATACCTGTCGTGCCGAGGTCGATGCCGACGCTGCACGCTCGCCGCGCTCCAGAGTTTCCCATCGTGCGCTGTCCTCCTGCTACTCGCTCACGCATGCGTTATCCTGGTTCACGCATCACCCATCACCAGCGCGCCCATCAGTCGTCGTGGTCTTCGTCGTCGCGCGGGTCGGCGGGCTGCGCCAGGCGCGACGATGATGCGTCTGGAGACTGCAAGAGCGCCATCTGGAGCTGCTTGATCTGACGCACGTCAATCTCCAGATTACCCACTCGCTGCGCAAGGTAGCTGAGGAACTTCACAAGCTGATCGTCGGTGAAGGTAGCGGCGGTGGCGCCGGGATCGGCAGGCGCAGGCAGCCCGGCGTGCGGCGCCGACGAGGCGGTCTCACCAAACAGCAACTGATCGGCGAAGCGCGTCAGCTCCCACTGGAACGCCAGAAAGCGCTCACGAATCTCCGGGCGCATGCGTGAGACCTCAACGCCATTGATCCAGCGACCGATGCCGAGGCGCTCCAGGCAGACCATGCGCTGGCGACCACCGGAGGTCTCGACGGGATAGGTGCGGGTCAGCTCCTTCAGGATGGGATCACGCTGCACGCGGGCGCGCTGCGCTCGGTCATTGACATCACCCAGGAAGACGAAGCTGAGCACTTTGAGCGGGAAGTAGACGCCATCGGGCGTGATGAGGGCCACGACTTCGATATTGCTCCACTGCGGGAGCTTGCGCGTCACCTGCCGGATGACCGGCGCTGGGGGATTCGCCATCGCTGAACGCTCGCCCTCCTCGGTAAAGCAAAGGGCGGTTCATGATGAGCCCCCCTTGCGCATGAGAGTCCGTGGTCGCTGGCGCTGCGCATCGCGCCGGTCGCTTCCCCCCTAGTGTACCGCATCGCGGCGAAGCTGGCGCCAACTCGCAGAGATGCGTGCAGAGAGGCATGCGAAAAGGCGCCTCTCCCCACCGCATACGGGACGGCGGAAAGAGGCGCCACTGAGACGGCTCGCAGGCGGCTCGCAGGAAGGTGACGTCAGGCTCAGCCAGTGACGACAATGGTTCCGTGCATGGAGGGATGGAAGCTACAATGGTAGGTGTAGGTTCCGGCCTTCGTGAACGTGAATGAGAACGTGCCGCCGCCTGAGTCGATGGCGCTCGAATCCCACGAGACCGCCGAGCCAGAATCGCTGGTGGAGGTATGCGCTACGGTGGAATTGTTCACCCATTCCACGGTATCACCGACCTTCACCGTCACGGAACTGGGTGAGAAGCCAAAGCTGGAGAATGACGCGCCAACGATCTTGACCGTGGCGGCAGGCGGATTGCTGGTCGCGGTGGGCGCGGCGGTCGTCGCGGTCGCGGCGGGAGGAGCTGGGGTATTGGTCGGCGTGGTGTTGGCGCCGCCAGCAGTCGAAGCGCAGGCAGCCAGCGTAACCATCGCCAGCAATGAGACATACAGGCCGCCGCGAGACGCCATCCGGGCGAGCGGCGTACACTTGTCGAGCAGTGCGCGTAACATTTGAGTCATCTCCTCATCAGTAACTGTGTTCATGACAATCGTTGCGCGCGTCGCGCTGGTGTCCATGATGGTTATGATGGGGTACGCGCATGGGTTACAGCGACCAGGCGCGTGCGTGATGAGTCGCAGCGGCGAGAGGGAGCGGAGACGATGGCGGCATCTGATCGCGGCGCTCTCCAGCAGGGGCGCTCAGACGGGCGCGATGAGCGCGCAGACGACTGGACGCGCGACTGGGGGCGGCTGCTGCGCACAGCGCGCCAGGTGGCCGGGCTGAGCCTGACCGACCTGGCCGCGCGCACGGGCCTCTCCAAGGGCTACCTCTCGAAGCTGGAGGCCGGGCAGGATGGCGCGCGCAATCCCTCGCGAGCGACGCTGGTGGCGCTGGCGCGGGCGCTGCCGAGCTTTCGCCCGCTCGCCTACCAGTTGGAGCCAGCCGACGCCGCGCCTGCGCCCTCGCTGACTTTCGCGGAGCAGGCGCCGCGCCCGCCGCAGTTGCTGATTGGCGCCGCGAGCGAGACGGAGCGCGACGAGGAGCCGATCCAGCTCGGCTGGCGCGAGATGGAGCTGCTGGTGGCGCTGCTGGCGCTGGAGCGGTCGGCCATCCCGGCGCCGCTGACGGCCATCATCATTGGGCGCGCGGTGGATCGCAGCGTCGAGAGCGTTATTCCGGCGCTGGAGCGGCTGACACGCGCGGGCGTGCTGCATTGCTATCCGCCGACACGCCCCGGAGCTGCCCCCACCTATGGCCAGGGCACGGCGTTCGAGTCGCGGGTGGGTCTCTCGCGGCTGGGCGATGCGCTGGTGTTGGCGGCGGCGCTGCTGGCACAGGCGCCCACGCTGCGCAGCCGCCTGCGCGACGATGGCGACCGAGGCTGAGCCAGGGGGCAAAGTAGCGAATCGGTGGCCGCTACAGCGCGCTCGACCTACAATCCACTGCGGGCGAGGGGAATCGAGTAACGCCGCAACGTACCTCAATTGTAGACGTCACATGACTGGACAGAGCGCATATGGTCTCGAAACCCGGGAACTCTACTGCTCGCTCGGCGGCGCGCGCCGCGCTTGGCCCCGCCCTGGTCGCCGCCGCCCTGGCGGTCGTCGCGGCGCTGGGATTGCGCTACTTCTTCTCCTTGCCGATGCCCGCCGAACTCTTCGCCGACCAGGCCACCACACGCATCCCGCTGCCACTCTTCGAGGCCATGCTGGCCACGTTTGGAACCGCCGCCAAGCATCTCTATCTGCTCGCCGCGCTGGTGGGCGAGGCAGCGCTGACGGCGCTGGTCGGCCTGGCATATGTGGCGACGCGCGCAAAGATCGCCAACGTCCGCCAGCGTCCATTTGATGGCGCGCTGGGGTATCTCGATGTGCCGCCAATCGCGCTGGCCTTGTGGCTGCTCTCGGTGGGCGCGCTGGCGCCGCTGCTGGGTGGCGGCTGGCTCGGCGCTGATCTGGCGGGCGGCGTGTCGATGGCGCTGCTCTCGCAACTCGCGCCCGATATCGTCTTTGCGGTGGTCTTCGTCTGGCAGACGCGCGAATCGCGCCGCACTGTGCAGGAAGGTCTGGCGAGTGGCGAGCCGGGCGCGCGACTCTCGCGGCGCCTGCTGCTCCAGCAGACGACGCTGGCGGGCGTGACGCTGGCGGGCGGCCTGGCCGTCTGGCAGGCGCTGACCTCCGGACTGGGCGCGCTGGTGGGGGCCAGCCCTCCAGGCTCATCGGCAGCGTCAGTGACGTTGACCAACCTGCCGACGCAGATCACTCCCCCGCCCACGCCGATCTATTCCGAGTTCGCGCCAGTCACGGGGCAGGCGCCAGAGGTGACCGCCGCTGCCGACTTCTATTATGTCTCGAAGAATCTGGCGGGCGACCCGATGGTGAATGGTCAGGATTGGCGGCTGGCCTTCACTGGCATGGTGGACAAGCCGTATACGCTGACGTACGCGCAGCTCCGCGCGCTGCCGCAGGTGACGCAATATCACACGCTGGAGTGCATCAGCAACGAGGTCGGCGGCGACCTGATGAGCAATGGCTACTTCACGGGCGTGAGCCTGGCCGACGCCCTGAACGCCGCTGGCATCCAGCAGGGCGCCGCATCGCTGATCTTCAAGGCGGCGGATGGCTACAGCGACAGCCTGCATCTGGCGCAGGCGCTCGACGAGCGCTCGCTGATCGTCTACCTGCTGGATGGCCAGCCGCTGCCGACTGCGCACGGCTTCCCGGCGCGGCTGCTGATCCCCGGGCTCTATGGCATGAAGAATGGCAAGTGGCTGACGGAACTGTCGGTCGCGGCGGGCGACTACGACGGCTACTGGGAGCAGCGCGGCTGGACACGTGAGGCGAAGATCAAGATGACCTCACGCATCGATACCCCACATGATGGCGACCTGCTGGTGGCGCGGCCCATGTCGATCGCAGGCGTCGCCTACAGCGGAGCCCAGGGCATCGCGCGGGTGGATGTCAGCGTGGACGCGGGTAAGACGTGGTCGCCCGCCCAGATGCGACGCCCGCTGGGCGCGCTGGCGTGGACGCTCTGGGAATATCCCTGGACGCCAACGCCCGGCTCGCACACGCTGATCGTGCGGGCCATCGACCTGCAAGGCGCTGTGCAGTCGTACGCTTCCGCGCCACCCCTGCCCGATGGGGCTTCCGGCTACCATGTCATCGCGGTGACGGCGCGCTGAGTCTGCGTCGCGGCAGGAGTGGTCAATCCGGCATGCGGATTGCTGCCAACGACAGGTATCGAGGTCTGTGCGCTGTCTGGGTTCCCTCCGCACCCGCAGAGATCTCGTTGGACGTACCGACAGAGGGTGAGCCGACTTGCATCTGGCTCGCCCTCTGTGTGTCCTGCGCGGGATGAAGCTAGCCCTGGCCCGCGTCGTCGTTGACCTCGCCAGGTGACGTCTCAGGCGCTGTGCGAGTGGCCGGGCGGATGGCGAAACGGCGGCGCTGGTCGCGCGATTCGAGATGCGCCAGGTAGCGCTGGGTCGTGCGGATGTCGAAATGGCCCAGCCAGCCGCGCACATGCTCCACCGAGGCGGGCGGGCGCTCGGTGGTCTCGTCGCCCAGCAGCAGGGCGATGGCGGCGCTGTGGCGCAGGGTATGCGGCGAGATGTGGCGCGTCTCTGCCCCTTGCAGCGGATCATCGCTGGCGGCGCGACGCTGCGCCAGCCACTGTGCCTCCACACGATGGATCACGCCGCGTATCTGCTCGGGGCGCAGGCGCCGATAGCGCGGCTCTGGCGCGCCCCCGCCCAGCGCCAGCGCGCGCGATGCGGCGCTCTCAGCGGCAGGCGCGCGACCGCGTGAGAGCGCCAGAAAGAGCGGCGTGGCGCGATCTGCGGGCCGTTCCCAGGCGCGCCCCGTCGAGCGAATATAGTCCAGCAGGGTCGCCATCAGCTCGGGGGCCAGGGGCAGGCTGCGACCGCCGCGCTGACCCTTTGTCTTCTCGTCAGGCAGCGCCAGCCACCACTCTATCTGCCCACGGCGACGCTCGCTGACCAGATCGCCCACATCGAGCAGCGACAGCTCGATGGCGCGCAGCCCGGTAGCGAGCGCCAGCGAGATGAGCGCGTGGTCGCGCTGGGCGGTGCGGGCGCCGGTGCGGCCATCGTGAGTGTGGGTTGGTTGGCTCTCTGGCTCGTCCGCGTCAGATGGCGCGGCTGCCTCCACTGGCTCCGTCTCTGCGGCTTCGGCTGCTCGCTCGCGCTGGGCGCGCGTCACGCCCCACGGGCCGCGCGGCGCGGGCGAGGCGGCGGAATCGCTGGCGGCGGAATCACTGGCTGGCGGCTGCGGCGACTGCGGCGACTCGGGAGCCAGCGCGGCCATCAGGAAGTCATGCCACTCGTCTTCCGCCAGCGTCTGGTAGGGACGACGGCGCTCGTTGCGCATACGTCGCAGGGCTGAGCGTATCTGTTCGGCTCCGAGCGCTGGCCCTTGCCGCTGCTCGATGGCGAACAGCAAGTACTGACGCAGCGCGGTCAGCCGGATATTGACCGTGGCAGGCGAGAGCGGCCCGCTGCGCAGCGAGGCGGATGTTGGGCGCGTGTGCGCTGCATCATCTGAGCCCGGTATGGCGCCTGCTGCGCCCTCGATGGCGCCACCAGCCCAGGGACTGATGCGCCGCGCCGCCAGCCGCCCGGAGTTTGTCGCGGCGCGGCGCGGGACGGAGCGGCGACGGCGGTCAGCGCGCAGGGTCAGCGCGCCACGATAGGCCAGCAGCATGTCGAAGGTCAGCGCGCCGGGATCCTGCGGCGCGCCAGGCGTCTCAAAGAAGTAGCGCACGGCCTTCTCATACTCATCCTGCGTGCGGCCAGGGTTGAGGGTGAGCAGCCAGCGCGTGAGCAAAGGTCGCCACAGTCGCGCAGGCGGCGGCGCATCGGAGGCGCCGCGCTCGTCCTGCTCTTCCTGTCCGCCCCCTTGCTGTGGATCGCCTGAGACGACGCGCGGCAGGTTGGCCGAGGCGGAGGGCGCGCCCTCTGGTGAGGCGGTCAGATCGTTGCTGTCGCTCATCTGTCGCCCTCCCATGCTGGCTCCGCCTGCTGGTATTGTGGGCGCAATGCGGTGGGTGGGTCAAGGCGAAGCGCCGAGCGCTCAACGCCTACATCGCGTGCTCCTGCGCCTCAACCATCTCGACGAGTTGCTGGCGGGTAAACGGTTTGGCGAGCTGGCCAGCCGTCACAGGCACGTCCGGCTGCGACATGCGCACCGTCGAGGACATCAGCACGATGCGATGGCCGATCGCTTTGAGCGCAGCGTCACGCTCACACTCGGCGACGACGGCGATGCCATCCATCAGCGGCATGACGATATCGAGCAGGACGATGCATGGCTCGGTCGCGGCGCGCAGCCGCTGCAACGCCTCGCGCCCATCGGCGACCGACGTCACCTGATAGCCTCTGGCCCGCAGCACCGAGGTAATCATCTCACGGATCGGGGCGCTGTCGTCCACCGCCAGAATGGGCGCGTCTCCGCTTGCCATCTTCTACGACCCTCGCCAATGCGACACCCGCTGGCGTCGCTGCCACATCAGTACGCAGGGGCTCATCTGTGTAGACGAAGCGCATCCTCAAATAGCTTCCAATCAGCGCTATTCGTCATGGGCGGCACGGTGGTTATGTGAATTAGACGCGCCGGTCGCCTGCTCAGCTACGGCTGGCGCGCGTGCTGCCACCTTGCTTCGCCTCCAGATAGCGCGCCAGGATGAAGATCATATCGGAGAGGCGATTGAGGTAACGCAGCGCATGACTCTCGCCAGGCTCACCCAGCGCGCCATCGTGACTCAGGCGCGCGGTCAGTCGCTCGGCGCGCCGGATGATGGTGCGCGCCAGGTCGAGTGCGGCGCCCTCCACACTATCGCCAGGAATGATGAACTTGTTCGGGATGCTGACCTCGGACTTCAACTCGTTCTCGATGTCTTCGAGCCAGCGCACACGCTCATCGGCGATGCGCACGCCAACCTTGGCGCGATTCTCCGCCGGGGTGGCCAGCTCACCCATGAGCATGTAGAGATCCTGCTGCGCCTGGAGGATGATGCCTTTCACCTTGGGGTCGGCTGTGCTGGCGCGCGCCAGGCCAAGCGCGGACGTCGCTTCATCCACCGTGCCGAACGCCTCCGGGCGCGCGTCATACTTTGGCACGCGCTGATCGCCCAGCAGGCTGGTGTAGCCGGTGTCACCACCGCCAGTGGTTACTTTCGCCATTGAAAATACCTCGCACTCTGTACTACTCCGTATCTGCCCCAGAGTATAGCGTATCTCGCTCCGGGCCTGCCTGCGATGTTCGTGTCAGCGGGCAGGCGAAAACACACGCCGCAGTGGTATTCTGCGGTGGCGAGCTTGCTCTACGCGCCTGCGCACACGGCTGGACAAGCTGATGCGTGTCATCAGAATGGAGTGGCGCCATGTACGAATCGTCTCCCGCACACAAATTCACCTTTGGGCTGTGGACTGTCGGCAATATCGGACGCGATCCCTTTGGCGAGCCGGTGCGCCCCGCGCTCTCGCCGGTCGAGATCGTGCATCTGCTGGCGGATGTGGGCGCCTGGGGCGTGAACTTTCACGACAATGACCTCGTCCCCATCGACGCGACCGCCGCGGAGCGCGAGCGCATCGTGCGCGACTTCCGCACGGCGCTGGATGCGACTGGACTGGTCGTGCCGATGGCGACCACCAACCTCTTCACCGATCCAGCCTTCAAAGATGGCGCCTTCACGTCGAACGATGCGCGCGTGCGCGCCTATGCGCTGCAAAAGACGATGCAGGCGATCGACCTGGGAGTCGAGCTGGGCGCCAAAACCTACGTCTTCTGGGGTGGTCGTGAGGGGGTCGAGACGGACGCCGCCAAATCCCCATCCGACAGCATCAAACGCTTCCGCGATGCGCTGAACTTCCTCGCCAGCTATGTGCGCGAGCAGCGCTATGACCTGCGCTTTGCGCTGGAGCCGAAGCCAAATGAGCCGCGCGGCGACATCTACTTCGCCACGGTCGGCGCGATGCTGGGTTTCATCGAGACGCTGGAGCATCCAGAGATGGTGGGCGTCAATCCGGAGATGGCACACGAGCACATGGCTGGCCTCAACTTCCTGCATGCGGTGGCGCAGGCGTGGGAGGCCGGCAAGCTCTTCCACATCGACCTCAACGATCAGGTGATCGGGCGCTACGATCAGGATCTGCGCTTCGGCTCGCACAACATCAAGAGCGCCTTCTTCCTGGTTAGATATCTGGAAGATGTCGGCTATGACGGCAGCCGCCACTTCGACGCGCACGCCTACCGCACGGAAGACCTGGAGGGCGTGAAGGACTTCGCGCGCGGCTGCATGCGCACCTACCTCATCCTCAAGGAGAAGGCGCAGCGGTTCAACTCCGATCCGGAGATACAGGCGCTGCTGGCCGAGCTGAACGCAGTGGACGACGCGGTGGCGCCCTACCTGGGGCCATACAGCGCCGAGCGTGCGGCGGCGCTGAAGGCGGCGACCTTCGACCGCAAGGCGCTGGGCGCGCGCGGCTACGCTTATGAGCGCCTCGATCAGTTGACCATCGAGACGCTGCTGGGCGCGCGCTAGACGACAGCCGCGACCACGAGCGGAAAGGATGGCGTGCTGTGGCTGATGGCCCGCTCTACCTGGGCGTCGATGTCTCGACGACGGGCGTGAAGGCGCTGCTGGTGGACGCGCATGGGCGCGTCGTCGCCAGCGCCAGCCAGCCGCACCCGTCATCCGCGCCGCAGCCCCTGTGGTCGGAGCAGGCGCCGCAGGACTGGATCACTGGCGCGGTCGGCGCCATTCGCGGAGCGCTGAGCGCAGCCGATGTGACAGGCGAAGGCGTGGCGGCCATCGGGTTGACAGGACAGATGCACGGCATGGTCGCGCTGGACGCCGATGGCGCCGTCGTGCGCCCGGCCATTCTCTGGAACGATCAGCGCACCGC
>DATAED010000431.1:0-2673 GCA_036258195.1 Ktedonobacterales bacterium
CTGACTTGACAGTTCTAGGATGCTCTTGGGCGTGGATGTCGGCCGCGTAGGTCGCGGGCTGCAGCTACGACCCGCCTCACCGCCGCGCCGTTGGGCAGCTATAGCTACGACGATAGCGCGCATGCCGACGCCGCTACCGCCATCGGGAGCGCGTGGAGCGCCAGCTACGACGCCAGCGGCAACATGACCTGCCGGGCGGCGAGTAGCGCCACCACCTGCGCGGGCTCCTCCCCCACGGGGGCGCAGCTGGGCTATGATAACGAAGGGCAGCTCGCCACCTGGGCGAACACGCCCGGCAGCAGCCCGACCCAGAGCGCCAGCTATCTCTACGACGGCGCGGGGCAGCGCGTGCAACAGGTGGCCACCACGAGCGGCGTGACGACCACCACCAGCTACCTTGGCAGCTGGGAGGAGGTGACGAACAGCGGGAGCACGACCACCACCACGGCGTACTACGGCGCTATCGCCGAGAGCGTCAACGGCGCGCTCAGCTACCTGCTCTCCGATGGGCTGGGCAGCGTCTCGGAGGCGGTCGCGACCAGTGGCAGCGTCACCGCTACGCAGCTCTACGGCCCCTATGGCGCGGTGCGCTACACGAGCGGGACGCTGCCGACCAGCAAGGGTTACACGGGGCAGCGCAGCGATGCGAGCGCAGGCTACGACGCCGCAAGCAGCTTGCGCCTCTCGGCTGCGCCCAGTGGCTCGTTGCGGATAGCGATGGCCAGCAAGTTGCGATACCAACGCACGCGCTCCACACGCCCCGTCACGATCAGCGGATGGCCGCCGCGCGCCAGGGCGTGGAGCTGGGTCGCCAGGCGCGGCGGCAGCGCCACCGGCAGGCGGCCCGTCTCATCCTCCAGCACGAGGAAGCCCATGCCCTTCGCTGTGGGTGGGCGCTGGGCGGAGATGGCCCAGCCCGCCACATGCGCCACGCGCCCCTCGGCGATCTCCGCCAGCTCGGCGATGGCGCGTACTCCGCTGCGGCGTAGCGCGCGGCGATAGGCGCGCATAGGGTGCGGGCGCGCCGACATGCCCAGCAGCGCATAATCCAGCGCCACGCGCGCCTCGGCGTCGAGCGCGGGCAGCGACGGCGGCCCGGCAGCGGGGGCAACGCTGGAAGGCGGCGCGTCGGGCGCGGTATTGGGCGTCGTCAGCGCCAGCGCCCAGGCCAGCGAGAGTTGCTGCGGCTGATCGGCTGGCTGAGTCGCCTTGCGGCTGCGACCTTTGCCCTGTCCTCTGCCGCGACGCTTGCTCTGCGCGGCGGGCGCCAGCAGCGGCCAGACCTCGTGCAGCCGCCACAGCCGTCGGCGGCGATCCATGCGCGGGGCGAGGCCATCCAGCGCGCCGCAGAGCGCCAGCGCCTCCGCCGCGCCCCACGTCAGCCCTTGCGGACGCAGCCGCTCCAGCGCATCCTCCAGCGAGGTGAAAGGCCGCTCCTCCTGCGCCTCCGCCGCTCCACGCCGCTCCCAGAGGATGGCGCGGGCCAGCTCATCGCCCACCTGCTTCACCTGCCGCAGCCCGATGCGGATGGCCCAGCGCTGGCGTCCCGGCGAGCCAACACGCTCCACCGAGAAGCGGTCTTCGCTGCGGTTGAGGTCGGGCGGCAACACCGGGATACCCAGCCGCTTGGCCTCCTCCAGCACGACATGCGGCGGGAAGAAGCCCGCTGGCTGCGAGGAGAGGAAGGCGGCCAGATAGTGCGCCGGATAGTGCGCCTTGAGCCAGGCGGTCTGGTAGATGGTGCGGGCGAACTCGGCGGCGTGGCTCTTGCAGAAGCCGTAGCCAACGAAGTGCGAGATGGCCTCGAAGACGCGCGTCGCATCACCCGCCGTCTCGCCGCGCGCCGTCGCGCCACCCACGAAGCGCCCGCGCATCGCCTCCATCTCCTGGGGCGTGCGGGCGTGGCTCATCGCGCGGCGAAAGCCATCGGCCTCGGCGTAGCTCAGCCCCGCGAAGCGATGCGCAATCTCTAATATCTGCTCCTGAAACAGCAGGATGCCCTCGCTCTCGCGCAGGATCGGCCCCAGCGTCGGATGCGCTGTCCAGAAGTTGTCGGCGGGCGCGCCCTTCCACGGCGTCTGCACCGCCTCGCGCTGGGCTTCTCCTCCCTGCTGCGCCTGCCGCCGCTCCACATAGGGATGCACCATGTTGGCTTGCAGCGGGCCGGGGCGGAAGAGCGCCGTCTGCACGATCAGATCGTCGAAGGTCTGCGGCTGCGTTTGGGCCAGCAGATGCCACTGCCCCGGACTCTCGATCTGGAACACCGCCAGCGTCTGCCCCGCGCGGATCAGCCGGAACGTGGCGTCGTCGTCCAGTGGCAGATGGTCAATGGGGATGCGCTCGCCGGTCGTCTCCGCGATCAGCGCCAGCGCCTCCTCCACCGCGCCCAGCGTGCGCAGCCCCAGCAGATCGAATTTGATCAGCCCCAGCCGCTCCACGTCGTCTTTATCCACCTCCAGCGCGCGCACGCCATTGGCCGAGACACGCACGGGCAGCGTTTGCGCCAGCGGCTCGCGCGTCAAGACCATGCCGCCGTTGTGCAGCGAGAGATGGCGAGGCAGCCCCAGCAGCCGCGCCGCCAGCCCCAGCGCCAGCGGCAGCCGCGCCAGCAGCCGATCACGCTGGTCGTCGTTGGCGGCTCCAGGCCTTTCAAGGCCCCGCCCCGTGCTCTGG
>DATAED010000432.1:0-5853 GCA_036258195.1 Ktedonobacterales bacterium
CCAGAGATCCTCGGCTACCTGGAGGACGCCCGCCTGCACGGCGCGCCGCGCCCGGAGAGCCAGGCCATTCGCGCGCACGTGCCAGCCGTCATCCGCGCCTTCTCGCAGGCCTGGATGACCACCTTCCGCGAGGGTGTGCTCGACCACGACCTCAAGGAGCTGTGTCGCGTCTACGTCTCGCAATCCATCGAATGCGAGTATTGAGGGGCGCAACGTTCGATCCGGTCTGGATCGGGGAGCATTCCAGAGGCGAAGTACGCGCGCCTGCTGCACTACGCCGACTCTGACGAATTCACAGAGCGCGAGAAGACCGCGCTCACCTACACCAGCGCCATCATCTGGGAAGCCTCGCTGGCCGACGACGCCCTGTGGGAGAAGCTGCACGCGCACTTCACCGATGCGGAGCTGGTCGAGCTGGGCTTCTTCATCGGGCTGACACTGGGCCAGCAGCGCTGGATCAAGACGCTGGGAATCGGCCACCACGAATTCATGGCCGACACCGATGGTGGACTGGCTCCGGGCGGCTGACGCGCATGCCATGACCCTGCCATTTCGGGTACACTAGAGAGGGCGCGCACATCTCCTCCGGCCACAGTCCAGAGGAGCGCCGCCACGCTCGGTGAGAAAGGGAGCAAGATGGCGCCTCGCCACCACCACAAGCAATCCTGGCAGGATAGCTCCCGCTGGACCGCGCCCGACGACGCCGACGCCGCCACCGCAGATAACCTGCAGGTCGGCGCCGACCCGCTGGCGCACATGCCATTCTTCGCCAATCTGCGCCCTGCTGATCGGCGCGCGCTGGGGGCGACCGGCGAGCTGCGCAGCTATCCAGCGGGCGCCACGCTGGTGCGCGAGGGGCAGCGTTCAGGCGTCGGCCTCTTCATCATCATGCGCGGCAGTGTGCGCATCACTCAGGCGAGCGCCAGCGACGGCATCCGCCCGCTGGCGCTGCTGGAGCCGGGCGAGATGTTCGGCGAGCTGGCGCTGCTCGACGACGTGCCGCACTCGGCGACCGCGACGGCGGTCTCGCCGACCCTGGCGTTCGTCACCCCCATCTTCGACATCCGCGCTCTGCTGCGCCACAATCCAGAGATCGCCATCTCGCTGCTGGCGCAGATGTCGCAGCGGATTCGCGCCGCCGAGGCCTGGCGTAGCGTGTAAGGCGCAGGCCACGCCCACATCACCTCTGTGCGCCCAAACATCCCTTCCTACATGCACGCAACCAGCAAGAATAGGCTAATGCGCGTCGTTGCGTGCGCGCATGCGTGCCTCGTCGCGTGCATTGCGCCTGTCGCCTCCGGCTTGTTGCGGGCAGACTTGAGACAACACTTCGGTCGGACGAAGTTGTATCCGCTGGTCGTACCTCAGAGCAGCCACGGCGCCCGTGAGGTTTCCTCACCGTCGTGGGAGGAAGGGAGAAGCAGATGTTTCATCGTCAGCACACACTCAGCGCCAAAGACATCGCCCGTTGGACCACAATTGGCCCCGCTGCAGGCGACTTCGGCGCGCAGGAGTGCGCCGATACGCTCGAGCGGTCGCCATTTCTCGCGCGGCTGCGCTTCGCCGACCGACGCGCGCTGGGCGCGGTCGGCGTGCTGCGCAGCTATCCAGCAGGAGCTGCGCTGGTCGAGGAAGGGCAACGACCAGGGGTCGGCCTGTATATCATCCTGCGGGGCAGCGTGCGTATCATCCAACATAGCGCCAGCGATGGGGTGCGCCCACTGGCCGTCATGGGGCCAGGTGAGATGTTTGGCGAGCTGGCGCTGCTGGATGAGCAGCCGCGCACAGCAACCGTCACCGCCATGGCGCCGACGCTGGTGTTCATCATCCCCATCGCCGACTTCCGCGCCGTGCTGCAGCGCAATCCCGAAGCCGCCGCATCGCTGCTGGCGCAGATCTCCCATCGCATCCGCGCCGCCGAGGCGTCGCGTTGCTGCTGAGGGATGCCCCCACCCCCAGCCCCTTTCCCGCAAAGCGGGGGAGGGGAGCTATGAGCGCCTGTTACCTATGAGGCGAGCTGGGAGCCAAAAGCCCCTCTCCCACCGCAGCGGGGGAGGGGTTGGGGTGGGGGCCTCAAGCGCCATGCAGCCGGAGGAAGGCAGGCAGATAGAGCGCCAGCGCCACGATCACCAGCCACAGCGTCACCGCGCCGAGAATCTGCGGATCGCGCCAGAGCAGCTCATCGGGGCGCTCGCCCTCGCGCCGCACGTAGATCAGGTAGAGGTAGCGGCAGACGCCGAAGAGGACGACTGGCACGGTGAGGATGAAGGCCGAGCCGCCAACCTCGCCCTGGAAGGTATACAGGCTGTAGGCGATCACCGCGCAGGTGACGCTGAGCATGATGAGCTGATCGAGCAGTTGCGTCGTATAGAGCCGTACACTCTCGCGCGCGCCGCTGCTGGCTGGCTCCTCGCCGATGCGCACCAGCTCAGCGCGTCGCTTGCCCAGCGCCAGGAAGAGCGAGAGGAAGATGGCGCACAGATAGAACCACGGCGAGATGTAGACCGCCGCCGCGAAGGCGCCGCCCAGCGCTCGCAGCACGAAGCCCGCCGCGATGGCAAATACATCCCACAGCGCCAGCCGCTTGAGCCAGTTGGAGTAGGCGACGTTGAGCGCGACATAGGCCACCAGCGCCACCTCGAAGAGGAGTCCGCCGCCGCCATAGGCGCGGAACGGGTCTGGCCCGCGCGGCAGATCGTGGTAGAGATCGCCTGCCGCCAGCCACAGCCCCAGCGCGCCCGCCGCGAAGAAGAGCGCCACCGCCAGCCACGTCGCCGCCTGCGGGCTGAGCGCGCCCGACGCGATGGGCCGGTAGCGCTTGCGGGGATGCAACTGGTCGCGCTGGCGGTCGGCCAGATCATTCACGATGTAGACACCGCTGGCCGCCAGGCAGAACGCCGCGAAGCCGATGGCGACGCGCTCCAGCGTCGGGCCGTCGAAGATGGTGCGCGAGAAGACTGCTGCCAGCAGCGTCAAGCCATTCTTGGTCCACTGCTCCGGGCGCATTGCGCGCACCGCCGCCCACACCACCGCGCGCCCACCCACCGCGCCCGCCGCAGTGGGCGAACGCTGTCCCTGCCTCAACTGCTCGTCCATTGCTCGTCCACCACCGACGACCTACGACCTTCCGACACTCGTTCGCAGCCATATCCTACACCACGCCCGCGCCCCATGGTAGTCGCCCGTGGTACTCGCGCTCTGGGCCAGGGCATTCTCATTCTGGACGAGCGGCGCGCAGCGAGAAGAGCAGCGGTAGCTGATTGGCAGGATCAGGCCAGCGCCAGTAGCCATCGCCGCTCTCTACGAGCTGCGGGAACTGCCGCCAGTGCGCGCGGGGATACTCGCGCAGCGACTCGATGCGCAGCCCCGTCGCGGCTACCGCCGTGACCACCTCGCCCAGACCATAGCTCCAGGCGTAGACATCTGGCTCGCCCTCCTTCTGCTCGGTCTGCGGCTCACGCGAGTGGAAATAGGGGCGGTCGAGGCGCAGGCTGCGCCCGCTGGCGTCGTTGCGCACGGTGTCGAGCGCCATCCCCACCGGATGCAGGTCGATCACCAGCAGCGCGCCGCCGGGGGCCACGTAGCGCGCCGCGATCCGCGCCCAGCCGGCCAGATCGGGCGCCCAGCACAGCGCGCCATAGGAAGCGAAGACCAAATCGAACGTCTCATCCAGCGCAGCGGGCAGCTTGTAGAGGTCAGAGCGGATGAAGCGCGCCTGCTCGCTCAGCCCGCTCTCCTCGGCCAACGTGCGCGCAAAGCGGATGGCGTCGTCGGAGATGTCGATGCCCGTCACCCGCGCCCCCAGCCGCGCCCACGAGAGCGTCTCGCTGCCCAGATTGCACTGGAGATGCAGCAGCGACCGCCCCGCGACCTGCTCGCGCAACTCGTCCAGCTCGATAGGTCGCAGGCTCGATCCCGTGGCGCGGTAGCGCGCGACATCCTTGTAGTGGTCGGAGCCGGTGTCGCGCGTCACCCACAGATTCCAGGTCGCGCGGTTGGCCTCAGTAAATCGCTCATCGCCCAGCGCGTTGGCGTCGTCCATCGCTCGTCATGCCCTCCTTGCTCTTGCATCCAGAGAGAACATCATCACGCCCGCATCATACCGCCAGTCATGCGCGCGGCGCCTCCCCCCAGCGCAAGCCAGGCGCCGCCACGACGTGATACGCTTGATAGTGACCGCATCCCAGTCCGCGCAGGCGCACTTCGCGGCCCGCGAGGGCCATCCAGGCGCGGTTTCAACCACCAACCACCTATCGAGGAGCCAGGACACAGCCAGATGAGCAGCACGACCAGCGTTACATCAGACCAGAGCGATGCAAATGGCGAGCGTCGGATGTCGCTGGTGCGGCAGGCCGAGCTGCTGATCAGCAATGTGCTGCGCGGCGGGGTGTTGCTGAGCGCTGCCGTCATCCTGGTGGGCGTCATCCTGCACTACGCGCGCCCCGCCGCGGCGACCGCAGGCGCGCTGGGCTATCCGCATCACCTGAGCGATGTCATCCCCGCCGTGCTGGCAGGCAATGCGCAGGCCATCATCACGCTGGGCCTGCTGATCTTGCTGGCGACGCCGGTGCTGCGCGTAGCGGTCTCCATCGGGGCGTTCGCGCTCGAACACGACTGGATGTACGTCGGCATCACCTCGCTGGTGCTGGCGCTGCTGCTGGCCAGCATCCTCGTGCTGGGCGAGGTCTTCGGCAAAGGAACCGTCATACCGCAGGCGCCGCCCTCGCTGGGCGTCTTCGTGCTGGTCGCGCTGGGCAGCGTGGTCGCTGGCGTGGTCGGCTCGCTGGTGGGGCTGGGTGGCGGCGTGCTGGTCGTGCCGCTGCTGACCATCGCTTTCAGCGTCTATCCAGAGGTGGCTGTGGGCGTCTCCATCATCTCGGTGATCGCCACCTCCAGCGGAGCCGCCGCCGCCTATGTGCGCGACCACATCACCAATCTGCGCGTGGGCATGTTCCTCGAAATCGCCACGACCATCGGCGCCATCGTCGGCGCGTTCCTGGCCATCATCCTCGCGCCGGGGCTGCTCTTCGTCATCTTCGGCGTGGTGCTGCTCATCTCGGCCATCCCGCTGCTCATCAAGATCGGCGAGGAGATCCCCCACGGCGTGCGCAACGACCGCTGGGCGCAGCGGCTGGCGCTGGCGTCGAACTACCGCGATGACAAGCTGGGCCGCACGATTGACTATCAGGTGGCGCATGTGCCAGCCGGCTTCGGCATGATGCTGGTGGCGGGCATCCTCTCTGGCCTGCTCGGCATCGGCAGCGGCACCTTCAAGGTGCTGGCGATGGATACAGCCATGCGCCTACCGATGAAGGTCTCGACCACCACCAGCAATTTCATGATCGGCGTGACAGCGGCGGCCAGCGCGGGCATCTACTTCCAGCGCGGCGACATGAATCCGCTGTATGCCGCGCCGGTGGCGCTGGGCGTGCTGCTGGGCGCGACCGGCGGCGCGAAGACGCTGGCGCGCTTCAGCAACACGACTATCCGCAAGATCTTCGTGCCGATCCTCGTCGCCATCGCCATCGAGATGCTGATCCGTGGCGCGGGCTATCTGATGACGGGGCATTGAGAGCGGAGCGGGCTGGCGGTTGAAACCACGCCTGGGAGGCGGCCTGCGGGCCGCCGCGAAGTCCGCCTGTGCGGACTGGAGATCGCGCCGAACCATTCGCTGAATGACCTAGCCTGCCAGCAGCCGCAACGCCAAAAGTCCCTCTCCCGCCGCAGCGGGGGAGGGGTTGGGGTGGGGGCATCCTACGCCGGCGTGTCAATCGCGGCTGTATCGGTGTCCACTGCCACGTCGCCATCGTCGCTCCCGATGCTCTCGTTGATGTAGCGTTTGCCGCGCAGCAG
>DATAED010000433.1:0-12706 GCA_036258195.1 Ktedonobacterales bacterium
GGTCATCGACATAGTATCCCCAGTGCAATCCATCCGTCCTTCCACGTGCTACCGTCAGGAATTCTGGGGGATCGTTGTAGTAGCGGGCGTCCCACAGGGGGTTTCCCTCAGCGAGCGCCGACACTTTCAAGAGCTCAAATGGACCCATCAGCTCACTTGCGGTGAGCGCCATGCCCATGAGATTTCCTCCCAGGACCTCGAGCAGGGGGGAATAGGCGCGTGCAAATTCCCAAAACGCATAAAAGTTGTCAGGAAATTGCAGGCCGTAACGACGCTCCAGGAGTTCACGGCGATTCTTCATGGCAACCCGCATACCTCCTCATCTCCTCTATGCGTATCTCATCAGAGCATCTACTGTCGCCAGCGTATCATGCGGATTCCGGTTGGTTCGACGAAATTAGGCAGCGGCTTATTCTACCGGATTCGGACACAAGGCGGCCTTTTTACAACATCGCGGACGGAATCCGTATCATGTGGTTTCGCTTCGATGCGTGCGCCTGACGTCTCGCCAAAGTCATATGAACCCAGGGGTCGCACGACCGAATCGCCGAGCCTACCCCGAAGCTGGCATGCGTACCGGAAGCCGCGTCGCGTCATAGAGACTCACCACGTACGACGGTTGGCTGTCCTGCGTGAGCGCATGGGCCACCAGCAAGAAGTCGCCAGTCGCTTCTTGCAGCGCTGGAGAGGACTGGCCGCTTTGCAGGTCACGCGTTCCCAGATCAACGAAGCGGCCCTCTGCGCGATCCCAGGCGGCGCCCATCAGGACTACCAGGCGATCATTGGCTGCGGTCACATCCCCAAGGTCAGCCTCGTATGCGGCGATTGCATGTGTCGTGGGGGCGCCAGAGCCGGAGATGTCCACCTCATAGAGCGTGGTGACCAGCGGAGGCGCAGGCGGCGGCGTCGGGCAGTCGACCATCCCCGCAAGGCAGACGCTTCCGTGCGGCCCTCCACTCCTGAGCGTGTAGAAGAGCGACCCACCTGTAACACCCAGTGCGTTTGGCGCGGTGGTCGCATGGCCTGACGGCAGCGTCGCCAGCACGCGCGGCTGAGCGTTTGGCTGCGCCAGATTAACCAGCTCATTGAGCGTGACAGCGCTGGTGGATGCCGAGTGGGGCGTGGTGACGTAGTACAACGTCGCGCCAGAAAGCGCGAGGATGGCGCCCGTCACCTGTGGCAGTGGAGTGGTTAGGCCGGACGTGAGATCGTAGACCGTAAATGGCGTCGGCGTGATCGAGGTCTGTTGTCCGTCACCCGGCGACCCATAGACGACATACGGCCACGCAAACGCATCAAGCGGCGTGTCGCCGATCGTGTTGGGTAACTGGCGCACTGTCCGCTGCGTCAGATCAACGAGCACTATCCCCACGCCGGTGGCTGCGACGAGCGTCCCATGGTCGACCAGATACGTCGAGACCCCCTGGTACCGTATGGCTGGGAGCGCCTCATAGCGTGCGCCAGTCTGCTGATCGTACGCATAGAGGCAGCCACCGCAATCGGGGCCAGGGTAGCCGGTACTCTGTGCAATGAGGAAGCGTCCATCAGATTGACAGCAATGCAGATAGTAGCTGGCGCTTCCTGTGTCCTGGCACGATGACCCGACGCATTTGGGGAGGCTGGCGACACCAATCGGCTGGAATTGATGGGATGCGATGTTCAGTACACCAGCCTCGGCTGGAGTAGAGGCGATCAGGTCTGGCGGAACCTGCTGGAGCAGATCGCCATACAGGCTGCGCCCGTCAGGCGCTAAGCTAAAGTATGGCATATAGTGGGTCGCATCAAGCTGCGTCGAAAACACGGCGGTTGCGGCGCTGGATCCCCAGGCCTGGGTTATCGAGACCATCGGACGGTAGGGCGCCGGGGCAGCCGTTCGTGTGGCGGAGGATGAGGAGCGCGAGGCGCCGCAACTCGCCAAAGCGAGCGCCAGGAGCAGAAGCGTGGCGCCAGTGAACAGGAACCGCAGCGCGCCCTGAGAACCGCGACGCGCGCTGCGGCGAGCAGGCGCCCCTGGATGGAGCATGATGCGTCTCCCAACGTCTCTTGACCCTCGCCTCATGGCAAGCGTGCCTGCGAGCGATTTACTCTCTGGACGGTTGCGATCACTCAGTTCTTACAGGTAGCACGGCGGGCTGCTGCCGTAGCGGCGATAGGCGGCCCGCGTGACGGCCTCACGCGCCAGAATCGCCACTGTCGCAGCCAACGGCTGATCGGCGGCGAAGCCGTCCTCGAAGCCGCAGCGACGCGCGATGGCTCGTGTCATGCCATCCGCCACCAGCGTGATCTCGACGCGCTCGAAGAGGTTGCGACCTTCGGCGGTGTTCAGCAAGGCCGCACGCCATGCCCGGGTCGCGTCGCCCGCGTCGTCGCAGACCAGCAGGGTATCGGGATCGCGCTGCGCCACCTGCGCCAGCGTCTCGGCCAGCGGCTCGTCACCCACCACCAGCTCATCCAGCGTCACCAGCGGGAACTGCGCGATCTGCGCGCGCCAGCCCGCCAGCCGATCATCGCCCGCGCGCCGCAGGGCCAGCAGGACGAGCGGCCGCCCAAGCTGCGCATCGAGCCAGGCGTTCAGCGCCGCCACCTCGCCCGGCGCCTCGGGCGCTCGCGCTGGCTGGTCGAGGGAATCATCCATCATGCGCCGCCTCTCTGAACTCGCGCGCTCGCGACTCTATCTCACCGCGACATAGTCCTATTCTACACGACAACGCCAAGCGCCCCGCACGCTGACCATCGCTGGTCGGCGCGCGGGGCGCGCATGAGCGCGAACCCTGACCGTTGCAGGATTAGCGCTTGGTGTACTGCGGGGCCTTGCGGGCGCGCTTCAGGCCGTACTTCTTGCGTTCCTTCATACGCGGGTCGCGCGTGAGGAAGCCGCCCTTGCGCAGCGCCGGACGATAGCCCTCGTCGGCGCGAGTCAGTGCCCGCGCGATGCCGTGCAGCGCCGCGCCCGCCTGGCCAGCGACGCCGCCGCCCACCACGCGCACATGCACGTCGTAGGCGCCCGCCTCCACATGGCGCAGTGGGCTGCGCACGGCCATCACCAGCGTGTCGCGGCCAAAATAGTCTTCCGCCGGGCGATTGTTCACCAGGATGCGGCCATTACCGTTCGGGTACAGGCGCACACGCGCGACCGCCGTCTTGCGCCGACCCGTGCCATAGAAATAAGGCAACTTCTCTGCCACGTCAGATCCTCCAGAGCGCCATCACAGCGCCGTACTTCGCTGCGCGGCGCTAAGCCTGCGCGCTGCTCGCCTTCTGCTCCTGCTCGGCCTGCTCAGCCAGCACGCTCTCCGCCGTCGGGCGAACCCACGGCGTGGGCTGCTGCGCCGCATGCGGATGTCGCTCGCCGGGGTAGACCTTCAGGCGGCCCATCATATCATCGCCCAGCCGGTTGCGCGGCAGCATGCCTCGCACCGCGCGCTCGATCACGCGCTCCGGGTGGCGCTCCAGCGCCTGGCGCAGCGTCTCAGACTTGCCGCCGCCGGGGTACTGTGAGTGGCGGAAGTAGACCTTCAACTCGCGGCGGTTGCGTGTCACATCCACCTTCGCGGCGTTGATGACCACCACATAGTCGCCACAGAGCATGTGCGGGGTGAAGGTCGGCTTCCACTTGCCGCGCAAGACCTGTGCAACGTCGCTCGCCAGGCGACCCAGCACGAGGTCTTTCGCGTCAATCACATACCAGCGCGGGTTGAGCTCGTCAGCCGTGGCGCTGTAGGTTCTCGGGTTGGGGTTCATCGCTCGTCAAACTCCCTCGTGTTTCGGACGCGCTTCGGCGTCCTCCCACAGTGTGAGCATGCGCTCAGTGGTTCACGGCTGGGCCAGCCCGCCGCGTGTCTGTCTGCGTGTCTGTATCGTCGCTCTCGATCTCGTCTGCTGGTTGCGTGTCTCACCAGTGTACCATGCCCGCCGGATACTCTACCCCGGTCAGGCAGAGGCCGTGCGGCGGCGCCGATGGCCCGGCGTGCGTCTTATCGCGCGAGTCGAGCGTCTGCCCGAACTCCGCGACGCTCATGCGCCCCGCGCCGACCAGCGCCAGCGTGCCAACCAGCCGACGCGCCATGCCCGTCAGGAAGCCGTTCGCCGCGAAGTCGAACGCGATCTCGTCGGGCTCGCCCGTATCTTCCGCCGCGCCCGCCAGTGGATCATCATCCGCTGTGAGCCGCTGCGGGAGCCACAGGCAGCGCGCCTGCGACATCCGCCGCACGGTGTGGCGACGTTCCGCCGCGCCGCGCTGATCCCACGGGCTGGAGCCAAACGCGCCGAAATCGTGCTCGCCCAGCAGCAGCCGCGCCGCCGAGTCCATCGCCGCCACATCCAGCCGCCGAGGCGACCGCCAGGCGTAGCGCTCGCGCAGTGGCGACCGCGCCGGATCGCAAACGACCCGATAGCGGTAGCGCCTGCCCAGCGCGCTCAGCCGGGCGTGGAAATCCGCGCCGACGAAGCGCGCCGAGCGGATAGCAATGTCCTCTGGCAGCCAGGCGTTTAGCGCGCGCAGCCAGGCCGATTCATCCAGCCGGGTTGCGGCGGTGAAGTTCACCACCTGGCCCGACGCATGCACACCGCTGTCGGTGCGCCCGGCCCCCGTCAACCGCGCCTCCTCGCCCGTGATCCGCGCGATGGCGGCTTCCAGCTCGCCCTGCACGGTCGGGCCGCGCTGCGCCGATTGACGTTGAAAGCCGTGATAGCGCGTCCCATCGTAGGCGACGAGCGCGGCGACGTTCACAGCGTCTGCCACGCGCAGCCAACGCCAGACACGACTAGACCAGCTCCAGACGCACCATCTCAGCGCCATCGCCCTGGCGACGACCAATCTTGGTGATGCGCGTGTAGCCACCATTGCGACCAGTGAAGCGCGGCACGAACTGCTCGAAGACCTTCTTCACCGAGCGCTCGTGCGGCAGGTGCTTCAGGATCGTGCGACGCGCGTGCAGTTCGATGGCCATTGCCCGACGGGCGGCGGCCATCGCCTGCTGCGCTTCTTTGGGATCCTTGATCAGGTCGGTCAGCTCTTTTTTCATGCGCGCCAGACGATCTTCTTTGAACTTGCGCGCCTCATCACTCAGGGGGAATTTGCCCTGAGCCGCGCGCTCCTCGTTCGTGCCGATCGTGCTGTTCAGCGAGAACTTGCCCCGACGCGCCAGCGCCAGCACCTGCTCTGCTGTGTAATCGTCGTCCACGACCGCCTTCAGGTGCGCCCAGGCCTCGTTATGCCCGCGAATGGCGATGGCGATCAGGCGCTCGGCCTCACCGCGAATCGCCTTGGCGCGCGCCTCGGTGGTCGTGATGTGTTCCCAGGTATAGAGGCCATCGATCAGGTTGCGAATGGCAGCCCGCCGTTGCGCCTCTGGCATATTAATGCGGTTGCCCGCTACACGATGCCGCATGGACGCTACTCATCCTCCTCATCGGAGTCATTGAAATCCAGCTCGCCGTCAGCGGCGCCGGAGGGATTGTCATTGCCCATCTGAGGCAGATATTTGCGCGCGACCAGGGTATCCTTCAGCTCATTGAGGCTCTTCTCGCCGAAGTTGCGCACGGCGAGCAGGTCATCCTGGCTCATCATCAGCACCTGGCCCACTCGCGTGATGCCGCTGCGCTTCAGACAATTGAAAGCGCGCACCGAGAGATCGAGCTCCTCGATGGGCGTATCGAAGATCTGCTGCGGAATCTGGTAGGCGGTCGCGCCGGGGGGCAGCGTGCCGGTCACGCCGGGCTCAGCCTCGAC
Source organism: Ktedonobacterales bacterium (assembly GCA_036258195.1). Lineage (GTDB taxonomy): Bacteria > Chloroflexota > Ktedonobacteria > Ktedonobacterales > JADMIN01 > JAKAIY01. Next base: position 5,732 of record DATAED010000433.1, read on the forward strand.
GGTCGGCTCGCTGTGGTCGGCGATCATCTGGAAGTGCTGCACCAGCACCTGAGCCGCCTGCTTCAGCGCATCATCAGGGTTGATGGAGCCATCCGTCCAGATTTGCAGGTTGATCTTGTCGTAGTTGGTCATCTGCCCGACGCGCGTGTTCTCGACCGTGTAGTTGACCTTCTGCACGGGGGAGAAGATGGCATCCACCGGGATGACCCCGATGGCTTGGCCTTCTTTGCTCTCAGCGGGAACGTAGCCCTTACCAGACTCGACGACCAGCTCCATATCGAGGTGGGCGTCGGCGTTGTCGAGGGTGCAGATGTAGACGTCCGGGGTCACGATCTCAATCGTGCTCGGCGCCTGGATGTCCGCCGCCGTAACGACGCGCTCGCCGGAGACCTCGATCCGCATGGTGACGGGCCGATCGGAGAACGACTTCAGGCGAATTTTCTTGATGTTGAGGACGATGTCCGTGACATCCTCGCGGACTTCCTTCACATCCTGAAATTCGTGTTGCGCCCCCTCGATCTTGATGGAGGTAATGGCCGCGCCCGGCAGCGACGACAGCAGCACACGCCGCAGCGCGTTGCCGAGGGTTCTGCCGTACCCGGCCTCCAGCGGCTCGACATCGTAGCTGGCGAAATTGGCTTCAGATTCAACTGGGGTGATCCGAGGAAGAGCAAGATCTAGCAAGGGATTTCCCTCCTACCGCTGGTAGAACTCAACGACCAGCTGTTCGTTGAAGGGCAGTTCGAGGTCCTGCGGCGTTGGCGCAGCGAGCACGCGCCCGCTGAGGGCATTCGCGTCGACGCGCAGCCACGCCGGAACGCTCTTCTGGGCCAGCAGGAGCGTGCGGGTCTTGAAATATTCAGTGTCGCGGCTGCGTGGGCGCACGGTGATCTCGTCACCAGGCTTGACGACAGCGGACGGGATGTCCAGCTTGTGGCCATTCAACTGGAAATGACCATGCGAGACGAGCTGACGGGCCTGGGCGCGCGAATCGCCAAAGCCGAGGCGATAGACGATGTTGTCCATGCGCATTTCGAGGCGATAGATCAGGTTGTCGCTGGTCTTGCCAGGGCGACGCGCGGCCTCATCAAAGTGGCGCTTGAACTGACGCTCCAGCACGCCATAGGTCTTGCGCACCTTCTGCTTCTCGCGCAGTTGGAGCGCATAGCCAGACGCCTTGCGCCCGCGCGCGGCGCCGTGCTGGCCGGGCTTCGTGGGGCGTCGGTCAAGGGTGCACTTGGTCAGGCACTTTTCACCCTTGAGATAGAGCTTCTCGCCCTCACGCCGACAGATGCGGCAAACAGGGCCAGTATATCGTGCCATAGGTTGGCTTCGTCCTCCTAAAGAATCTGTGCGCGCCTCCTCACCAAGAGGAGGACGCCCTGTGTGACGGCCACCGCCGCGCCGGGCGCTCGCCCCGCCGCCCAGCCAGCCGCAGCCGGGTGAGACGGAATCGAGCGCCAGGGTTGGGATGCGTCACATGCGCCGCCAGGCCATTCGGTCGCCGGCGACGCCAATCGCTAGCGCGCTGTGCAGGTCGCGCTAGCGGATTCGCCGATGGCGTGCGTGACGAGCGTTGGCGCTTGGCCAACCACTCAGGGCGCGAGCGGCGCGCGTCATGCGCCATTCCGTCGCTTTCCCCCGCGGCCACCCAGGACGTAGGCGCCGCTATCACAGCGTGCGCGCCACGGCGAACTCGATGCGCTGGGATTACCTGCTGGCAATACCTGGGACATTTGCGAGACGCGAACACACCGCAAGGCTGTTGAGCCACTGTTGTGATGCGCGTCGTAGGATTTCGTTGGACTTCGTTGGATTTGGTTGTCTGTTGTGCGAGCTACCACCACGGCAGCCGCGTCGCAGAATCGGGGGCGAGGCCAAGTAGCCTCCGCAGCCCTCGCGATCACTTAGACGCGGCGGCGCTTCGGTGGGCGGCAGCCATTGTGCGGGATCGGGGTCACATCGGTGATCGAGACGACCTGCAGGCCCACAGCCGAGAGCGCGCGGATCGCCGACTCGCGGCCCGACCCTGGCCCTCGCACGTAGACCTCGATCTGCCGGACACCATGCTCCATCGCCTTGCGCGCGGCGTTCTCCGCCGTGATCTGCGCAGCGTAGGGCGTGCTCTTGCGCGAGCCTTTGAAGTTCGACGCGCCCGCGCTGCTCCACGCGACGACATTGCCGTTCGGATCGGTGATGGTCACGAGCGTGTTATTGAACGTGGCGCGAATATGCGCCTGCGCCCGCGGCACCGATTTGCGTTCACGCCGCCGCTGTCGCCCGACAGGCCGCTTGGGGGCCTTCTCCGCCATTGAATACTCCATCCTCTGCGCGCACCGCGTGCTATCCGCATGGGATCGCCAGCGCGCCAACTTGCATCACGTACGAGACATGCAGGCCAATCAGCCTGAGGATCAGGCTACTTCTTGGTGGCCTTCTTCTTGCCCGCGACGGTCTTCTTGACACCGCGACGGGTGCGCGCGTTAGTGCGCGTGCGCTGGCCATGTACCGGCAGGTTCTTGCGATGCCGGATGCCGCGATAGCTGTTGATCTCGATCAGCCGCTTGATGTTCATGTCCACTTCGCGGCGCAGATCGCCCTCGACCTTCAGCGTGCGATCCACATACTCGCGCAGGCGGGCTACCTCTTCTTCGGTCAGGTCTTTCACGCGCGTATCAGGATTGACCCGCGTGGCCTCCAGCGTCTTCTTGCTGGTGGTCTGCCCGATGCCGAAGATGTAGGTCAGCGCCACTTCTATGCGCTTCTCGCGGGGGATGTCTACCCCGGCGATTCTGGCCATGCGCCAGATCCTCCTCGTTGTGTCGTCCCAAAAACGTTCCCAAGTGTCGCCAGTGTCGGCCAGCGCGGCCACCGAGAGCCGCGCCGACCCCCTGAGCCAGACGCCGCCTGCGCGACGCCAATGGCCCAGTCATCGCCTGTGGATGGTCAGGCGCGCCGCGCGCGAAGTGCGACTGGCGCGAACGCTCCCGACCGGCGCAAGGACGCATCTCTCCACAGACCCAGAGACGCGCCAACGCGCGCATGGGCCTGAAGCGCCCGCTGGGGTCGCTCCGGGCCAGCTCGATCTGAGCCAGCGACAGGGCGCCCAGGTGGCGCACCAGACGGCACGCGCGCTAACGAAGAGCCAGTGGCATTAGCCCTGGCGTTGCTTGTGCTTGGGTTCCTTGCTGCAGATCACCATCACCACGCCGTGGCGGCGGATCACCTTACAACTGTCGCAGCGTGGTTTCACCGACGCTCGCACCTTCACCTTGAGACTCCTCACCTATGCTGAGACTGATGAGACCGCGCCCAGCGAACACGCCGCGCTGCCATCAACTCGTCCATGACTAAGAGCGAATAACAGGCGCAGTTCGCAACAATAGCGCTACTTTCAGCCGGGATATGATCGGCATGCGATCAGAGTGCGACGACACTCACGCGACGCACGAGACGCCAGCGCGTCAGACGCGCTAGTTGCGGTTACGCCAGGTGATGCGTCCCTGGGTGAGATCGTAGGCGGACAGCTCCACGCGAACCCGATCTCCCGGCACGATGCGCACGAAGTTGAGCTTCACCTTCCCGGAGAGGTAGGCCAGCACTACGCGGTCGCCGCCGTCCAGCTCGACCCGAAACTTTGCGTCGGGCAGCGCCTCGACAACGGTCCCTTCGACCTCGATAGCGTCACGCTTGGGCATAAGATCCTTTCCCGTGTCATCACGGTCGTCGCAGGCTGCGCGGCCCCAAAAACGAATAGGCGCAGCCAACTTCCAAGTATAGCACCTTGACCGCAAGGCCGCAAGCGCCACGCCGGAATGGCTGTGGATTGGGAGGGCAGGTAGAACGTTGGCGGGTAAACCCGCAGGGCCACCTAGCCTGCGGCATCAGCCGCCCGTTACCCTCCCTTATTGCGTGGTGATGGCTGCTCGCCCGCCGCGCAGCACGTACTTCTGAATCTTGCCCGTCGCCGTCTTGGGCAGCTCATCCACGAAGTGATACTCCTTCGGCGCCTTGAAGTGCGCCAGGTTGTCGCGCGCGTGCTGCTGCAGCTCGTCGGCGCTGACGCTGGCGCCCGGCTTGACCACCACAAAGGCGTGCGGCGCCTCGCCCCACTTGTCGTCGGGCATGCCGACCACGGCCACCTCCTGCACGGCGGGATGCCGCAGCAGCGCGCCCTCTACCTCGATGCTGGAGATATTCTCGCCGCCGCTGATGATGACATCCTTGATGCGGTCGCGAATCTCCACGTAGCCATCGGGATGCACGACGGCGGCGTCGCCCGTGTGGAACCAGCCGCCCTGGAACGCTTTCGCCGTAGCCTCGGGATCGTTGTAGTAGCCGCGCATGATGACATTGCCGCGCGCCACGATCTCGCCGATCGTCTCGCTATCGTGTGGCACTTCGCGCATCTGCTCATCGACCACCAGCAGGTCGCCGGAGGTCGAGAGCGCCACGCCCTGTCGCGCCTTGATGGTGGCGCGCTCGCGCATGGAGAGATTGGCGTGCTCGGGCAGCGGCTCGCAGATGGTGATGAAGGGCGCCGTCTCGGTGAGGCCGTAAACCTGCGTGATCTCCCAGCCAAAATCGCCCTCGATGCGCTCGATGGTGGCCGCCGCTGGGGGCGCGCCCGCCGTCAGGATGCGCACGCCGGGTCTGGCCTTGGCCCGCGCCTCTGCTGGCGCATTGGCGATGCTGATGAGCACGGTCGGCGCCGCGCAGAACATCGTCACATGCTCATCATTGATGGTGTCGAAGATGGTCGCCGGGTCGATCTTGCGCAGGCAGATGTGCTTGGAGCCTGCCGCCGTCACCGTCCAGGTGAAGGTCCAGCCATTCGCATGAAACATCGGCAGCGTCCACAGGTAGCTATCGGCGGGCGACATATGCGCGTGGATCAGCGTGCCGACGACGTTCATGTAGGCGTTGCGGTGGGTGATCATGACGCCCTTGGGGCGCGAGGTGGTGCCGCTAGTGTAGTTGATCGTCAGCAGGCCGCTCTCCGGGATGTCGGGCTTGGTGAAGGTCGGCGACGCATTCGCCAGCAGCGGCTCGTAGTCGAGCCAACCATCGCGGGCGCCCTCCAGCGCCACATAATGCCGCACGTTGGGGATCTGCGAGCGGATGCTATCCACCGCGTCGAGCTGGTCGCTGTGCGCGCAGACGATGGTCGAGCCGGAGTGGTTGATGATGTAGGCGAAATCATCGGGCGTGAGGCGATAGTTGATCGGCACGAGGGTCGCCGCGAGCTGCGGAACGGCGTAGAAGCTCTCTAGCTGCGCATGCGTGTTCGGCGCGATATACGCGACACGATCACCGCCCTTGACGCCCAGGCGCTGCTGCAAGACAGCGGACCAGCGGTCGCATCGGTCGGCGAACTGGCCGTAGGTCAGCCGCAGGTCGCCATCCACGACCGCCTCGCGGTCAGGGTAGATCAAGCGGGCGCGCTGCAAGAAATCGAGCGGGGTGAGGGATAGTTCCATAAGGCGACTCCTCTGGCGCTGAGGCGCACGACTGCGGGCCGCTTCACGACGGCCTCCAACGGAACGACATCCATCCACGAACGACGAGACGCGACTACGAGGGAACAGCCATCCACGAACGACTTCGATGTGCAATCCGCCGCGCGAGCACGCGGCAGCCACGGCGCCGCTACGCCATCAGGTCTACTGCGATGTACTATAGCGCGCATTGCGACATAGTGCGACAGATTAGCGGCTCACCCCGGCGCTGGCCAGGCTTGTCAGCACGAGCGGCTCGTCAGCAGTGATGGCCAAGGTATGCTCGAAGTGCGCTGAGAGGCTATTATCGATGGTCGAGACGGTCCACTTATCGCCCAGCGTGCGCGTGCGCGGCGACCCGACACTGACCATCGGCTCGATGCAGACGACCATGCCTGGCCGCAGCAGCGGATTGGGGATGCCCTGCTCCATCGCGTTTGGGATGAACGGGTCTTCGTGCAGCTCGCGCCCGATGCCGTGGCCGCCGTAGTGCTCCACCAACGCGAAGCCCTGCCCCTCGACATAGGATTGCACCGCCCGCGTGATGTCATAGACCCGCGCGCCAGGCTTCGCCGCGCCGATGCCCCTCCACAGCGCCTCCTGCGTCACGCGCAGCAGCCGCTCGGCCTCGGGCGAGACCTGGCCGACCGGCACGGTGATAGCGGAATCGCCATGCCAGCCGTCCACGATGGCGCCGAAGTCGAGGGCGATGATGTCGCCTTCCTTCAGCGTGCGCTTGCCAGGGATGCCATGCACCACCTGTTCGTTGACCGAGGAGCAGATGACGCCAGAGAACGGCGGTGTGCCCTTGGCGGGAGAGTAGCCCTTGAAGTTCGAGGTCGCGCCACGGCGGGCCAGCTCGCGCACAGCCAGCGCGTCGAGCTCGCCAGTGGTGACGCCGGGCCGCGTGGCCGCGCGCAACACCTCCAGAATCTCCATGACGACCTGGCCAGCCCGCCGAATGCTCTCAATCTCCGTTTTGCTGCGATAGTGAATGGTCATGTTTGCCTTCCCGCGCCTCACGCCGCCTGTCTCGTCGGGCCAGCTGTTAGCCGCCCACCGTCGCCAACACCGCTTTGGTCACGACCTCGATGGGCTGCGCGGCGTCGATGCGCGTCAGTTTGCCCTGCGCGCTGTAAAAGTCGAGCAGCTTGATGGTGTCGTTGAAAAAGATGTCGAGCCGATGGGCGATCTTCTCAGGGGTGTCGTCGGATCGCTGATACAACTCGCTGCCATCATAATCGCATATGCCGGGCTGTTGCGGCTTTTTGGTCTTGATATTCCAGACATGGCCGTGCGCGCGGCAGATGTAGCGGCCGCCGAGGCGGTCGAGCAGCAGGGCGCGTGGCGCCTCCAGATAGAGCACATGATCGATGCGCTGTCCCATGCGCCGCAGAGCCTCGTCGAGCGCGTTGGCCTGGGGCGTGGTGCGGGGGAAGCCATCCAGAGTGATACCGTGTGAGCTATGCTCGCGGAT
>DATAED010000434.1:0-8000 GCA_036258195.1 Ktedonobacterales bacterium
CGACGGATCCTTGCTGGCCCCATTTGGCGCCAGTGTATCGGCCAATGGCGTGCAGCAGGCCGACCCCGCAGGCCATCTCTATGTGCTTCCGCCGCATGCGACCCAGTGGCAAGATATCGGCGGCGCAAGCAGCGGAGCCGTCATCGTGATCGGCGCCCCGACTATCACCCTGGTCAGTCTGCCCAATGGGAGCGACTGGCAGGTTCCCACCGACGAACTTGGAGATCCGTTCGGCGTTTTCTTCAACGGCAGCTCGTTCTCTATCGCCACGCTGCCGTAGGGCGCGACCTCACCCCAAGCCCCTCTCCCACGGGGAGAGGGGCTTTCGGACGCTGCTGTGGCTGCGCTGCGAGGCGCTTTTGCTGCAAACGACGACGCCCCCTCTCCCACAGGAGAGGGGGCTGGGGGGTGAGGTCGTCACCCCTCCTGCTTGCGCTTGCGCTCGCGCTCGCGCAGCTCCACGCGGCGAATCTTGCCGCTGATGGTCTTGGGCAGCTCGGTGACGAACTCGACCTCGCGCGGATATTTGTAGGGCGCCGTCACCGTCTTCACGTGCTCCTGAATCTCGGTCGCCAGCGCGGGCGAGGCGCTATAGCCCGGCGCGAGGATGATGAAGGCCTTGACGATCTCGCCGCGCACGGCATCCGGGCTGGCGACCACCGCCGCCTCCATCACCGCCGGATGCTCCACCAGCGCGCTCTCCACTTCGAACGGCCCGATGCGGTAGCCCGCCGAGATGATGACATCATCAGCGCGCCCCACGAACCAGAAGTAGCCATCGGCGTCGCGATAGGCGCGGTCGCCGGTCAGATACCACTCGCCCGTGAATGAGCGCTCCGTCGCCTCTGAATTGCGCCAATACTCCTTGAAGAGGCCCAGCGGGCGCTCCGGCTGCACGCGCACCGCGATGTCGCCCTCCTTGTCCGGCGGGCAGGGCTTGCCGTCGTGGTCGATGACCTCCAGATCGAAGCCCGGCGCGGGTCGGCCCATCGAGCCGGGGCGCACCTCCAGCGGCGGGAAGTTGCCACAGAGCAGCACCGTCTCCGTTTGCCCATAGCCATCGCGGATGGTCAGCCCGGTTCCCGCGCGCCATGCGTCGATCACCTCCGGGTTCAGCGGCTCGCCCGCGCCGACACAATGGCGCAGCGCGAAATGATGCGACTTCAGGTCTTCCTGCACCATCACGCGATAGGCGGTCGGCGGCGCGCAGAAGACCGAGATGGGGTGCTGCTCAAGCAGCGCCAGCGTGGCTTTGCTGTCGAACTTGCCGCGCGCATCCTGCACGAAGATGGCCGCGCCATTGCCCCACGGGCCGAAGAAGTTGGACCACGCCGCCTTGGCCCAGCCCATCTCCGAGAGGTTCCAGACCAGATCATCGGGGTGCAGGTCGAGCCAATAGCGCCCGGTGACGGCGGTATGCCCGACGGGATAGCTGGCGTGCGTGTGGACGACCATCTTGGGATAGCCGACCGTGCCGCTGGTGAAGTAGATCAGGCAGGGGTCGCTGGCCTTCGTGCGGCGGTCGTACCACGTCAGCGAGGCGACATCTACGGCGGGATGATAGCCGACGCAGCCCTCCGGACAGGCGTCGCCCGGCTCGCCCACTGAGACGACGACTTTGAGCGTTGGGCAGGCGTCGCGCACCTGCGCCAGCTTCTCGATGCCGCTGGCGTCGCTGACGAAGCCTATCGCCTCGGCCACCTCGGCGCGATAGGCGATGTCCTTGGGCGTCAGCAGCGTGGTGCAGGGGATGCCGATGGCGCCCAGCTTCATCAGGCCGAGCATCGTCCCCCACCACTCCACCACACGCGGCAGCATCAGCAGCACGCGGTCGCCCTTGCGCACGCCCAGCTTCTCGAAGGCGTGCGCGGCGCGGCTGCTCTCCTCGTCGAAGTGAGCGAACGTGTAGCGCTCGACGGCGCCATCCTGCCCCACCCACAGCATCGCCAGCTTCTCTGGCTCCTCTGCCCAATGTCCGATGGTGTCGATGGCGAAGTTGTAGTCCTCGGCCACCTCCCACTTGAAGTCATGGCGCGCCTGCTCATAATCGGTCATGTTGTGCTGGCCTGCGTCCTGGGCCGCCTTCGCCTTCTGATCCGCCCTCTGATTCGCCTTTGCCATAGCGACGCCTCTCACTTTGCTGCTGGCAAACCGTTGGCGTGCGCAGCCCCATCGCCGCGCCCTCAGCGGCTGCGCTGGCAGTATACGTTACGTTGCGTCGTCTGGGCAGCGCGCCATCTGAGTGGGATTGCACTGTACAGCAGAATGACGTACAATACTGCAAGAGAGGAAGGTGAGGGTATGTCAACCACACAGGATCGGCCAAAGATGGAAAAGATGGAGAGGAAGCATCAGCGCTTCAACGCTCGTCTCACCGAAGAGCAGAAGCGACTCTTTGAGCGCGCTTCCGCGCTGTACGGGCAATCAGTCTCGCAATTTGTGATGAGCAGCGCCCAGCGCGCCGCCGAGCAGGCGATCCGCGAGCATGAGGTCATTCGCCTATCGGAACGCGACTCGCGTGCGGTGATGGAAGCGCTGCTGCATCCGACACCTGTCGGCCCCGCGCTGCGTAAGGCGGCAGAGCGCTATCGCGCACTCGTGCGCGATACAAACGATATAAGCGAAGGCGAGAGTGAGTAACGGCGCGTGCAGTCAGAAGAGCAGCCGCCATACGGCATTACGCCGCTTGGCCCGCAACATGATCGAGCGGCGTTCACCTGTGGCGAACCATCTCTGGACACCTACTTGCAGCGGCAGGTCAGCCAGGACATCAAGCGCGATCTGGCGGCATGCTACGTACTCGCGCAGCAGGGCAGTTCCACTATTGTCGGCTACTACACGCTGAGCGCCAGTTCCGTCGAACTGGCCACCCTACCTGCGGAATTGACGAAGAAAGCGGGGCGCTATCAGCTGATTCCAGCAGTGTTGCTCGGTCGGCTAGCGGTTGCCACAGCCTATCAGAGGCAGGGCATGAGCGGGCTGCTACTGGTGGATGCGCTGCGCCGCACGCTGCGCACAGGTGTTGGCGTCAAATTGATGATTGTGGACGCGCTGAACGAGTCCGCCGCCCGTTTCTATGAACACTACGACTTCCGGCGTTTCGCCGATCAGCCCTTGCGCCTCTATCTGTCCACCGCAGCCATCCGCACGCTGTTCCCGGAGGATGAGGCGCTTGCCGAGGGGTAACAGCGCGCCAGGTGGTCGCTTGCGTGGCCACCTGGCTTCACTCGATCTATCGCGAGGGGCGATAGCGTCTAATGAACTTGGACAACAACATGGGAGGACACTCGCTGCGACTCCTCGCAGGCCCTTCGATCTGGTAGAACCAGACCCAGTTGAGAGATGTCTTCGTCATCCGAACGAGCCAGCCTGGGTGGGATTGGGTCACACACTCCCAAAGTTCGCCCTTGCAAGGAGTCTTTTGTGGTCTCAGATGCGTTCCCCTTCTGCTTAATTGCTAACCAGTGCTTACAGCAACGGTGAGCCTGAGCAATCAAGGGGATCGACTTTGCGGGGTGCAAACACCCCCAATGATGGTGTAGCTTGGTTTACTACCTCATCGGAAGTGGCGGGTAACCATCACCTACGCAGCTCGCACTACAGGTAGGTTGAGATGCGCTTCGAGTGAGGAAAATCGAGGGCATGAAGCGCTCTCAAAGATTAAACCAACCGACATGTATATGTCAAGGCGTCAGCAGCGTGGCGCTCACTTGTCTTTGAGGTATTCCAGGCTGGCCGCGTGCCGCTCCAGCGCGCGCTCGATGGCTGCGGCTACGTCGGCGTCGATGGCTGGCCCATCCTGTTGCATCTGGCGGAGCGCATTTTCGAGGGTCGCCGCCAGAGTATCCTGCGCGTCTGGCGGTAGCTGCGCCACGGCCTCTTCCAGCGCCTTGAAGCGATCGGTCAACATGGTAGTTCGCTCCTGATCCCAGATTAACGCAGATAGTTAGCCCTGCGCCTTCGCACTTGGGCCAGCAGGATTCCCCTCTCCCAGAGAGAGGGGCAGGGGTGAGGGCCGCGCCTTCACTTTACCATCCGCCAGCGCCTTCTTCCTCCTCTCCTTCGTCCTGAACATACGTGCTAGCCCGGATGTGCCGTCGCGCGATGCCGCCCGTCTGGCGTACCATATGCTATGTCGCCAGCCTGATGAATGCTCGTTGGACGAGGCAGGTCTGTGCGCTGTTTCGCGCCGGTTGAGGCCGTTGGAGGAGGATGTCGTCGTGGCCGATTTCACGCACCTGCACGTGCATTCCGAGTACAGCCTGCTCGATGGCCAGTCTCGCTTCAAGCGGCTCGTCGAGGCGACCAAGGCTGGCGGCATGCGCGCGCTGGCGCTCACCGACCACGGCACGATGTACGGCACGCTGGAGTTCTATAAGACCTGCACGGCGGCGGGTATCAAACCAATATTGGGCGTGGAGGGCTACCTGGTTCCCTCGCTCGAAGAGAAGACCGGGCGCTACGAGTACAACCACCAGCTCCTGCTGGCCCGCACGACGCAGGGCTACCACAACCTCATCAAGCTGACCACCTACGCCCACACCCGCGGCTACCGCGCTCGCCCGCGCATGGATAAGAAGATGCTGGCTGAGCACGCCGAGGGGCTGATCGCCACATCGAGCTGCATCTCTGGCGAGATTCCCGAGCTGCTGCTGCGCGGCGACCTCAACGGCGCACGCGCGGCGGCCCGCTGGTTCCAGGATGTCTTTGGGCCAAAGAACTTCTATATCGAGGTGCAGGATCACGACGCGCCAGAGTCGCCGCAGGTCAAGCTCAACCCGCTGCTCTACGATCTCGCGAAGGAGGTCGGCGCGCCACTGCTGGCTACCAACGACCTGCACTATGTCGCCTCCAGCGACGCCGACGCGCAGGATGTGCTGCTGTGCATCCAGACCGGCAAGTCGCTCGAAGACCCCAAGCGCATGAAGTTCGACAGCCACGAATACTACCTCAAGACGCCTGAGGAGATGGCGCGGCTCTTCCCTGAGGAGTTGCACGACGCCCTGCGCAACACGATGGTGATCGCCGAGCAGTGCGAGGTCGAGATTGCCAATGGCGCCAGCCTGATCCCCAATTTCACCATCCCGCCGGAGTACCGCTCGCAGGATGAATACCTCTATTACCTCTGCCTGGAGGGCATCAAAGAGCGCTATGGCGAGGTCAGCGAGGCGCTGCATCGCAAGCTGGACTACGAGTTCGGCGTGATCAAAGAGAAGGGCTTCATCTCCTACTTCCTGATCGTGTGGGACTACGTGAATTACGCCCGCAGCCACGGCATGCGCTGCGTGGCGCGCGGCTCAGCGGCTGGCAGCCTGGTCGCCTATTCGCTGGGCATCACCAACGTTGATCCCGTCCGCTATGATCTGCTCTTCGAGCGCTTCCTGAATCCGGAGCGCATGAGCATGCCCGATATCGACATGGACTTCCCCGACGACCGCCGTGAGGAAGTCATCCGCTACGTCGCCGATAAGTATGGCTGGGACAAGGTTGGCCAGATCGTCACCTTCAACACGATGGCCGCCCGCGCCGCCATCCGCGATGTGGGCCGCGTAATGGGTATGCAGGCGGAGGCCGACCGCGTGGCGCGGCTGATCCCCGGCGGTCCCAAGGTGACGATCAGCGGCGCGCTGGACGAGGTGAAAGAGCTGAATCAGCTCTATCAGCAAAGCCCGTCCGTCCACAAGCTGGTAGAGATGGCGCGCGACCTCGAAGGCACGGTGCGCGGCGTGGGCATCCATGCGGCGGGCGTGGTCATCTCGCGCGAGCCGCTGGTGGAGACGATCCCGCTGCAACTGCGCGACTACAAAGACCCCACCGATACCTGGCTGGTCTCGCAGTACGAGCAGGCGCACCTCGAAGATCTCGGCCTGATCAAATTCGACTTCCTCGGCCTGAGCAACCTGACCATCCTGATGAACTCGCGCAAGTTCATCCAGGAGACGCGCGGCATCGACATCGATCTCGACCGCCTGCCCGAAGACGACGAAAAGACGTACAAGCTGCTGGCGCTGGGCGACACGACCGGCGTCTTCCAGCTCGAATCGGGCGCCATGCGCAGCTACATCAAGGAGCTGAAGCCCACCAGCATCGAAGACCTGATGGCGATGGTAGCGCTCTACCGCCCCGGCCCGATGGACTCGATCCCGCAGTTCATCAAGGCCAAGCACGGCGAAGTACAGATCAAATATCTGCACCCCCGACTGGAGCCGCTGCTCAAGAGTTCCTATGGCGTCATCGTGTACCAGGATCAGGTGCTGCAGATCGCGGTGCAACTGGCCGGCTTTAGCTGGGGCGAGGTCGACAAGTTCCGCAAGGCGATGTCGAAGAAGAACCGCGAGGAGATGCTGAAGTATCGCGGCAAGTTCATCAAGGGCTGCGTCAACAGCAAGATCTCTGAGAAGGTCGCCGAGCAAATCTTCACCTTCATCGAACCCTTCGCTGGCTACGGATTCAACCAGGCCCATGCCTGCGCGTATGCGTGGGTGGCGTACCAGACCGCCTACCTGAAGGCCAACTACACGGCGGAGTTCATGGCGGCGACGCTGACCACCGAGGCGGGTGACGCGAAGAAGGTGGTAGCCGCCGTCGAAGAGTGCGGGCGCATGGGCGTCGAGATTCTGCCGCCCGACGTCAACCACAGCGCGTCGGGCTTCGCTGTCGAGGCCGTCGCGCCGGGCGAAGATGGCGCGGCGCGCTGGGGCGTGCGCTTCGGCCTGGTCGCCATCAAGAATGTTGGCAGTAGGCCCATCGACGAGCTGCTGGAGGCGCGTCGCGGCGGTGGCCCGTTTAAGTCGCTGGCCGATCTCTTCGCGCGCTGCGACAGCAAGAATCTGACCCGCAGCGCCGTCGAATGCCTGATCAAAGCGGGCGCGCTGGATAGCCTGGGCCGCCGCAGCCAGCTCCTCGCCGGCCTCGACCGCGCCATCCTCTATGGCCAGCAGCAACGCAAGATGCGCGAGATCGGGCAGAACAGCCTCTTCGGCTTTGGCGCGAGCGATGGCGACGCGGGCGACGACTTCATCCTGCCAGATGTGCCAGATCATCCCCAGCAGCAATTGCTGGCGTGGGAGAAAGAGCTGCTCAACCTCTATCTCTCGGCGCATCCGCTGGCGCATGTCGCACAGTTCCTCAAGAAGCGCGTCAACGCCTACGCCGTCAGCCTGAGCGACGAGTGGGCCGGGCAGAAGGTGACACTGGGCGGGCGCATCACCGAGATGCGCCGCATCACCACCAAGCGCGGCGACCAGATGCTCGCCGTGCAGCTCGAAGACCTCACTGGCGGCATCGAGGTGGTCGTCTTCCCCAAGACATTCGCCGCGACCTCTGGCCACTGGCACGAAGACGCCGTCGTGCTGGTGACGGGCATGGTGAAAATGGGGCGCGACGACGAGCCGCAACTGGTGGCCGACGACGTGGAGGAGTTCACCGTCACGGAGGAAGAGGCCAACCGCCGCGAATATCTGATCCGGATTCACCTGCAACGCACGCACAATGCGGCCATCGACAAGACCAATGTGCAGGATGTCGTCACCGCCCTGCGCGACTTCCCTGGCGATGACCACTTCGAGATCTACGTGCGCAATGGCCTGTGGGAGGCGCAGATGACCCTGCCGCCCGGTACGGACGGCGCGCGCTTCTGCCCGGAGCTGATGCAGCGACTCGAAGCAATCCTGGGCAGCGGCTCGGTGGAGGCGCTGCCCATCGCGCGTGGCCAGCACGCCACCGTCGGCGCGCCGTAGGGAGCGACCTCACCCCCCAGCCCCCTCTCCCACAGGAGAGGGGGAGTCGATGAAGAGATTGTTGCGCGAAGGCAGGCAGTTCGATGATGACTGCACAGGGGAGCGCAGCCACAGCAGACGACCGAAAAGCCCCTCTCCCCGTGGGAGAGGGGTTGGGGTGAGGTCGCGCCTGGTCGCTCTTGGCTGAACCTCCGCCCTGGGTTCCTCTTTCCTCGGAGGGGGACAGGTTCCGCCTCACCACTCTGGGAGTCACACCATGCC
>DATAED010000435.1:0-9842 GCA_036258195.1 Ktedonobacterales bacterium
AGTCGCTGAGGTCGTGGAGGGCGCGCTCGGGCGCCCCTGCGCCATCGCCTGGCCGTGGGATGTCGGGCTGTGCGCGGGCGGAGCGATGTCGCACCTCTGCCGCATCGCGGTCGAGATGGATCCCGACCAGGAAGTCGCCTATGTCAGCCTGCGGCTGGCGCTGGCGCGGCTCTGGCACGCGCAGCGGGCCACGCGAGCGGCGGGCGAGACGCCAGCGTCGGCGCTTTTCACCCGCGATCACTGGCGCGAGATGCTGCTGGCGCGCGCCCTGCACACCTTCGACACGCGCCTCTCTGCTCTGACAGCGGCGCACGCCACCGAACACGACGACGCGCGCCTGGCGCTGGAGCAGGACTGGCGGCGCAGAGTAGCGACTCCGCAGCGTGTCGTCGTCGTGGGCTGTGATAGCGCCTGCGTCCGGGGACTGGAGACGCAACTCGCGCCCGATGGCGCGCTGCTCGTGCGGCAGGCTCCGCACGCCGCGCCACAGCGCTACACACAGGATGATGTCGTCCAACTCTGGGGCGTGGGCTGGGACGCCGCGCAACCAGCTATCTGCCCGGCAGGATGAAAAGGAGCGCGCCGCATGCCACAGCCAGAAACAGTCAAAGAGGGCGATGAGGTGTACAAGCTGGCGCTGAGCGTGCTGGCGGCGACGCCCGCCGCGCTGGACGCGCTGCTCGAACGATTGCCCGACGAGCTGTGGGCGTGGTCGCCAGCGCCAGACGAGTGGTCGCTCCAGCAGCTCATGGCGCATCTGCTGCACATCGAGACGGCGGTGATTCCTATGCGAGTGCGCCAGATGATCGAGCGTGATGGCGCTACGTTGGCGCCAGGCGGTGAGCCAGCCGCCGCGCAGGCGCCAGCGGAGACGCTGCGGGCCTGGCGAGAAGCTCGCCAGCGGAATCTGGCCTTCCTCCGTGGGCTGACGCCCGCGCAACTGGCGCAGAGCGGAGAGCATGCAGAGTTTGGGCGCATTAGCGCACGCGAGCATATCGTCGAGTGGGCCTACCACGACCTGGAGCATCTCCGGCAAGCGCAGGCCACAGTCGAGGCGCGCTTATATCCGGGCATCGGCGCGTTTCGTCGGCTCTACAACCCGCCCTACCCATCCATCGAGTAGCACCAGTAGCGCCAGTGGCAAGCGATCGGTAGAAGGAGTGTCTCGATGATGAACGCTGAACCCCCTGACGAGTGCGATGAGTGCGGAACACTGCTCTATCAGGCAGGTCAACATGTGACGGTCGGTGAGTATCTGCGCGTGGATGATGGATCATTCCAGCCCGTCTTCACCTCTGCCGAGGGCATCCTGCCGCCGTCTTATGATGGGCACATCGCCCTCTACCGCGTCGCCGCGTCGCCGTGCGTCTGCGAGCGCTGCCACTTCGGGCGCCATTCGGACGACGAGCGCGCAACTGCCGACGTGGAAGAAGTCTGAACACGACCGCCCTGGCTGCGCGAGCCATTCCGTCGTTGACCCTTTCGGCGGGCCTATGCTACACTCGATGGGAGCGACCCATCGCGCCACCGCGCCTGTACGGCATGGCGCTCTCCGGGCGCCAGATACTCAGAGAAGAGGAAGGGTAGCCATGCCCAAAGTCACCTTCGTGAACGAGGGAAAGACGGTCGAGGTTCCGGTCGGCACGACCCTGCGCTATGCTGCGCTGGAGAACGATATTCCACTATATTGCATGTGGTTTGGACTCTCCAAGATCGCCAATTGCCACGGCAACGGGCTTTGCTGGACTGATCGCGTGCGCGTCTCGCCCGCCAGCGCCGTCACCGAGCGCAACATGCTCGAACAGACGATGAATCAGATCGGCACCTTCCCGAAGAATCGCAACCCGCAAACACGGCTGGCCTGCCAGGCAGTCGTGATGGAGGACTGCGAAGTCACCACTCGCTGCAAGTCAGCGCGCTGATCCCGTCTTTAGCACGGGCATCAGCCGCGCGACCTGCTCGATATGCGCCGCATCGCTGCGCAGGAGTACGTTCGCATGCGAATCGACCGCATCTACGCCGAGGGCGAGGCCATCAATCTGCTGAGGCAGCTCGGCTTCGAGGTCAAAGACGCGCCCTATCGCGATGGCCTCTATGAGGTGTCGCATCCCAATCTTGGCGGCACGCGCACCTTCACAGTGGCCCAACTGACCACTTTCGCCGAGGGCGCGGCCAATGTCGAGACCTTGCTGCGGGGCGCGCCGACCTCGGCCTAGTCGTCAGTCTGGCATCCATTGGCTGATAACGGAAAGGCGGCGCCATCGTGAGCCATTCAGCGCAGCAGCGTGGCCTGCTGGCGCGTTTCGCCACCGACGAGACGCTGGCCCCGCCGCCAATCCTGCAGCCTGACGCCGAGAGTGGCGCTGAGGCAACTCCAGAGTCGGCCACCGCGCCCGCCGCTCCGGCCACCCTCGACGCCGACCGGCAGGCGCAAGCGCGGCGCTATGCCCACCAGCAGCAGTGGCTCTCGCTGGCAGAGCTGGCGCTGAGCGCGGCGCTGATCGGCGTGCTGCTCTTCAGCGGAATGAGCTTCTGGCTGCGCGACGCGCTGGCCATCGGCCCGGCATGGCGACCGTTCGCCGATTGGGCGCCGCTCCAGGTGGGTCTCTACTTCCTGGCGCTCTTCATCGTCGCCTTTGTGATCGGGCTGCCGCTCTCGTTCTATGGCGGCTACATCCTCTCGCGGCGCAATGGCATCTCCACACAATCGTTCGGCGGCTGGCTGGGCGACGAAGGCAAGGGGCTGCTGCTCGCGCTGGTCTTCGAGTTGCTGGCGGTGGAGGGACTGTATGCGCTGCTGGCGGTCAGCCCGCGCTGGTGGTGGCTGTGGGCGGGCATAGCGCTGCTCTGCCTGACGACACTGCTCGCCAACCTCGCGCCGGTGCTGTTGCTGCCCATCTTCTACAAGCTCACGCCGCTGCCAGATGGCGAGGTGAAGAGCCGCGCGCTGGCGCTGGCGGCGCATGCGCATCTGCGGGTGCGCGACATCTACTCCATGAATATGAGCGCCCGCACGACCGCCGCAAACGCGATGGTGATGGGGCTGGGGGGAACGCGCCGCATCGTCATCGGCGACACGCTGCTCGACCACTACACGCCCGATGAGATCGAGACGGTGGTGGCGCATGAGCTGGGGCATCAGGCGCATTGGGATATCCCCAAGCTGATCCTCACGCAGTCAGCCATCATGCTGGGCGGGCTGGCCATCGTGCAGCTCATCCTGACGACCACGCTGGGCGCCGTGCCGCAGTATCACGGTCTGGCCGACCCCGCCACCATGCCGCTGATCGCCGCCACGCTGGGCGTGTTTGGCCTGGTGACGCTGCCCCTGACGAATGGCTTCAGCCGCTGGGTCGAGCATCAGGCCGATGTCTACGCGCTGGAGACGACCCGCAATGCCGACGCCTTCATCAGCGCGATGACCCGCCTGGCCAACCAGAACCTCGCCGAGGCCTATCCGCCGCCGCTCATCGAGTTCCTGCTCTACAACCATCCCTCGATCGGTCGCCGCCTGGCGTTCGGCCAAGCCTGGGCGCAGCGCGCCCACGACGACGCGAGCAATGATGCAGCGCAGGCCGCTCTGCCAGAACGCTATTCCTCGCGTTGACTCCGCGCGCGCCTCGCCTCCTGTACGTGCCCTTCCACTCGCGCCAACCGGCGGCTACGTCACCCGACTTGTGCAATTTGTGGCGCGGGGGAGTTCCACTCTGGCTTTGCGCCGGGTATAATTGATGCCTGCGCTCTACTCATGAGCTGAATGGGAGGCGGATTGATAATGGATGAGCAACCACCTCAGTCTCTTACTCTGTCGTCAGCGCCATCGCCGTCAGGATCCCCGTGGCTGGCGAGTCGACTGCTCCAGCGCCAGGTCGTCAACGTTTCTACCATCGAGCCGCTGGGTCGTGTCGCAGATGTCCTGTTCGACCCCATCAACTGCCAGTTGGCAGGCGTCATCGTCCACCGTGAGCCTGCGCCGCGCGGAGCTGGAGCGGCAATTGGCCGCATCTTCGGGCGCAAGGGCGATGGCGGCGTGGTCTCGCTCGACCACGTCATTTCGTTGAACGGCGATGTGGTCACGGTAAACGCAGACCCTGTGCGTCTCAACATGGCCTCGGCATTCGAGGGCATGCTGAGCCTCAATGATGTCTGCGAGTTTGTCATCCTCACGACCTATGGCATGTCGCTTGGCTCCCTGATGGACATGCTGCTGGACCATAGCGGGAGCGCGATCATGGGCTATGTGGTCAAGCCCTCGGAGTTGGCCCAGTCGTCGCTACCTCAACTCGCCGACCTGGTGGGGTTCGACGATTCCGGCGCTGAAGATTCTGATGTGGTAGACGCGGCGCCTCAAGCGCTTGCGCTGCCTGCGCCACATCTGCGCGTGATTCCAGCGTCATCTCGCGTCCACTTCGGTGAATCATTGATCATGCTGGTCAGCGAAGTTGAGCCGCTCCAACGGCGTGTCGTCGTGGTGTCGCAGCCACTGAACCAGCAAACGGATTCGGCGAGTACATTGCGGCGCCTGAAGAAGAAGTGGCTGACGTCTTAGCACCCTACGCGAATGACTTTGGCGTGTCTCCACCGTGCTTCGTCGTGGCGCCGGTCGCTACAGATCGTCTTCCGGGTGAGCAAAGGGGAGCGGGCATATGTTTACGCGCCGCCGCGAGAAACGTCGTTTCCAGCTCGATGTTCCACATCCCTCGCAGCGTGGAGGCGCTCAAGGCCTGCAGGGGAGCTATGTGACCGTCAAGCTGCCATCCGTCTCTCGCCGCAAGAAACGCCGCTTTCAGATTGGACCGCGTGAGGCCTCTCGCTGGCGCTCTCGCTGGCTAGCGCTGACGCCTCAGGCGACGCTGGGGCACGTCAGCGCGTGGCGAAGAGCGCTCACCCTGGGGGAGCGTCGCCGATTCCGTCGCCTGGGCATGATCGCTGGCGCCGTTGTCGTGGTCGTCGCGCTGATCGCCAGCGCGTTGCTGCTGAATCCGCAGACACGCGAGGCGCTCATTCCGTCCAGCGCGCCAGCGGCGTCAGTCGCGGGGGCGTCATCAGCCGTGGGCCTGGCGCATGGGGCTTTCCAGCAGCCACTCCACGAAGGCGCAGAACTGGTATTCTCCAACCTGCGTCCCTACATCTCCACGGGTGGCGCCCAGTCGCCAGATGTTCAGGCGAGTGCCGCCTTTCTGTTCGATCCGCAGCGCGGCGTGATCCTCTACCAGAAGAACGCCGACACGTCCTATCCAGCGGCGAGCCTGACGAAGGTGATGACGCTGCTGGTGGCGATAGATTCGCCGCAACTCGATCAGGAGACGACGATTGGCCCCGACGCCGCCGCCCTGGTCAACAGCGACAACAGCTATATGGACGTGAGCGTGGGCGAGAAGTTGACGGTGCGCGAGCTGCTCTATGGCCTCATTGTGCAGGGAGGCAATGATGCGGCGATTGCCATTGCGGACGCCGTGGGAGGCGATGAACCGTCGTTTGTGGCGATGATGAATGCGCGCGCCCGGCAGCTCGGGCTCATGCACACCCATTTCGTCTCCGCCGATGGACTGGATGATGGCAACGTGACCAGCGCGAGCGACATGGCAAAGCTGTCCGCGCTCGCGGTGATGCGCCCCGGCGTGACCGCAATCACGTCCGCCTACACCTATGTGATTCCACAGACACCAACCCATAAACTCTTCACGCTCCAGAGCGAGAATGACTTGCTGCAGGGCGGCGCCGCGCCCTATCCCGGCGCGAATGGCATCAAGACTGGCTATACTGCCGCCGCGCAGTATTGCATGGCGTTCTCCGTAGTGTCGAACGGTCGCCTGCTGGTCGGGGTGGCGCTTGGCGAACCGACCGTGCAGGCGCGCACGGCGGATGTGCATGCTCTGCTCGATTGGGGATTCGCTCAGCAGTGACCCGCCCGCGTGCGATAGCTACACATGACAGAAAATAGGGCTTTAGCCCACCGCAAGCTGCTGTGGCTTTAGCCCAGGCAGATAGGCGTCGTGGCTTTAGCCAGAATTCCTCTTGCTTGTCGTGGCCCTATTATGGTGGTAGAATAGAGCCATGAATACCCAACAGGAAGAGGTGAAAATCACGCTGCGCATGCCTGCCGATGTGGCTGAAGGCATGAAACAATCAGCGCAAGAGAACGATCGGTCTCTCAATGGAGAGATTGTTCGGGCGTTGCGGGAATATCTCGCCAAACAGAAGCGAACGAAATAGTCGTGAGTGATGAGCGCCTGCGCAAAGCCTACAAGTATCGCCTCAAGCCAACGCCTGAACAAGCGCGCCAGTTTGAGGAGGTCTTGTGGCGTTGCCGCACGCTCTACAACACGGCGTTAGAGCAACGCATCACGGCCTATCGGCGTTGTGGCGTCACGCTCACCTGCTACCAGCAGCAAGCCGAGTTGAAAGACCTGCGTGCGGAACTGCCCGCCTATGCCGCCATTCATAGTCATGTCTTGCAGGATGTGCTGGCGCGGCTCGACAAGACCTATCAAGCCTTCTTTCGCCGGGTCAAGGCGGGCCAGACACCGGGTTTTCCCCGCTTCCAGGGACGCGACCGCTACCACTCCTTCACTTACAAGGAGTATGGCAATGGCGCGCGGCTGGAGAATGGTTTCCTGGTGTTCAGCAAGATTGGTCGCGTGGCCGTGCGCTGGAGTCGTCCGCTTGTAGGCAGGCCCAAGACCGCCACCATCTCCCAGGAGGCGGATGGCTGGTATGCCATCATCTCCTGCGCTGATGTGCCAATGCAGCCGTTGCCGCCGACTGGACGTGAGACGGGCATAGACGTGGGATTGAAGGTCTTTCTCATCACCGCTGAGGGCGCGGCCGTGGAGAATCCACGCTTGCATCGCCGAGGCGAGAAAAAGCTGAAGAAGGCCCAGCGCGTCGTCTCCCGTCGTAAGCAGGGGAGCCATGGTAGACGCAAAGCGGTCGGCCATCTCCAGCGGGCGCATCAGCACGTCAAGCGCCAGCGGCTCGATTTCCATCACAAGACTGCGCTGGCGTTGCTCAGAGACTACGACACCATTTATCTCGAAGATTTGCAGGTCGCCAACATGGTACGGAACCATCACCTTGCCAAGAGCATCTCAGATGCAGGCTGGGCGCAGTTTCGTAGCATCCTCGCAGCCAAAGCAGCATACGCTGGGCGTCGGGTCGTGGCGGTTCCTGCGCAGTTCACCTCTCAGGACTGCTCAGGGTGTGGGGCGCGCGTGCCCAAGAGCCTGAGCGTGCGCACGCATGTCTGCACCTCCTGTGGGTTGGTGCTCGACAGAGACGAGAACGCGGCGAGAAATATCCAATGGGCCGGGCAGGCCCTTCGGGGAGTCGTGGCGTAGGCTGCGGCGTCGAACCGAGAATCCGTCGGGCTTCTAGCCCGTGCGGAGTGTCAATGGAGAAGCAGGCGAGTGGACGTTGGGATGGATGAGAGCTATCCGCGCTGGGCGCGCGACGAGCTGACGACGCTGGCGCGGCGCTACGGCGAGCCGCTCATCGGCGTCAATCGCGATCCCTACGCCGCGGCCTATCTGCGCACGGTCAAGACCCAGCGCCGTCCCGGCGAGGTCTGCATGGTGGTGCGCCGCCCCACTGGCGCGCTGCTGGTCTCGCGCAAGACCTTCTATCCGCCGGGCAGCTATCGGCTGCCGACAGGCGGCGTGCATCGCGGCGAGGCAATCCTGACGGCGCTGCTGCGCGAGACAGAGGAGGAGACCAATCTGAGCGTGCGGGTGCGGCGCTTTCTGGCGGTGGCGCGCTACCAGCCGCCCGACGCGCTCACCCCCGTGGACTACGCCACCTTCGCCTTCCTGCTGGACGAGGTCAGCGGAACGCTTCAGTCCAATGATCCCCACGAGCGGCTGGAGGCGTACCGCGAGATCGCGCCCGCCGCGCTGCCAGCGCTTGCTGACGAGCTCGACAGCCTGGAGGAAACGCCCAGCGACGCGCTGGAGGAGTCCTACCGCGCCTGGGGCCGCTTCCGCGCGCCGACCCATCGCCTCGTCTGGCAAGCATTGAGCGCAGAGCCAACGCTTTAGCGCTCGGCTGCCAGCCCCGCGCCGCGTGCTATACTGCTAATGGCGACCTCTCCCCCTGACCCCCTCCCCTTCATGGAGGAGGAACCCAGACCAGGGATATAGGCGCAGGGCAGCGGCCGTGCCCCAGTCCGCGCAGGCGGACTTCGTGGCCGCAGGCCTCCCAGGCGCGGTTTCAACCGCCAGCCATCCAGCGGCGGCCAGCCAACCCGCACTCTCACCACTTCAGGAGAACCATACGCTATGACCACCTCTTCGCCCGCGTCAACGGAGACGCAGGAGCAGTCTCAGCCACGTACCTACCTCAATTTCATCGGCGGCGAGTGGCGGCCCTCCGCCTCTGGCGTGACCTTCGACAACACCAATCCCGCGCGGCGCAGCGAGATCATCGCGCGCTTCCAGAAGTCCAACGCCGCCGATGTAGACGCCGCCATCGCCGCCGCCGAGAGGGCGCTGCCCGCGTGGCGCGCGCTGCCCGGCCCCCAGCGCGGCGCGATCATCCTGAAGGCGGCGCTGCTGCTGGAGACGCGGCAGGCTGAGCTGGCGCGCGACATGACGCGCGAGATGGGCAAGCCGCTGCGCGAGACGATGGGCGACCTGCAGACCGCCATCGACTTCGGCAAATACGTCGCGGGCGAGGGCTCACGTGCGGAGGGTGAGACGGTTCCCTCTGGCATTCCTGACAAGATGTGCCTGACCATCCGGCAGCCGCTGGGCGTGGTGGGCATCATCACGCCGTGGAACTTCCCGATGGCCATCCCGGCGTGGAAGACCTTCCCCGCGCTGCTGGCTGGTAACACCGTCGTGCTGAAGCCCGCCAGCGACACGCCGCTCTCCGCCGCGCATCTGGTCGAGATTCTGGACGAGGCTGGGCTGCCCAAGGGCGTGCTGAACCTCGTGACCGGCCCCGGCGGCTCGCTGGGCGACGCGCTGGTGAGCGATCCACGCATCGCGATGATCTCGCTGACCGGCTCGACGGAGGTGGGTCGCCACGTCGCCGAGCTGTGCGGACGCGATCTGCGCCGCGTCAGCCTGGAGTTGGGCGGCAAGAACGCCGTCATCGTGATGGACGACGCCAATCTGGATGAGGCCGTCAAGGCCGTCTCGTGGGCGGGCTTCGGCACCACGGGGCAGCG
Source organism: Ktedonobacterales bacterium (assembly GCA_036258195.1). Classification (GTDB taxonomy): domain Bacteria; phylum Chloroflexota; class Ktedonobacteria; order Ktedonobacterales; family JADMIN01; genus JAKAIY01. The sequence continues at coordinate 9,170 of DATAED010000435.1, forward strand.
CTGCACAGCCACCAGCCGCGTCATCGTCCATGAGAAGGTGGCCGACGCCTTCACGCAGAAGTTGGCCGAGGCGGCGGAGAAGCTGCGCGTAGGCGATGGCCTGCTGGCGGAGACCGAGATGGGGCCGCTGGTGAATCAGGGCCGTGTCGGCGCGGTGCACGAGTATACCGAGATCGGCCAGCAGGAGGGCGCGCGGCTGGTCACTGGCGGGCGTGCGCTGGCTGAGGGCGAGCTGAGCGATGGCGCCTACTACGCGCCGACTATCTTCACCGATGTGAAGGTGTCGATGCGTATCGCGCAGGAAGAGGTCTTCGGCCCATTCGTCTCGATCATCCCCGTCGCGTCGTATGAGGAGGCCATCGAGGCCGCCAACTCGACGATCTACGGCCTGTCGTGCGCCATCTTCACCGAGGATGCGCGCGTCGTCTTCCGCGCCATGCGCGACATCAACGCCGGGCTGGTCTACATCAACGCTGGCACGACCGGAGCCGAGCCGCACCTGCCCTTCGGTGGCACGAAGCAGAGTGGCAACGGGCATCGCGAGCTGGGCCACAAGGCGGTCGAGGAGTTCACTGAGATCAAGACGGTCTTCGTCTCGTATCCGCCGGTGAAGTAGCCTGCTCCTGCTCCAGCTTCAGCGCACGGAGCGCGTTGCCAAGCATGATCTTGCGCG
>DATAED010000436.1:0-2167 GCA_036258195.1 Ktedonobacterales bacterium
CGGCGTTTCTGCTGGAGCAAGGCGTCAAGCTGATCGTCGTGGCGTGCAATACGGCGTCAAGCGCGGCGATTGGCGCGTTGCGTGCGGCCTATCCGCAGGTAAAGTTCATCGCGGTGGTGCCGCCGGTCAAGCCCGCCGCCGTGCTGACGCGCGTGGGGCGCGTGGCCGTGGCGGCCACTAACTCCGCCGCCCGCAGCGACTATCTGCGCGGGCTGATCGCGCGCTTTGCCCAGGGAGTCGAGGTCTATCCGGTGGGCTGCCAGTCGCTGGTGACGCTGGCGGAGGCGGGCCAGCTGGATGGCCCCGAGGTCGAGCGCGAGATTCGCCAGAGCATTGAGCCGCTGCTGGCCAAAGGCATCGATGTGCTGGCGCTGGGCTGCACGCACTTCCCGGCGATGCGCCCGGTCTTCGAGCGCGTGGTTGGCCCCGATGTGCTGGTGATCGACTCTGGCGCGGCGGTGGCTCGCCAGACGCGCCGCGTGCTGGCCCAGCAGCGCCTGCTGGCCGCGCCCACCGCTGGCCTCACGGCTGGCCCCGCCGATGCGCCGCGCCTGCCGCGCCCGGACGATGAGTTCTGGCGCAGCGGGACGAGTGCGTCATTCGAGCAGGTGGCCTCGCGGCTGCTGGGCGCGCCCGTTGTGGGACGCCACGCCGCCGACATGCTCTGGCCGCCCGCCAGCGCCGTGTGAAGGCCGCGACCACTTCCCCTGACCACCTCCCCTTCAGGGAGGGGAAACCCAGGCCAGGCGGCGCATGATGGCTGATATGAGACATAATGTAAGAGGCGAAAAAGTTCCCTCCGCGCAGGCCTGAAAAGGAATAGTAGGGTAGCGGGAGGGCCGCCCCAGCCACGGATGGAGCCGTGGATGCAGCAGTGATCTCGGCAGGGATGTCGAGCGAATCTGTGGGGCGAACCACCTGCCCGAGCGACAGATCGGGAGGGAGAGCGACATGGCAGAACGACGAACACGACGCGCGTCACGACCGACCGCGCGCACTGATAGCGGCGCGATCAGCGAGCCGCAGGAGACGATCACCTTCGAGCCGACGGGGCAGCCTGTGCGGCGCATCCAGCGTGATGGCGAGTGGTATTACGCCGTGGATGACCTGCTGGCCTCAGCGTCAGAGGATGCGTCAGAGGATGCGCGCGGCGATGGCTGGGCCGCCGCGCAGGCGCGGCTGCGCGCCGATGGAGCGCGCCCGGTCGATGCGCGCACCTTCGAGCTGGAGCTGATGGGCGCGGATGGCGTGGCGCGCCCAACGCGCGTGGCCAGCGCGGCCACGCTGCTGCGGCTGCTCGAAGCCATCAGCGGCCCGGCGGCGGAGGCTGGCAGGGAGTGGCTGGCCCGCGCAGGGGCCGAGCGGCTGCGCGAGGAGGATGATCCCGCTATCGCCGTCGAGCGTGCGCGCAAGCTCTACACGCGCCAGGGCTACTCGCGCGACTGGACGCAGCGCCGCCTGCACGGCATCACGCTGCGGCAGCGGCTGGCGCAGGAGTGGTCGGCGCGTGGCCTGCGCGAGGGGGCCGACTACGCGGCGCTGACCGACGCGCTGAGCCAGGGCGTCTTTGGGATGCCGGTCGAGGCGCACAAGGCGGCCAAGGGGTTGAAGTCATCGCAGAGCCTGCGCGACTCCATGACGACGATGGAGTTGCTGCTGATGAATCTGGTGGAGGAGACGGCGCTGACCATGAGCCAGGCGCGCGATAGCCAGGGCGCCGAGGCGCTGCTGCGCGACGCGCAGGAGGCCAGCGCCATCGGCGGCGCCACCCGGCAGGCCATCGAGGCGCGCATCGGGCGCACGCTCGTGACCCCTGCCAACTACCGCGCACTGCGGCAGGGGCAGACCCAGCGCCGCGCACGCGTCTACCTCGGCCCACCCCTGCGCGAGGCGCCCACCAGCGCGTCAGAGCCACAGCAGGATGGCCAGCATGCCGAGCAGCAGGAGGCGCAGCCAGCGGCCACCACTGAATAGGCGGCTGAAGCGCACGCTGACATCTCATGTGTTCTCGGCGAGGGGTATGATGCGCTGAAAGCAGGGTTCGACCAACTCGCCGAGGGCGCTACAAAGACAGGGTGGTACGCTGAGTATGAGCGCTGATGCCAGTCCTTCACCACAAGACCCATCTATTTCTCAGCAGATAGACGACATCATCAGGCAATCGGGC
>DATAED010000437.1:0-1891 GCA_036258195.1 Ktedonobacterales bacterium
TGGCGCTGGGTGGCTGCCATTGCAGGCAGATCGGCGTGGCGGGCGCGGCGTCGATCCAGCGCACCAGCGCGCGCACCGACGCGATGAAGGCGGCGTAGCTGGTGGGGCCAGAGCCAAAGGGGCCGAAGATCAGACGCGCCACGGCGGTGCGGTTGCGGCGATAGACGGCGCGGGTGATGCGCTCGCCCTGCGTGCGGATGTTGCCGCTAGGAACCAGCGTCTTCTCCGGAGCGGAGAGCGCGAGCCCATCCGGGGAGACCAGCGTGAAGGCGCCCCCATCGTTCAGATCGAGCGCCGCGCCCAACAGCGGGTGTGCGCCGAAGACGCCCGTCAGGGGATCGGTGTAGCCGAGCTTGAGGAGGGTATAAGCGCTGCTGGTCATTGGGCCACGCCTCCCGCGATCGACCACTGCTGCGTAACGGACCAGATGAGCTGGTACGAGCGATACTGAATGCCCGCGATCTCCTCGTAGCACAGACCCAGCCCCTCATAGGCGTCGGCGTCGGTGACGGTCGAGACGGCGCCGCCCAGCAGCACATGCTTGAGGACGACAGGCCACAGGGCATCTCTGATCTGGAGGATCTTCTGCTCAGCCACCCACCAGTCGGAGCGCATATCCACGAACGCCTGGATCGTGACCTCGATGTCGTCGAAGACGCGGCCAACCTGGCCGATCAGCTCGACCGGCTGCTGCCCCTCGTCACGCTGCGGGATCCACAGCGCGCACTGCGGCAGGTAGGCGTCGGAGAAGTCCTTGGGCCGCCCAATGAAGACAGCCCGCGTGACCCCGTAGCGCGCCTGATCCGCCGCTGAGAGCGCGGCGAAGGGCGAGACGCCCGCCACGAGCGCCTCACTCAGGATGATGGATTGCATGGCCTGCAGCACGCCCAGCGTGTTCGGCCCACTCGCTAGCGTTGGCATAGCGCCGCCTCACCTCCTCCACCTCAAACGTAAGTTCCCATCAACCACATCCACAGGCCCGCATACGCGATTACGCCGCCACCGTTCTGCCTCGCACAAGTCGCTGATGAGCCGCAATTGAGCCGTCTGTGCGCCATGCGATACGTGCGCGATTCGTGCGCAATGGCCGCGCAACATGCCGACGAAATGCCCGCGATTTCACCCGCGATTTCACCCGCAAGAGGGGCTTACGTCCACTCATCAAAATGGGTGTTCACCCTTCCGCAGCTCGCAGCCTCTGATGACAGAACCTGTCAGGGCTGCTGCGACGTCACCCTTCCGCAGAAAGTGGTCCTCGTTCGTCCGTTTTCGCGTGACCATTTGAACCTGTTTCGAGCAGCAGCTCGCGCGTGTTTGTGCGCAGATGGGTGGCCCCATTTGGCCCCGTTTTCGCGCGTGTGTGGCGCCGTCTGAGCGATCGTTTCACACACGCCTCCGGCGCGTGGCGCACTCTGGCGCGCGTTCTCTCTCTGCGCGTTTCACTCTCCCCCTGGCGCCATTTCGCGCATGCTCGCGCGCACACTCCTCGCTCACCGCCCTCCGCTAGTTGCCCACCGTCTGATAACTGCCCAGCCAGGTCGATGCGCCATTCGCCGCCACCGTCCACTGCAAGACGAAGCCCATCTGCGTGAGCGCGGTCGCCGAGGCGGAGCCGGAGACGTTGCTGCTGCTCGTCGCGGCGAGCGAGATAGCGGTGGGGGCGCGTGCGAGTTGCTGCGGGAACGAGACGGCGATCTTGACGACTGCGCCCGCCGACTGGTTCGAGAGCGCGGCGCCGCACGGCCCAACAACGGGCGCGCCGGGTGAGGCGACGGCGCGGTAGACGCCACGCGCACGTAGCGCTGCGTCATAGCTGAGCTTGAGCTGCGCCAGCATGGAGCCTGCCCGATCGGCGTAGTTGTCCAGCGTCAGGGTCAGCTCCACCTCGCCC
>DATAED010000438.1:0-18744 GCA_036258195.1 Ktedonobacterales bacterium
GACCTCCAGGAACTGGATCGACGCAATGCGGCGCTTATCCGCAGCGCCCAGTTTCCAGGGGTTCGTCATCTCACAACAGTCGTTGCCCTCACACATCCCGCCAACCGTGGACCGAATGTGAAGCGGCGGCGCTATCATAACCTGGAAGGCGTCGTTGCCGAGGATGCGCTTGTGCGCGATAGCCTTGAGGCCTGTGGCCTGCTCCACTAGCGCGAGCACTCGCTGGCCCATCACCGACGACGGCGTGGAGATCCTGACGGCGCTGTGACGGCGCGCGGCTCAGCGACCCTGGCGTGAAGTATGCGCCTGAAGCATGCGCCTGAGCCAGGGCATGCAGTTCACGCCGCAGAGTCGCTGGGCGGCGCGGCGGTCGCGGTGGCGTCGGGCGGCGGGAGTGGCGGCAGCGCATCGCCCGCCAGCCGTGGCAGCGCGTGGTAGAGATCAGCGCCACTCAGGTCGGAGCGGTTGCTGCGAGCCAGCGCCACCGCGCACAGGAAGCTGGCCTGCAAGTCGACGCCGGTCGCCTCCCAGATCAGGCTGATGGCGCGGCGCGCGAAGGCGATGTCGTTGCGCGGCTCGATACGGTCGAGGTCTTCGAAGAAGAAGCCACAACTGGTGTACATCCACTGACCGATGAACTGCGCCTCCAGCAAGCGGATCGCCTTCGTCTCCAGCTCGCGCGTGGCGGGCCGTCGGCTATGCGCGCCGTAGCGCTCCCAGAAGGACTGCGGAGCCAGCCAGCCCTCGCGCAGGCTCAGGTAGGCGTCGCGCGCGGCCCACGGATCAGCCAGGTAGGGCGCGGCCTCGCGCTCGAAAACATCGTCCAGCCGCGCTCCCAGGCCATTCAGCGCGCTGCGCAGGGTGGGCTTCCAGCCGGTGTCGCCCTCGGTGCAGCCGCAGCCAGCGCTCCAGCGTGCCACGCCATGCATGCAGCTCCACGCGCTGGGGGCGCGCAGCTTCACCTCGCGGGTCGGCGGATGGTCGCGCAGGTAGGCATCGAGCGTGACGACCTCAAAGCCCGCCGCAGGCGCGGAGGTCAGCGTGAGACGGCTGAGAAATTTATCGCGCCAGGCTTTGTGGTGGCCATACAGCTCGCCGTCGCTGGCGATGATGATGAGCTGATCCACGCCGCGTGCGCGCTTCTCGGCATTGAGATAATTCGGCAGGTAGGATGAGGCGAAGTGGTCGGCGTTGCTGGTGATACCTTCCTCGAAGGAGATGCTGCCGCTGAGCGGGCCAGTATAGAAGAAGACCGTCATCGTCTCGCCATCGGGCAGTCGCACGAGATACGGCTCGGTGGGATCAATCGACTCGGCGGCCTGCCACGGCGCCAGCACGGTGTAGGTCACACCGCAGGCATGCAGCGCCGCCAGCGTCTCCAGATCGGCGGCGGTCTCTGGCAGCCACATCCCCTGCGCCGGTCGCCCGAAGCGCTGCTCGAACTCCTGCAGCCCCCAGCGAATCTGGGTCAGCTTATCGCGCGGGGTGGCCAGCGGCAGAATGGTGTGGTTGTACGCCTGCGCCAGCGCGGCGCCTGCGCCTGTGCGCTTCAGGCGCTCGTGGTCAGAGGCGACGATGCGCCGCAGCACGTCGGGACGCTGCTCGGCAAGCCAGCTCGCCAGCGTGGGGCCGAGGTCGAAGCTGATGCGCTCGAAGTTGCCGAGCGCGGCGTTGGGGCCGTAGCACTCGGCGGTGATCTTCTCATTGAAGTTCTGGAATGGCGCCGCGCCATGCTCCGGCAGGATCTGCGCGGTGAAGGGATCCTGGCGAGGCGGCTGATAGAAGTGGCCGTAGATACACAGATACTGGTGAGAAACCTCTGACACGCCCGACACCTGGCTTTCCAGCTTCTGTACGCGACAGCGCGCACACTCTACAGATCCATTCTTCCCGCAGGTTCTTCGGATGGCGCCTCGGCCAGCCCCATGCTGACCAGGAATCGCCTGTACATCGCAGCGCCATTGTGCGATGGTAGAACGTCAGTCATCACTCATGTATAACTATACACCAGCTTCAGGCCGCTGCTCACAGCGAATTGGCGCTGTGAGCGCCGCGCCTGCGAGGCAGCAGCCGGGCCTTGGCGCGCCATCTCGCTTCATATCACGCACGACGAAGCGCGCCATCGGTTCGCGCCACGATCAGACAATAGTCCCCCAGCCTGCTGGCCACATCAGGAGCCGCGATCATTCACGAGGAGCGGGCGCCCCTTGACAGGCGCCACTGTAGCCGCCTACGGTTGAGCCAGGCACGACCACAACCGCAGAGGAAGGAAGCAGGCGCCAGCCATGGTGAGTTCGTATATCAAGCCAGCGCCGGGGAACCTCGGCATCGACCAGTTCGCCTGGTATGCGCGCATGCGCCGCGAGTCGCCTGTCTACGAAGACCCGCGCACAGGCGTCATCTCGGTCTTTGGCTACGACGATGTCCAGCGCACGCTCTCGGAGCACGCCAGCTTCAGCTCTGAGCGAGGCGGGCGCAATGCCTCGGAAGAGCAGGCCATCAGCGCCAGCATGATTAGCTCCGATCCGCCGCGCCATCGTCGCCTGCGCAATCTGGTGACGCAAGCCTTCACGCCGCGCGCCGTAGCGCAGATGGAGCCGCGCATCGCCGCTATCGTCGCCGAGCTGCTCGACCAGATGAGCGCGCAGGCGAGCGCGGCGGGAGCATCCGAAACGGGGATGGACTTCATCGAGGCGTTTGCCTCACCGCTGCCGGTGACGGTCATCGCCGAACTGCTGGGCGTGCCGCCGGAGAAGCGCGCCGACTTCCGCCGCTGGTCCGATGCGCTCGTCTCGAATGGCGGCGCGGCTGGCTGGAGCGGTTCCGCCAACGCCCAGCGCGAGATGGCGGCGTACTTCGGCGAGATGATCGCGCGGCGGCGGGCCGAGCCACGCGATGACCTCATCAGCCACCTCATCAGCGCGGAGATCGATGGTCAGGGCCTGACGCCTGTGGAGCTGATGGGCTTCTGCGTGCTGCTGCTGGTGGCGGGCAATGAGACCACCACCAATCTGCTCGGCGGCGCCGTGCTGGCCTTCGATGAGCATCCGGAGCAGTGGGAGCGACTGCGCGCCGAGCCAGCGCTGATCCCGACGGCGGTCGAAGAAGTCCTGCGCTACTATTCGCCCGTGCAATCCATGTTCCGCACCGCGCTCCCTGGCGCGCAGTTGGGTGAGGTCGTGGCGAGCGAGCAGCAGCCGGTGGTGGCGTGGATCGGCTCCGCTAACCGCGACGAGGCGCAGTTCGAGCATCCAGAGCGCTTCGACATCACCCGCACGCCCAACCGCCATCTGGCCTTCGGGCATGGCGTCCACTTCTGCCTGGGCGCACCACTGGCCCGCCTGGAGGCGCGTCTGGCGCTGGAGGCGCTAGCCCAGCGCGCGCGACGTCTCCGGGTGGCGCCAGATGTGCAGCTAGACTGGCTGGAGAGCGCTATCGTTTACGGCGTGAAGCAGTTGCCCGTGGCGCTCATTCTCGCCTGACCTGCGCCTGACCTCGCTCACCCGGTCGCCGTGCGACATTTCTCACAGAACCAACCCGTGCTACAGGGTACAGTGAGAGATGAAAGGAGTGCGGCGATGAGCGATCAGATCAAACTTGGAATCAATGTTGGCGCTCGGCGCGTAGCCGTCAAGGGACGACCCGTCACCGATGAGTTCGAGTTCGCCAGCGCGCTGTACACGTTGCTTCAGGAGGCCAGTAAGAACGGTGAGCTTGCCGAGGGCGGTCTCAAAGACGCCGTGGTCGGTGAGCCGAGGCTGACGCAGGGCATGAATTACCAGAGCGAGAGTCTGCCGGTGCTGATTGGTGGGCGGCGCTTCCGGGTGACGATCAAAACCGAGCGCGGCTAGACGTAGCGCCGCCTGGCAGGCATGTGACGGCAGCGCGTCGGATGCTCGCTGCCAATTGTGGCGTTAGTTGCGTAGAATGAAGCGCATGGGATCGGCTGGGATCACGAGAGGTCGAGTGTGAGAGGCGCGACGGCTTGACTGCGCGCCGCGACAGGCAACGGGGTACCGTTTCAGGAGATTATCGCCATGCCATCCAAATCGAAGGCCGCGGCGCATCCGCATGTCGCTCCAGTGAAGATCTACTGTACGCCGCTGCGTATCATGGCCGCCGTGCCGATGCCGGGCCTTGAGCCAGAGGATATCGTCGTCGAGGTGGCCGCTGCCGGGCAGTTGATCGTTCAAGGGCAGCGACGCGGCGAACTCAAGGGCATCAAGGACGAGCTGCTGAATGAGTGGGGTGTCGGCGACTACTACCGCAAGGTCGCCTTGCCCGCGCCTGTTGATGGGTCGCTCGCCAACGTCACCTATGGTAATGGTGTCCTCGTGGTGGCGCTGCCGATTGCGCCACGCACGAAGACCGCCCGCATCACACTCGCCGCTGAGACGCCGACCCATGGCCTGCGCGCAGGTCACATGGGGAAGCCGATCCGACCCTATGCGCGTGCGCTCGCGCGGTAACGCAGTCCGGCTAACGGCGCGCGACCTTTTCCGTCAGGTAGAGCGCCAGCAGAATGAGAGCGGTCAGGATGATCGCCAGGCCCACGCGGCTCGTGGAGGTGGCCAGATAGACCAGCGCCAGCACCAGGCCGATGCCCAGCGTCACCATCAGCATGCGCCCCACCAGCGTGGCGATGTACGCGTGCAGCGTCAGGCGCGGCGCCCGCATGCCGCTCGTCTCCGCCTGCCCACGCGGGGCCGCCTCGGATGTGGAGGTCGGCCCCTCGGCGGCGCGCTGATCCTCGGCGCGCAACGCACGCGCCTCCATGGCCGCGATCACCGCTCCGGCGACCGTCACGGTAGCGGTCAGCACGGGCAACTCGGAGCTGGCGGTGCGGTGGGTCTGGCGCAAGGTCGAGATGTGCTGCGTTGGGTTCATGGGGGTGTCCTCCTGCAACATGGTTCCCTTCCGGGAGTCCCTTCCAGCGGGCGACGGATTCAGGCCCACAGCCCGTTCGCGTCGCTCTCTCTGTCCCTCACCTATTCCCCCACAGACCCGACAGAGCGGTAATTTTCTCCCTACCTCCGACGTCCTATCTCTGGCGGGCGCGATACCCTTTGCCAGCTTGTCGCCAGCTTGTCGTTGAGCCGACCGAGCAACGCGCAGACTGGCCCGTAAGTCGCTACGGCGAGAGGATATGGACGACCCGACGACGTGTACAAGCTTTGCCTCGCAGAGTGGTTGAAGCGCGTACAAAGGCTATGCGCTCGCTGGCTGTTCCATGCACCCAAACCGTAACAACGAGCGTATACATGGGTGAGGGGTTGCGCATCCTGACTTTCTGTTGGAAAGTATTGGAAGAGGGGCGAATTGAAGGCGCCTGAGGCGATTGCGGTCGCGCCGATGCTTTCCAGAACGAAGAATATTGCTTTCAAAACGGAAGTAAGGCGTTTGGCGGCAAAAAAGTCAGGTGTTTACCCGATGTCTCGGTTGTTTCCCGGCGGATACACTGGGGCCGACGCTGAACAAATGATATGCAACGGCACGTCCCATACAGAGCGGCGCTGTGCTACGCATCGTAACCAACGCCAGACTGGGTCCACGGTGAGACCCAATGGAGAGGATGACGAGCTATGGCTGCCACACGACCATTGATTGAGGAGACCTCCGGGCAGATTCCGGATCACGGGGAACTCAATACTCGTTTGACAGACACCTCCGATGCGCGGGACGATGACATCACCATAGATCAGGCCGACGCCGTGGATGTCGCCGTGGGTGACGCTGGCGACGACCGGGAGCCAACCGAGGCCGAGCTGGAGGCGCTCTCGGCGGAGGAAGAGGACGCGCTCTTTGGCAAGGGCGCGGGCTTCTATGGCGGGGCCGATGGCAGCGAAGACGCCTTCCAGAGCTATCTGCACGACATTCGCGGGCTCTCGCTACTCTCGCACGATGAGGAAGTCATCCTGGCGAAGCGCGCCCAGAGCGGCGATATGCGCGCCCGCCGCCGCCTGATCGAGGCGAACCTGCGGCTGGTGATTTCCATCGCGCGGCGCTACACCAACTCAGGTGTGCCGCTGATCGACCTGATTCAGGAAGGCAACCTCGGCCTGATGCGCGCCGCCGAGAAGTTCGACTGGCGGCGTGGCACCCACTTCGGCACCTACGCCACCTGGTGGATTCGCCAGGCCATCAGCCGGGCCGCTGGCGAGCAGTCGCGGCTGATCCACCTGCCAGAGCATGTCTCGACCCGCCTGCGCAAGGTGCGCCGTGTGGCCTCGCAGCTCTCGCAGGAGAACGGCGGCGACCCGCTGCCCGAGCAGATCGCCGAAGCCTCCGGCCTGGCCATCGCCGAGGTAGATGATCTGCTGCATATCACCGAGCAGCCCGTCTCGCTCGACACCCCCGCCGACACCGACAACCGCCTGGCGCTCTCCGATACGCTCGAAGACCCCGGCGTACAGGCGCCCGCCGACATCGCCTCGCAGCATCTGCTGGGCGAGGAGCTGCATCGCGCGCTGGCCCAGCTCACCTCGCGTGAGCGCTCGGTGGTGATCCTGCGCTATGGCATTGGTGACGGGCGCAGCCGCACCCTGCTGGAGGTCGGCAAGGAGCTAGGCATCTCGCGCGAGCGCGTGCGCCAGCTCGAGATGGTCGCGCTGGCGAAACTGCGCGGCGCAGCGGTAACGCAGGGGCTGGGCGACCTGCGCTAGCAGGCGCAACACCCGGTCGGCTGGCGGTTGAAACCGCCCAACGATGGACGCCACCTCTCACACGGGAGGGCTGGGCGTCCATCTCGCTGTTAGCTGTTGGCTGGCCCATCCTGAGAGGGGGTGAGCGAGCGTACGGCTGCGGCGGCGTATACTGATGAATCCACGAGCCACGCTGGGGCGCCAGCGCGCTATACCTAAGAGCAGTATCCTGAGGAGTGACGAGTGACGGCAGACGCGCAGACCGATGCGGCTCCGCAATCCGAGCGCGCCGATGGGCGCGCCGCAGCGCAGGGGCACGGCGAGCGGGCGCGGCTGACCATCGCCTTCGCCGCCTTCATCCTGATCGGCCTGAACGATGGCGTGATCGGCGTGCTGCTGCCCAGCATCATCGCGCACTACCAGATCTCCACCGCGACCGTCGGCTTGCTCTTCCCCGCCAGCTCGCTTGGCTACCTCGCGGCGGCCTTCAATAGCGGCTTCCTGCTGGAGCGCCTGGGCCGTCGCTTCTTCCTCGCCACTGGCGCACTGGCGTGGATCGCCGGGATGCTGCTCTTCGCATCGCTTCCGCCCTTCTACGCGCTGCTGCCCGCGCTCTTCGCCGTCGGCTTCGGCGTCGGCATCCTCGACGCCGGGCTGAACGCCTACATCGCCGCTCTGCCGCGCGGAGTCAGCCTGCTCAACTATCTGCACGCCTTCTATGGCGTGGGCGCGTTGCTGGGGCCGTTGCTGGCCACGGCGATGCTGGGTAGCGTCTTTGGCTGGAATGCGACCTACTACGCGCTGGCGCTGGGCGTGGCCGCCGCACTGGTGGGCATTGCGCTGCGCTTCGAGCGACGACGCGCCGTGGCGCAACACCCCGCCGCCTCTGGCGTCTCGCCATCGGGGCGCGGGCTGCTGCGTACGACGTTGCGCTCGCCGCTGGTCTGGCTCTGCGCCCTCTTCCTGCTGATCTACGTCGGCGTGGAGGTCAGCCTGGGCGCGTGGAGCTTTTCGCTGCTGACGGGTGGACGCGGCATCGCCACGCTGCAAGCCGGCTGGATGGTCAGCGGCTACTGGTTCGGCCTGACGCTGGGGCGCTTCATTCTGGCGCGCTTGGTCGAGCGCATCGGCCCGCAGCGGGCCATCCAGTGGTTGACGGTCGGCGTGGTGGCGGGCATCGCGCTGGTGTGGGCGCCTGTGGGCGCCGGGGCGGGCGCAGCGCTGGCGGCGGGGGGATTGTGGCTGGTCGGCTTCAGCCTCGGCCCGATCTTCCCCAGCGTGATCGCCGTCATCAGCGCGCAGACACGCCCGCGCCTGCGCCAGAGCGCCATTGGCTTCGCGGCCAGCCTGGGCAGCGTGGGCGGCGCCTTCTTCCCCTGGGTGGCGGCCAACCTGGCGCAACACCTGGGCCTCTGGTCGCTGCTGCCCTACACCGCCGCGCTGACCGTCGTGATGCTGGCGCTCTGGCTCTGGCTACGACGGAGCCTGGCGCCCCAGCCCGCGCTTCCATAGCGCAACAGGCGCGACCTCACCCCCCAGCCCCCTCTCCCACAGGAGAGGGGGAGTTGGGTTGCTGCGCACACAACGTATTGAGGCGCGCCAAGGTCTCATCCATGCGCGTCACGACATCGTCATTTGTGAAGCGCACCGTCTGCAAGCCAAGAGCGGCAAGCGCAGTGTCACGCTCGGCGTCATATTCTGCGCTATCGGAGTGTGCGCCTCCGTCAACCTCGATAATGAGCCGCGCCGCGTGGCAATAGAAATCAACGATGAAGCCCTGGATGACTTGCTGGCGACGAAACCGCAGGCCCAATAGCTGTCCACCGCGCAGACGCTCCCAGAGCACGCGTTCGGCGTCGGTCATGGCGCGGCGCAGCTCTCGTGATCGCTCCTTTTTTATCTTCGCGACACGCTGGCCCCGCATAGGATGATAGTCATCCATGTCGCTACGCCTCCCCAAGGGCTACTGCGCAAACGGTAGCATCCCATCACCTGAAAAGCAATCTGGCTCCCCCTCTCCCCGTGGGAGAGGGGGCTGGGGGGTGAGGTCACGGCTTGAGATACTCCAGCGTGGCGCGGGCCAGCGTCTCCAGGCCAATCGAGAGCGCCTCCTCGGCGATGTCGAAGCGCGCGCTGTGGTGGGGCGCGTCGATGTCGCGCTTGGGGTCGCTGGCGCCGATGAAGAAATAGCAGCCCGGCGCCGCCTCCAGGAAGTAGGCCATGTCATCGCTGGCGGCCTGGCGCTGGTCGCCGCCGGGGACATTGTCCGCGCCGACCGTGGCGATGGCTGCGCGCCGCACGATCTCCGCCATCGCGGGATCATTGACGCATGCCGGGCAGCCGCCGCGCACTTCGTATTCCACCTCAGCGCGCATGCCCTGCGCCACCCCGTGCGCGACCTCGCCGATGCGCGCTCGCAGCAGCTCGCGATCATCCGGATCATAGGCGCGCAGTGTGCCGCGTAGCTCGACACTGTCGGCGATCACATTGAACGCATTGCCACCGTGGATCGAGCCGAACGTGACCACCGCCGGATGGAACGGCGACACCTCGCGCGCTACCAGCGTTTGCAGCGCCGTGATGATCTCTGCGGCGACGACGACCGGATCAACCCCCAGGTGCGGCATCGCGCCGTGGCTCCCACGCCCGCGCACCCGCAGCCACACCTCATCGGCGCTGGAGAAGACTGCCCCCGGCGCGACCGATACCTGGCCCACCGGCACAGGCGTCCACAGGTGCAGTCCCAGACTCGCATCGACCTTGGGGTGCGCGGTCACGCCGTCGGTCAGCATCGCCAGCGCCCCGCCGATGCGCTCCTCCGCTGGCTGAAAGACGAACTGCACCGCGCCATGCAGGTGCTCGCGGCGCGCCATCAGCAGTTCAGCCAGCGTCAGCGCGATGGCGATGTGGCCATCGTGGCCGCAGGCGTGCATCACCCCCGGATTCTGCGAGCGCCACGGGCGGACGCGCTCGTCGGCTTCTTCCTCCACCGGCAGCGCATCGATGTCGGCGCGCACCAGCAGCGTGCGCGCGGGCTGACGGCCCTCCGCCTTGCCGCGCAGCATCGCCGTCACGCCCGTACCACCTACACCTTCGAGTGGATCCAGCCCCAGCGCACGCAGCCGCCGCGCGATCTCCGCCGCCGTCTCGTGCTCGGCGAACGACAGCTCCGGGCGCTGGTGAAAGTAGCGCCGCGTCTCGATCAACTGCTGCTGACGCTGCGCCACCTCAGCGGCGAGCGCGTCACTCGCTCCCGGCATGCGGATGACCTCCTTCGGCTGGATGTTGACTGCCCGACGCCGCCAGCATGGCGCGCGTCCTCTGGCCCCGTCTGCGCATTGTACAATCTGCCAGAGCGCACCGCCGCACGCCCGCGAACGCGCGCGGCTTGTAAAAGGCGCCACAATTGCTGCGTCTGTGCCTGTAACAGGCGCCAGGGTGGGAGGACATCGTGAGCGAACCAACGAACGAGGAACTGGTAGCGCAGTTGGCCAGCGCGCCCGATCTGCTGGACGCCGCGCTGGCGGCTCTCGGCGCCACGCCGGAGCCAGCCGCGGCCAGCGGCGCGGCCAGCGGCGCGACCGGCGGCGCGACCGGCGAGGCCGGCTGGACGACCAGCGAGATCATCGGCCATCTCTGCGATGCGGCGCGCTACTGGGGCGCGCGCATGCGGCTGGCGGCGCACGAAGACCGCCCAGCCTTGCAGCTCTTCGATCAGGATAGCTTCGTGGCGCTGGCGGCGTATCGCTATGTGCCAGCCGACATGCTCGCGCAGGAGTTTCGCCTGGTCAATGCGTCCAATGTGGCGCTGCTGCGTGGCCTGAGCGCCCCGGACTGGGAGCGGGTGGGCATTCACAGCGAGCGTGGGCCACTCACCATTCGCCAGATGGTCGAGATCGAAGCGGGTCATGAGCTGGAGCATGCGCGCTCGCTCGCAGGCGCTCGCTGAGCAGGGCGCCATTCGCCTGAATGATTGTCACACAGGAGTGGATAGCGTATACTCGGCGGGATGAGACTCGCACGCGCGAGCGCCCTTTGCGCTGGGCGCTCAGCGCGCCGAACACATCGGCAGCGTATCTGAGCCGGTCAGACCCGGATTGTAGACGAGAACAGCCCCGGCGACACGCTGAGGAAGCGGATGAAGTATGTCCGTCTCTCCCAGCCTCGCGAGTGGCTGTTCACAGGGAGCAGGAGCTTTTCACCAGCTTATGGATAGCTCAACAAACAAGGCATACAGGCGCCAGGTAAGCCTCATCGCGGGTCTGGCGGTCGTGCTGATTCTCGTCTTCGGACTCTTACAGGGATCGATTCCCTTCATTGTGTCGCTGGTCGGCGGGGCGCTCGCCATCATCGCCTGGCTCTACGGCGCGTTCCTTGCGCTGCGCGCCAAGCAGATGGACTGGCTCATTCTGCTGGGCCTCGGCCTGCTGGTTTCGCTGGGGCTCGCGGTCGCCGCCATCACCAGCCCCGGCGCCTCGGGCGAGCCAAATGCCGTTCCGCTGACGATCGTGGAGCTTGCGCTGCTGCCGCTGGCCATCATCACGATGAGCTATGCCTCATTGAGTGTTGAGCCGCTGCTGTCGCGCGGCGTGCCTGCTTACCTGGGCGGGTGGGGCCTGCTCTCGCTCATCATCGGTGGCACGCTCGTCGGCGGCGCCATCGGCACAAACATCGGCGCGGGCGCTGCGTACATCACGGCGTTGGGCTTCCGGTTGTATGTCGTCGCCGGGATGTTGGCCGCCTTCACGTGGATCATCGGGGTGATCGTGGCCTCTCACACGAAGGCCTGGGGCTGGTTCACGCTCGTGCTGCTGCTGCCCGCGATGGGCGCGTTCATGTTCGGCCTCTTCGGGCCGACCCGCCAGGATGTCATCATGGCGGAAGACAATGCGCGCGCCCGCAGGGCGGCTGGCCTCGTCTAGACATCTGGGCTGTGCTGAGCCTCAGCCTTGCGCTGTGGCGTCAGATACGTACAATTGATCATTGCGACTGGATGTGGGTCCGCGTACAGGCTGGCGACTGGCCAACCTGGCGCGGACCTTGCGCACTGTTGGCCGCTCCCTCCTGCACGCTCGGCGGCCACTCATCGGCCATATTGCGGGCCGTCCAGATGGCGCGTCCGCGTGACCCGCAGGCGTATAATGAGGTGTAGAGTTTCGTGAGAGGCGCAATAGCTCCCAGGGACGGGCGGGCTGTGAGCGAGAGTGACGCCTTCCTGGCATGCGACGCCCATTCACCTCGGAAACGGAGTGGTTACCGTGGGACTACATTGGTATGACCTGGTTGGTCTGGTCTTGATTGGGCTAGTCATCTTTGGGCCGAAGCGCCTGCCAGAGATGGGCTCCTCGCTGGGCAAAACCATCCGGGAGTTCCAGAAGTCAATGCGCGAGGTGACGAATCCGGAGCCTCCGTCGTCCGTACCACCAAGCGCTCCCCAGCCGTCGCAGATCACTGCCGACGCCACGCCAGCCGTCGCGCCAGCCGCATCTGTGGTGGAGGCACCGACAGCGACGTCCGCAGACGCCAGTGAGGAGCGCGCTGACCAGGGCGCGGAGATTCGCGTAGAGACGGGTGCGGAGACAGGCGTGGAGCCGAGCGCGGCCACACTGGTCGGGGAAGACTCCGTCCGGTAGCCTGAGAAAACAATAGGCGAGCACATAATCCGTCCGCAGGCGTCATGGTGGGCGCAGGGTGACGCGATGGCAGGAGCGACTCATGGCAGCGACAGACGCGCGTAAGGTCGAGCCGACCGAGGCTCCGACGCTGGGCGGGCCAGAGGATGAAGAAGAGCTTGGCGGCGTCATGACGCTGGTCGAGCACCTCGAAGAGTTACGCAAACGGCTGCTGGTCGCGGTCATCGCCATCGCCGTGTGCAGTGTGGTCACATACATCTTCTGGGATCCCATCTTCGGGTTCCTGCTCTCGCCGCTGCCCGATATCTCTGCTGGCGCGGGCATCATGCAGCACGGCAAGCTGGTTATCTCTGATCCGGTGGGCGGCTTCATGATCGCGCTGAAGGTGTCGATCGCCGTGGGCATCGCCCTCGCCACGCCGGTCGTGCTGTATCAGATCTGGGGGTTCCTCGCGCCCGCCATGACCCGCCGCGAGCGCAAATATGCGGCGCCGTTCACCTTGCTGGGGCTGGGTCTCTTCGTCATCGGGCTGGTGGTCGGCTTTCTCGTGCTGCGCTACCCCATCGACTGGCTGGTGACATTTGGCAAGGATCGCTTCATCCCGTTGATCACTGCCGACGCCTACTTCACCTTCGTCACCTACTTCCTGCTGGCGTTTGGCGCGGTCTTCGAGTTGCCGCTGGTGCTGACCTTCCTCGGCGTCCTCGGCGTCATCAACAGCCGCATGCTGCGCGAGAAGCGCATGTACATCCTCTTCGCGCTGTGGGTGCTGTCGTGCTTCATCACACCGGGCGCTGATCCCATCAGCCCCATCATCATCGGCGTCGCGCTCACCGGGCTGTTCGAGCTGAGCATCATCCTGTTGCGCGTCATCAAGAAATAGCGCGCATGAGTCAGGCAGATCTCCGCCAGCCAGCGTCTCTCAGCGACTCGCCACACGGGCCAGTGGCGCTGATCGCTAGCCCGCACGCAGGCTCAGCTCATGGCGAGCATCCGCAGGCGCTGCTGGAGCGCGCGGGCGTTCCGGTCGCGCTCAGCCTGCCAGTGGATGCGCTCGACATCCGCGAGCCGCAGGGCCAGCGCTGGCGCGATGCGGGCTGCGTGGCGGCAGTAGCGGCGGGCGGCGATGGCACGGTGGGCGCGGTGGCCACCCACGCCGTCGCGGCGGATCTGCCGCTGGGCATCCTGCCGCTGGGCACCGCTAACGACGTCGCCCGCGCGCTCGGCATCCCGCTAACGCCTGCCGCCGCCGCCGCGGTCATCGCGCAGGGCGAGCCGCGCGCCATCGACGCCGGGCAGGCCATCCCCGCGCGCACGCAGCCACATGCCGCCGCACAGGAGACGACGCCGGGGCCAACCACCCTGACCGGAGCGCTGGCCAGCGAATCCGACGACTCGCCCGCGTCTGGCGCGGCCTATTTTCTGCACGCGCTGACACTGGGCCTGAACGTCGAGTTCGCGCGGCGGGCGACCGATGCGGAGCAGCGGCGGCAGTGGGGGCGGCTGACCTACCTAGCGTCGGCCATCGAGTCGCTGGAGCGCCTGCGTCCCATCGCGGTGAAGCTCAGCTTTGCCGGCATGGCTGGCGCAGCGGAGGAGGACATCGTCGTCGTGCAGAGCGAGACGGCGCTCTTCACCGCGATCAACCTGCCGGTGTTTGGTGGGCGGCTGGGGCTGCGGGTTCCGGGGGTGCGCACCGATGATCGCCTGCTCGATTTCATCCTGATCGAGGCGCCCGACCCGCGCGGCGCGCGTGCGGCGCTGGAGGCGGCGCTGGAGGGGCTGACCCGCACAGCGCAGACGCTCTGGGCGGCACAGCATCCGGCCTCGCAGCCTGCGGGGCTGGCGCTGCCGGGGGCGCGCTGGTTCCGGGCGCGCGCGGTGGAGATCGAGACGGAGCAGCCCGTCGAGCTGACGCTGGATGGCGAGTTGCGCGGGCGCACGCCAGCCGTGGCGCGTGTCGCCCCCAGCGCCGTGCGGGTGATCGTCCCACGCGGCCAGGGGCTGGCCTCGACGGGCTGATGGATAGGCGCTAGCGGCGTGGCTGGCCCCCTCCCCCGCCGAGGCGGGAGAGGGGAGCTACAGCGACGCAGGGTGGGCAGGATCCCTCCGGCTCCCTCTGGGAGAGGGCTGGGGTGAGGGTTCGCGCACTCACGCCATGCGGCGCGGCGTGCTACGATGACATGAAATCCAAACACGACAGGAAGACACGACAGGAAGAATCGATAGCAGTATGAGCGGCCACGACAATAGCAAGTTTCCGCGCTCCCCGCGTCGCGGCCCCAGTCGTCCGGGCCAGGCGGGGGCCTCTGGTCGGCCAGGGCGGCCCGGCAAGCCGGGGCGAGCGCAGCGACGCGACGAGAAGCCGCGCCGACCAGCGCTGGAGACCCGCCTGAGCGCCACGACGAGTGAGTATCGTCGCCGCAAGCGCGAGATGGGCGATGCCGCGCCCAGCCGTGCGCGGGCATGGCGGCTCACCTGGGATCCCGAGGCACAGGCGCAGGTGGACGCCTTCGCGGCAGAGCAGCCGTTCCCGCTCGACCCCTTTCAGCGCGAGGCGGCGCAACATCTGGCGGAGGGACGTTCCGTCCTGGTCGCCGCGCCCACGGGCACGGGCAAAACCATCGTCGCGGAGTTCGCCATCTGGCAGGCGCGACGAGCGGGCCAGCGCGCCATCTACACCGCGCCCATCAAGGCGCTCTCCAACCAGAAGTTTCGCGATCTGCGCGAGCGCTATGGGGCCGATGCGGTAGGGCTGCTGACCGGCGACATCGTTGAGAATCCCAGCGCGCGCATCGTCGTGATGACCACCGAGATCTACCGCAACATGCTGGTGGAGGGGCTGCGCGCGGCGCACACCACCCCGCAAGATGAAGCCAGCGCCACGCTGGCGGGCGTCGACGCGCGCTACGGCGCCCCAGTTGGGCAGCCGTCCGTCGCGCCCTCGAATGTCGCCGAGATGGCGCGCCGCGCCCGCCTCGATGAAGAGCTCTCCAGCGTCGGCTGCGTCATCTTCGACGAGCTGCACTTCCTCAATGATCCGGAGCGCGGCCCCGTCTGGGAAGAGGCTATCATCCACTCACCGCCGCATGTCGTCTTCGTCGGGCTCTCGGCGACGGTAAGCAACGCGGATGAGCTGCGGCAGTGGATCGAGCAGGTGCACGGCCCGATGGCGCTGGTCTACCATACCGAGCGCTCGGTGCCGCTAGAGCACTTCTACTTTCTGGATGGCGAGCTGCGTCTGGCGCAGAACGCCGATGGCCAGCGCGTCGAGCGCTTCCCCGGCATCGGCGGCGAGACCAAGCTGGCCCGCCTGCGCGAGCGTGGCCGCCGCTTCACCTTCGATGGCTCCAGTCGTGCGCCCGCACGCGCCAGTGGCGAGGCGGCGCCAGCGAGCGGCGCAGCAGGCGGCGCAGACGGCGCGAGCAATGGCGAGGATGTGGCGCCAGAGCGCGCCACGCCAGCGCCCAGCGAGGTGCTGACGGCGCTGCGCCAGGCCGAGCTGCTGCCCGCGCTCTACTTTCTGCCGGGACGCAAGGCCGTGGAGACAGCGGCGCAGGATGCGGCGGCCCACCTCTTCACCACGCCCGATCAGCGCGCCCGCATCACCGCCGAGGTGCGCGAGTGGGTGCGCGCGCTGCCAGCCGAAGATCAGCGGCTCGATCAGGTTCGCAACCTGACGTCGCTGCTACCGCGCGGGCTAGGATTCCATCATGCCGGGCTGCTGCCGGGTCTGAAGGTGATGGTGGAGACGCTCTTCCAGCGCGGCGACCTGAAGGCTGTCTTCGCCACCGATACGCTGGCGCTGGGCATCAACATGCCCGCGCGCAGTGTCGTGCTGGGCAGCCTGAGCAAATTCGATGGGACGCAGATGCGGCTGATGACACCCAATGAGTATCAGCAGCTCACCGGGCGCGCGGGCCGCCGTGGCATCGACGCGCGTGGCGCCGCCATCATCCCCTATTCGCCTTGGGACGCCTTCGAGCCAGCATTCACGGCGCTCACCGCGCCCCTGCAGCCGGTGACGAGCGCCTTCACCGTGCGCTACAACACCGTGCTGAACCTGTGGCGTCCGGGCGACCTGACCCGCCTGCGTCGCGCGGTCGCGGCCAGCCTGCGCGAGTATCAGCGGCGGGATGTGGAGATCGTTCGCGGGCCGGGGAAGCGTGGGCGCAGAGAGCAGCAGGCGGAGGATGTGCGGGCCTATTACGAGCCCATGAATCGGCCAGCGGCGGAGCGCGCTGAGCGGCGAGGCGCGTGGCTCAGCAACGACGCGATGGCCGAGCTGAGCGCGACCATCTATGTGCTGCATTACTACGACTACATCGGCGTGGACGACGCGCTGACTGTACGCGGGCGCATGCTGCGGGCGATCTTCCATCCGGCGGGGATGCTGATCTGCGAGTTGCTGTTCCGTGGCATCCTGGATGAGCTGAGTCCGGCGGAGCTGGCGGAGGTCATCAGCTGGTTCACCTTCGATAGCGATCGTTCGCTGCGCAACGCCATGTTCCTGCCCCCACAGGTCTTTCAGGTGCGGCGCAGGGCGCAGGGCATCCAGCGCGACGTGCAGGATCTTGAGTTTGACCAGGCGATGGATCTGAGTCCGAGCATCGTGGACGCCTTCCATAGTGTCGCGCTCAATTGGGCGCGTGGCACGTCGCTGAGCGGGCTGCTGCTGCGCATCGACCTGGCCGAGGGTGATCTGCTGGTGACGTTGAACCAGACCATCGACCTGCTGCAGCAGACGCAGAGTGCGCTGGCGCACACGCTCGATGCGCGCGACCTGTGGCGGGTGGCTGGCCCAGATGCGCGCGGGCGTCGCCAGCAGACGCTCGACCTGACTCGCAGCCGTCTGGAGGCGCTGCGCCCACGGCTGGGCGAGGCGTGGCGCATCATGCTGCGGGGCAGCGTCGCGCTGAGCCGCGCCCTCCCGGCGATGGCTACGCCCGCGCTGGATGGATCGCAGGAGCTGGAGGATGACGACGCCGCTTTGGCGAGTGAGCTTCCCGGCCGCGAGCTACCTGCGCTGGCGATGGCCGAGGATGAGGACGCCACTGACGCCAGCGCTGACCGCGACGAGGACGATGAGGACGCCACTGACGCCAGCCAGTGATATCCTGTGCTATCCCATGCTGCCCTGCCATGCTGCGCGTCAGGCACGATGAAAGCGCGGCTCGCGCTTCTCGGCGAAGGCCGCCAGCCCCTCGGCGAGGTCATCACGGGCCGCCAGCGCTGTCTGCGCCTCGCGCTCCAGATCGAGCTGGGCGGCGAGCGGGCGTTCGATGGCGGCGTCGAGCAGGGTCGCCGTGCGCGCCAGCGCCTCCGTCGGGGCGGCGGCGAGCTTGCTGGCTACCGCGTCGACCGCCGCGTCGAGGTCGGCGTCGTCCACTACCTGCCAGATCAGCCCCCACGCGGCAGCCGTCGTCGCATCCAGCGGGGCGCCGAGCAGGGCCAGCCCGCGCGCTCGCGCCCGCCCCACCAGACGCGGCAGTGTCCAGGTGGCGCTGAGGTCGGGAACGAGGCCCAGGCGCGGCGCGAAGGGGAAGAGGAAGCTGCTGCTGCGCGCGGCGATGACGACATCCGCCAGCAGCGCCACGCTCGCGCCCGCGCCCGCCGCGACGCCATTGACCCGCGCGATGGTGGGGCAGGGCAGCGTGTGAAACGCCTGCATCATCGGGTTGAAGGAGTCGCGCATCGCCTCGCCAATCCGTCGGGACGCCTGCACGCGGTCGTCGCTCTGGAATGTCGCGGAGAGCAGATCGGCGCCTGAGCAAAACGCCTGCCCCACGCCAGTGATGATGACGACGCGCGGGGCGCTCGCCGCCAGTCGGGTGTAGAGATCGAGCAGCGTGGCGCTCATCTCCTCGGTGAGCGCATTGCGGCGCTCAGGGCGGTTGAGGGTGATGGTGAAAACGCCCGCTGGATGCTCCCGCGTCAGAATCGTCTGGTCGTCAGGCATCGCTGCGCCTCGCAATCATCCACAGATCATCTTGCGCACACGTCGCTCTGCTCACTATACCCGCTCCGCGCGCAGCGCAGTCGAAGGAATCCGGCTCCCCTCTCCCCGTGGGAGAGGGGCTGGGGTGAGGTCGCAGGCACAAAGAAGGCGGGGAGCGTTATCAACGCTCCCCGCCCGATACTCCAACACACAGCCCATGAATTCGCAGCGCGGCTGTCACACAGAACGAGCCGCCACCAATTCTCGTCCAATCACCCGCACATAGCCCCCTCTGCCACACTTGGACAGGGCAAGTATACGGATGCAAACCGTGTCTGCCCATCCGAAAAACTGCGTAATTATGACAAGCTCTGGGTCGCCTACCTGGCGTCGCTCCAGTCTTTCAGCAGGGCCTGGGCGGCGTTGTGTCCGGGCGCGCCCATCACGCCGCCGCCGGGATGCGAGCCGGAGCCGCAGAGGTAGAGGCCCGCCAGCGGGGTGCGGTAGCGCGCGCACTCTGGCGAGGGGCGCA
>DATAED010000439.1:0-7617 GCA_036258195.1 Ktedonobacterales bacterium
TGACCGCCGAGAGGTTGCCCCATTCGGGTTCGGATGGCTCATCGCTCGCTTGCAGCTCCCCATCCACGTTTCGCCGCTCTCCGCGCCCTTCTTCGGCTCCTGGCCCCTAGGCATCCACCCAACGCCCTGCTTCGCTTGGCTCGCTCACTCATCCAGTTTCCCAAACGAGTGTCGATCCAGCGATTCGCGCGCATCCCGCAGTCAACGCAATCAGACTGCGCCTTACATGCGCACACAATTCTCCTCCGCAAACAAACTCGCTCGCATCGGCAAAATTGAAGCAGTAATCACAATGCGCGTGACGCTCGTCACTCCGCGCATTGCGCTCTCATCACACTATGTGGTTGTTCAGGAACGTTCTTGCCAGGCGCCCGGAACAGGCCGGTCGCGCTGGTCGCCCGCTACGAGGAGCCTTTTCGACGGCGCAAAGTGCCGTCAGAAATGTTCCCGTGCTTGAGGCGCTCACATATATTGCCATAGCCCCCCAAGTGGTGTCAAGGGGTTTAGGCCCCAACCTGACCCAAACTCGACCGTATTCATGCGCAATCCCCCAAATGGGCCGCGCTGACCAGCCGCTCTGGCTATGCGGCGCTCCACTATGGTCATGTTGAACCTCCTGCCGAGAGGCGCTCGCGCTCTACTCTGGCGCCACCGCGCCGCACGGAGTTGACGCCCGCCCGCAGGTTCTGCCCTGGAGATGCTATAGTGTTGACTTTGGCCAGAGATATTGGAGGGAGCGTGTCATGGAAAACACTGGTGGACAGGAGCCGCGCGGTTTCTGGGATCGTATGCGCGGCCAGCAAAGCGCCTTCGGCGTCCAGCTCGCGCTTGGCATCGCCATAGGCATCGCGATAGGCGTGGCGATGGGCAATATCGCTGTCGGCATCGCCATCGGCGTGAGCATCGGCGTGGCGCTGGGAGTGGCGGCCAGGGGACGACGGCAGAGTCGCCCGTAGCCGCCCCAGACTCCACCGGTCGCGCTTCAATCAAGCTGACGAATCTGGCGCGAGAGCAGCCCCAGCAGCACCGTCGCCGCGCTCACCAGCCCGCCCGCGGCGAACATCCACGCCGGGCCGATCACATCGGTGAGCGCGCCGACCAGCGCCAACCCGATCGGCTGGAGGCAGAGCGAGCCCATCCAGTCTACGCTGGAGACGCGCCCCAGCTTGTCGGGTGGAACCAGCTCCTGCATAGTGGTCGCCCAGATGATCTCGAAGACGCCCAGCCCGGCGCCCATCACCACGCTGCTCACCAGCGCCAGCGCCGCCTCCGCTGAGAGCCCACCCGCGCCGCCCAGCCCGCCGACGTGTACCGCGCCGACGCCAAATCGGCTGAGGGGAACGCCAAACAACGCCACCGCCAGACCGCTGATGATGAGCGAGATGTAGGCGACCAGGCCGCGATGGCGGATACGCTTGAATTGCCCTACGACCAGCGTGGAAAGAATCGAGCCCACCGAGAGCGCCGTCAGGATGGCGCCCAGCAGCCACACGCCCTGGTGAAAGGTATCGTGAACGAGCCGTGGCAGGGAGACCTGGAGCGGCGCGTAGGCGACATTGCCCAGCGAGGCCAGCGCGATGGTCAGCCAGAGCCAGGTCGAGCCAGTCACATAGGCCAGTCCCTCGCGGATGTCGCTCAGCATGCCGCGCACGCCGCGCCGGGCAGGCTCAGCTGACGCCGACGCCGCGTCTTTCAGCGCCAGCTCCGCTTCGGCCAGCGCCGCTGCCGCGCCCGCGACCTCGCCCACGCCGACCCCTACCGCGACCACCTCGCCCGCCGCGGCGGCGGGAACTTCCGCGCGGCGCGGGCTATCTACACGGCCCATCGCCACCAGGCAAATCGCCGAGATGACGAAGGTGAGACCGTCGAAGGCGAAGGCGCCTGCGGGCGAGGCAACGGCCACCAGCGTCGCGCCGACCGCCGGGCCGATCAGCGTGCTGATGCTGCGGGTGAAGCTGGAGAGCGCATTCGCAGAGGGCAGGTCTTCGACAGGAACCAGCTCCGGCGGGATGGACTGGTACGCCGGGCGAAAGAAGGCTTCGGCCAACCCAAAGAGCGCCGTGAGCGCCACCAGATGCCAGAATTGCAGATGATGCGTGAAGCCCAGCGCCGCCACAGCCAGCGTGACGACGGCGCGCCCGCCATCGGACCACAGCAGCGTCAGGCGGCGTGGCAGGCGGTCGGCGACGACCCCGCCCACCAGCATAAAGAGGATCAGCGGGATGGACTGCGCCACCAGCGCCACCCCCATCGCCGTCGCCGAGCCCGTCAGCACGAGCACCTGCCAGGCCAGCGCGGTGAGGAACGCGCCATCACCCATCGCCGAGATCGTCTGGCCGCTCCACAGCCAGGCGAAACGCCGTGAGCGCAGGGAGCGCGCGAACTGCATGCGGCCAACCACGCGCATCATCGCCGGCTATCCTTTCGCGCATCCGACTCACCCAGCGCATCCGGCTCGCCCAGGGCGAAGCGCTCGCCCTCGCGCAGCAGCTCGCGCAGGGCGTGTGTGTCGATGGTGAAGTAGGTGCGATGGGCGCGGCGCTCCAGGGCCAGCGCGCCGGTCTTGTTGAGCGCGCCCAGGTGATGCGAGATGGTCGCGGTCGACATCCCCAGCGCCGTCGCCAGCTCTTGCCCATAGTGGGGCCGCTCAGCCAACAACCGCGCGATCTTCAGGCGCGAGGGATCGCCCAGCGCGGTGTAGAGCGCGGCCCAGCGACCCGCCGGATCAGCGAATCGCTCGGCGGCGTCTGGCAGCGCGCCACTGCGTCGCCGCGTCGCGAGGCCCAGCGCCCGCCGCGCGCCAACGACCGCGATGAATGGCTCGTAGGCGTCTCCATCCAGACCGTCGATCAGCGTGCGGTCAGTGTCGTGGTAATAGAGGCTCAGCGCATCGCCGAGGATGGTCGAGACGCCCAGCACGACCGGCGTGAATCCCTGCAAGTCATCGCCCCCGCGAATGTAGGCAGGTATAGCGCCGCCAGCGCGCTCGATCTGGGCGCGCAGGGCGCTCGCGCCGCGCTCACGCTCGTCCATCACCTGCGCGTCCAGCGCGCGATAGACTTGCTCGTCGTGGGCGCGCAGCAGCGCCACCAACTCTGCGCGCATGCCCTCGGGGTCGACCAGCGCGCGCGCCATCGCCGCGCGACGACGCGGCGCCTCGCCCAGGTAGCGGTCGCAGAAGTGGCGCGCGGCGGCCAGATCACCCTGCAGCGCCAGCAGGTCGCTGGCATCGAGCGGCGTCTGCGGATCGACCATATCGGCGGTGGCTGCGATGCGCGCCAGATCACCCAACGGCAGCGCCTCCAGCGTGGTGGCCAGGTCGGCGAGGTCACGAGCGCCCGTCAGCAGCGGCGCGAGCGCCACCAGCGCCAGGCCGATGGGCGTCTCCGCGAACCATTTGCGAGTGAGGCGCCACTGCTCGACACGCAGCCCGCGCGCTGTCGTCTCCGCCCAGGCGCGCCACTCAGCGCTGCGCACGAGGCGTGGCTGCGCGATGGCGCCCAGGCTGATCACGCCATCATACGCGGGCGCAGCATCCACGCGGACGCCGCCCGCCGGGGGACGCGCCCTTGTCGCGTCCCATCCCGATGATGCCATGAGCCGCCTTCCCTTCGCCTTGGCTACTGCGTCAGCCATCTATCAAATACTATACATTCGACAACTGCCTAATGTTATAGCAGCGCGGTGGGCGGCTGTCAAGGCGCGACTTGCGTCTGCACCGCATGCGAGATGCGAGATATGGGCGACTTGACCCCTCCTGGATAGCTGACTACAATGGCGATAAGGCTGAAGTACGCTCGCTGAGGATTGGGGTGAGGGGGAAAGGAACGCCGACTCAGCCTGTCACGCAGCGCATGGCAGAGCGCATGACGGCGCGCACGACCACACAGGCGCAAACGCTCATCTGCGTGGCTCACCCTGCGGGCGGCTGCGTCGCTCGCATGACGAGAAGGCTGGCCCCCATGACGAGCAGACCCACCTTTGGCGCCGATACGCCCAGCGCGCCGACGCCTGCGCCGACCATCCTGCTGGTCGAGAACGACTCAGGGAATCGCACCGTCATCGAGATGCTGCTACTGGTCGAGCAGTTCGGCTGCGTCGCCTGCGCCAACTTCGATGCGGGCCGGAGCGCGCTCGAAACCCACACGATCAGCCTCATCGTGGCCGATCTGGGCGCCCGCGCGCTCGACCTGATCGCCCACGTGCGCGCCACTCCTACCCTGGCCCACATCCCCATCATCGTAGTGACCGGCACGCCCAACGTGCGGAAACACCAGGAGGCGTTGCAAGCAGGCGCTGATGCCTGCCTCCTCAAGCCGGTTCCCAACGCCGAGTTGTTGGCAGAGATCAGGCGCTGTCTCGACAACGGATCGGCTTGAACAGCGGCTGCCACTTCGAGGCATCGTCTCGCCTGCGCGATTGGATACGCATCTACTTGCCCGCCATGCTATGCTGGAAGGCGACGCCGTGCTCGCGGCGCCGTGGTTGGCCTGCGCGCCACCGTGCGCATCATCATCTCCCGGCGACTCCCGACGAAGCAATCATCCCCATCCACTCGCGCGATTGAGCGCAGCCAGAAGGCAGAGGCAGGTATATGGCACAGGCGATCCAGACACATGTCAGCACACGCGACGTGCAGCAATTCGAGGGCGACGCGCTCGCAGTGGGCATCTTCGCCGATGAAAAGACGCTCCAGGGGCCCGCGGCGACGCTGGATGAGGCACTGGCGGGCGTCATCGCCGAGCTGGTGGCCAATGGTGAGGTCACCGGCGCGGCGGATGAAGTGACGCTGCTGCACACGCTTGGCAAGATCGAGCCAACCCGCGTCGCCATCATCGGGCTGGGCGCGCGTGGCAAATTCAGCGTTGACCGCGTGCGGCGCTCGGCCTCGCTTGCCAGTCGCGCCCTGCGCGACGCTGGCGCGCGCGAGATCGGGCTGGCGCTGGCCTGGGCGGAGTCGGGCGTTAACCTGGCCTCCGCCGCGCGCGCCGCCACCGAGGGCGCCTTGCTAGGCCTCTATACCTTCTCCCAGTACAAGGCGCCACGCAGCGAAAAGCCGCCGCGCGCCATCACCTCCATCACGATTCTGGGGCGCGGACGCGAGCCAGCCCTGCGCGCGGCGGTGCAGCGCGGCCAGACCCTGGCGGAGTCGGCCAACTTCGCGCGCGATCTGGGCAACGAGCCGCCCAACGTGATGACGCCGACCGAGCTGGGCGAGCGCGCTCGCGCCATGGCCGCCGAGGTCGGGCTGGCCTGCGAGATTCACGGCAAGGACTGGATGCGCGAGCAGGCGATGGGCGCGCTGCTGGGCGTCAACCAGGGCAGCGTGGAGGAGCCGCGCTTCATCGTGTTGCGCTATGCGGGCGGGCCACCGTCGGCGCCTGCGCTGGCGCTGGTCGGCAAGGGCATCACCTTCGACTCCGGCGGCCTCTCACTCAAGACCAACGAGGGCATGCTGGGCATGAAGTTCGATATGTGCGGCGGCGCGGCAGTCATCGGCGCGATGCGCGCGATTGCGCTGCTCAAGCCCGCCATCAACGTCGTCGGACTCGTCCCGGCGACCGAGAACATGCCCAGCGGATCGGCCTATCGCCCTGGCGACATCCTGCGCGTCTCGAACGGCAAGACCATCGAGATCAATAATACCGACGCCGAGGGACGCCTGGCGCTGGCCGATGCGCTCAGCTATGCCGTCAAGCAGGGCTGCGCGCCCATCATCGACGCCGCCACGCTGACGGGCGCGATGACCGTCGCGCTGGGCGGCGTACGCGCTGGACTCTTCAGCAACGACGCGGAGTTTCAGAGCGCGGTCGAGCAGGCGGCGAGCGTCTCAGGCGAGCGCGTCTGGGCGATGCCGATGGACGACGAGTACGACAAGCTCATCCACAGCGAGGTCGCCGACGTCAAGCAGAGCGGCGGGCGTCCGGCAGGCTCCATCTCTGCCGCCAAGGTGCTGAGCAACTTCGTCGGCGCGACCCCCTGGGCGCATCTCGACATCGCCGGTACTGCCACCCGCAGCGCACGCGACGCCGAGGGCGAGCCTGGCGCGACGGGCTACGGCGTGCGGCTCTTCTCCGACCTGGCCAGCCAGCTCGCCGGGCGCTAGAATCAGCGAGTAGCCTCACAGCGCCACGTGCCCATCCAGGAGACTCGCCGATGTCCGCAACGCCCTACGACTCCATCGCCGACTGGTATGACGCCTATCTGCGCCAGAATCCTCTTTATGAGGAGGTCATCCTGCCGGGGATGCTGGCGCTGGCGGGAGACATTGACGGTCAGATGGTCTGCGATCTGGCCTGTGGGCAGGGCTTCATCGCCCGGGCGCTGGCCCGACGCGGCGCACAGGTGACGGGAACCGATGTATCGGAGAAGCTGCTGGCGCTGGCCCAGCGCTACGAGGCCGCTGAACCGCTCGGCGTTCGCTACGCGCTGGCCGATGCGCAGGATGGCGCTGGCCTGGGAACCGCCGCGTTCGATGGCGTCACTTGCGGCATGGCGCTGATGCCGATTCCCGACCTGCGCGCCGCGCTCCAGACGGCGCGGCGCATCCTGAAGTCGGGAGGATGGTTCGTCTTCTCGATCACGCATCCCTGCTACCAGACGCCATCCTCGCGCTGGGTCACGCGCGAGGATGGCGCGCCTGCGCGCGAGGTGAGCGGCTACTTCGATGAGCGCTTCTGGACATCAGCCAACTCGTCTGGCGTGCGTGGGCAGGTCGGCGAATACCATCGCACCCTCGCCACCTACCTGAACACGCTCGTCGAGGTCGGGCTGGCGCTGGAGCGTCTGGCAGAGCCACAGGCGACGGGCCGCAGCGTCCAGGCGGTTCCCGGCGCGCGCGAGGCGCCATCCATCCTCATCGTGCGGGCGCGGGCGGTGTAGTGACTCGCTCGCCCTATTGGGGGGGCGGGAGTGAGAGGGTGAGGTCGCTGGCGAGGGAGCCGCCGCGCGCGGTACACTGGAAGGGCGCGGAAATGGCGTCAGGGGCGCTGATGAATTGGGAGGGACGACGGCCCGCTATGCAGGTACGAATTCGCTATTTTGCGGCGCTGCGCGAGGCCGTAGGGACGCCCGAAGAGGCGCTCGATCTGCCCGATGGCGCGACCATCACCCAGGCGCGCGCGCTGCTGGCGGAGCGACAGCCCGCGCTGGCCGCGCTGCTGCCCGCCTGCGCCGCCGCCGTCAATCGAAGCTATGCGCCTGCCGACGCGCCGCTGAGCGAGGGCGCCGAGCTGGCATTCATTCCACCGCTGGGGGGAGGCTGAGCCGTGGCAGACAAGACGAAGGCGCGCAAGGCGGCGCCCAGGCCGCCCACTCCGGCGGCGCCAGCCGTGTCGGCCATGCCGACCGAGCCGCCCGCATCCATCATCAGCATCACCCGCGATCCGCTCGATAGCGCCGCCATTCGCGCGCTGGAGCAAGCGGTGACCACGGCGGGCGCGGGCGGCGTCGTGACCTTCGCTGGCGTCGTGCGCGACAACGCGCGCGGCAAGCGGGTGCGCTCGCTGGAGTACGACGCCTACCCGGAGATGGCCGAGAGCGAGATGGCGCGCATCGCCGCCGAGGTGGCGCGGCGCTGGCCAGAGAGCGCCCTGGCGATGGTGCATCGCATCGGGC
>DATAED010000440.1:0-19116 GCA_036258195.1 Ktedonobacterales bacterium
CCGCT
This sequence comes from Ktedonobacterales bacterium, assembly GCA_036258195.1. Classification (GTDB taxonomy): domain Bacteria; phylum Chloroflexota; class Ktedonobacteria; order Ktedonobacterales; family JADMIN01; genus JAKAIY01. The sequence continues at coordinate 6 of DATAED010000440.1, forward strand.
CCCACGCTTCTGGCGCCCGCTTGGCGCGTCTGCGTTCTCCCGCGATTCCGTCGCGAGGAGCTGCCGCGCGCGCCGCTCGGCGAGCTGAAGGTTGGCCATGATGGTGGTGAGTGGCGTGCGCAACTCATGGCTGGCAATGCTCAGGAACTCATCCATGCGCCGGTTGGCCTCAGCCAGTCCCAGCGCCTCCGCGCGCGCCGCCTCGCGCTCGCGCAGCAGGCGGTCGTGCTCCAGCACCACCGCGCCGAGCCGGGCAACCGCTTCCGCGATCTGGATCTCCTCCGGCGTGAAGACATGCGCCTGGCCACCGGGATCCTCGAAATCCAGCGCGAGCATGCCAACGATCCTGCCCTGCGTGCGCATAGCTGTCCAGAGTAACGAGGTGACGCCGTAATTGTTGGCGACCTGGTACGGCGGGCGGGTCAGATCGAGTGTCAGCGCCTCACCTGCCAGCAGGCGCTCGCGATCCTCCGGCGTCAGACCCAGGCCCAGCTCACGTGGGCGCGCGGCGAGCTGCTCGGCCCACCACCGACGCTCCTCCTCGGGCGCCAGGCCGACAATGGCTACTGGCCAGTCGTAGAGGCGCCCATCCACCTCCTCGACGGAGGTCACGACCACCCGACTGCACCCCAGGATGCCGCGCGCCAGCTCCGTCAGGCGACGCGCCAGCGGGCTTTCGTCCTGGGGCTGTGCGGACGTCTCGCCTGCGGTGTCTGGAGCCGAGGCGCCAGCATCGTGCGCCTGGGCGCCGTCGCTCGGCGCCTCCATGAGGCCGCGCGTGATCGCAATGAAGGCTTCGACCGCCGCACGCAAGCGCGCCGTCCGCAGTTTCTGCGCGGTGATCTCGAAGACGACGGAGACAGCGCCCGTCACCGCCCCGGACTCATCGCGTAGCGGGACGGTTGAATCGAGGATCGTCTTGCGCTTTCCGTCAAATGCCTGGATGTCGTACTCCATGCCGATGGAGACGGCGCCGCTGCTGAGCGCTCGCGCCAGCCCCCAGGCGTTGGCGGCTACTCGCTGCCCGGTATCCGCCTGCCACGCTACGTACTCGCCATACTGCTCCACGCTCTCGGCCAACGGCAATTCCTGCCCCCAGATCTGGCGGACGGCGTCGTTGACCAGCACTGGCTTGCCGGTGGCGTCCACGATGGCGACGCCGACAGGTAACACCTCGACCAGCGTGCTTAGGCGGGCGTTGGCAATCTCCAGATCATGTGTGCGCTGCCGCACGGTCTCGTGCATCTCCCAGTGCTCGGTGAAGTCGCGATAGAGCGCCACGGAGCCCGTGATCGCGCCGTCTTCGCCATGCAGTGGGGCGCCGCTGACGTTGAGGTAGATATCTTCGCCATCGGCGCGCTGCACACGGATGTCCACTGACGACTGGCCGCTGAGCGTTTCGCCCCGGGCGATGCGCGCCTGCGGCCACTGCTCCTCAGGCAATGGCTGTCCTGCGACATCGCGCATGCCGTCGCCGAGCTGCCGACCGCGCTCATAGACCGTGGCGTCGAGCGACCCGGGTGGCGAGACGGCGGCGAACATGGCGGCGGCGGCGGGATTGCGCTCGACGACACGACCCTCGGCGTCATAGACGAACAGCCCATCGGCGACGGCGGCGAAGATCGCCTCCAGCCGGGCCGCGCGCTCCTGCGCCTGGCGCTCCAGCCAGCGCCGCTCCGTCACGTCGCGATTTGTCTCCAAAACCAGCCGCTGGCCGCCCAGATCAATGATCTGCTGACGGCTCTCCACCACTACCTCGCGCCCGTCTTTGGTTGTGTGGCGCACCTCGCCGGTCCATTGACCGTCGCGTTCGAGCGTTGCGAGCTGCTGCTTCAGGGGAAGAGGATGCACGGTGCGCAGCAGATCATGGGTGACATGGCCGAGGGCCTCCGCTCGTGTGTAGCCGTAGAGCTGCTCGGCGCCGGTATTCCACTCGACGATGCCGCTCTCCGCGCTCCAGGCGAAAATCGGCTCAAAGGAGAGATTGATGAGGTTCGCCTGGCGTTGCAACGCCAGGTCAGCGTCGCGCTCGGCAGCGATGCGCTGGGGTCGCTGGGTAGTCGCGCCAGACGCTCCATGCTGGTCATCTGGATGCTTGTGATCAGCCGCCACGTTCCACACCTCCCTTCCCGCCAGACCGAAGCCACACTCCACTATTGCGACGTCGCAATGGAACGCGACAACTCCGCGTGCATCGACCGTCTGCCCAGCATGCGCCGTGCCTGGTCATGCCTGTGCGCGACGGCCCAGGCGCCTGGATGACAACTCCGGCGGCTAGGGCGTGGGGCGCTCTGGCGGCTCATCGGCCAGGGGCAGCGTGAACCAGAAGACGCTGCCCTGGTCTGGCGCGCTGCGGACGCCGACCTTGCCGCTGTGCCGCTCGACGATGGTCTTGCAGATGTGCAGGCCGAGTCCCAGCCCCACGCCGGAGCCGCTCTGCTGGGTGATGCCCGGCGCGCGATAGAAGCGCTCGAAGAGACGCCCCCGCTGCTCCTTCGTTAATCCTGGCCCGCTGTCGTGCGCCTCCACGCGCGCCTGCGTGCCGCGCACACTCACCCGCAGCGTCACCGGTTGATCTTTCGCCGAATACTTCAGCGCGTTGGTCAGGTAATTGGTGACGACCTGGCCAATGCGATCCTCGTCGGCGTCGATCAGCAGGCTGGCCCGCTGCGGCAGCTCCAGCGCGATGTGGCGGCGCGGCCACGCGGCGCGCTGCTCCTGTGCGGCCTCGCGCACGATGGCCAGCAGGTCGCAGCGTTCGCAGCGCATTTCCAGCTTGCCTGCGTGGATGCGTGAGACATCGAGCAGGTCATCGACCAGCCGGTCGAGCCGCCGCACCTGCCGGTTAGTGCGATCCAGCAGCATCTCGGCGCGCTCCAGCCGGGCGCGCATGGCGGCGCTCTCTGGCTCGCTCGCCGCCCCGGACGACGCCACTGATTCCACCGATTGGCTCAGGCCGTGCAGTTGGCGCGACGCCAGTTGGACGTTGGCCGTCAAGCTGGTCAGCGGGGTGCGCAGCTCGTGCGAGGCGATGCCCATGAATTCATTCATGCGGCGTGTCGTTTCGGCCAGCGCATGCGCCTCGGCGCGCGCGCCCTCGCGCTCGCGGGTGAGCTGCTCGCGCTCGATCACCAGCGCCACCAGGCCAATCGCCGCACGCGCCAGGTTGCGGTCTTGCGGCGAGAAGACGACGGCGCCGCGTCGCTCGATAGTGATGACGCTGAAGCGGCCATCCGCCAGGTTTCGCCCCACTGCCAGCACGCGCTGGATGCCGAAATAGTCCTGGCCGGGGATGGGTGGCTGGCCGCTCAGGTCTAGTTCGAGGATCTCTTCGCGGCGCAGTTGGGCGGCCAATTCTGCTGGCACGAATCCGCTCAAGGGTATCGCTTGCATACCGTTCCACCACTTTGCCGCCTGCTCTTGCGGCAATCCCACCGTGCCGAGTGGCTCGATGCTATCCTCAGCGAAGTCCAGTATCGCAGCGCCGACGTACTGGCCAGCAAACACACCCTGCGCCAGATGCAGCACGCGATCGATCACCACCTCACGCGCAGGCGTTGGCGTCTCGCTGCCGTCTTCTGGCGCGGTGACGATGGTCGCCGCCATCTCCAGCAGCGCCGTGAGGGCGGCGTGGGTATGGCGCTCAGCGTCGGCCCAGGCGCGTGCGATCTCCAGGCGCGCTGCTACGCGGCTGAGCACCTCACGCGCCGAGAACGGCTTGATCAGATAGTCGTCGGCTCCAGCCTCCAGCCCCTCGACGGTGGCTTCTTCGCCAGCGCGCGCCGAGAGCAGCATGACCGGCAGATGCGCTGTCTGGGGGTCGGCGCGCACCGCCCGGAGCAGGCCAAAGCCATCCAACTCGGGCATCATGACATCCACCAGCGCCAGATCGGGCCGCTGGCGGCGGATCAACTCTAGCGCCTGCACGCCATTGGCTGCCGTCTCGACGATATAGCGCGTGGCGAGCAGCCGCTTCAGATAGTCGCGCATGTCAGCGTTGTCGTCGGCCAGCACGATGTGCGCGGGCCGACGGTGGCGGGCGTCGCTCGCCTGTGGCGCCAGCGTCCCACTCAGCGCGAAGTCGTCCGTCGCGTCGCTTGACGCGGCTGCTGGGGTGTCGCTAGCGTCGCTGGCGTCGGTGGCTTCGGGCAGCCAGCGCCAGGCCTCCTCCAGGTAGGGCGCAGCGCCCAGTGAGGTGGAGACGAGCGTGCGGCTGGCCCGCACGCGGTCGGCAGGCAGGTGCTCCACGCCTGTCGGCAGCCGGACGCAGAAGCTCGTTCCTGCGCCCTCCACACTTTCCGCGCGGATCGCGCCGCCATGCAGGTGAACCAGCTCCTGCACCAGGGCGAGGCCGATGCCCGACCCTTCATGGGTGCGAGCGCGCACGCCCTCGACGCGATGAAAGCGCTCGAAGAGCTGCGGCAGCTCGTCGGCGGGGATGCCCACGCCCGTGTCGCGTACCGCCAGTTCGACGGCTGCGCCACCGTCGCCGGCCCGCAGCGAGACCGTGATGCTGCCCGCAAAGGTGTATTTGAAGGCGTTGGAGAGCAGGTTGAAGACCATCTTCTCCCACATATCGCGGTCGACATAGACTGGCGCGCTGATGGCGCCTTCCAGCGGCGGGCAATCGACGATCAGGCGCATGCCCGCGCGCTCGATCAGGGAGCGAAAGGCGCTGGCCAACTCGGCGGTGTAGGCGCTCAGGTCGGTTGGCTCGTAGGACGCCTGCGTGCGTCCGGCCTCGATGCGGGCGAAGTCGAGCAGCGAATTGACCAGCTTGAGCAGGCGCAAGCCATTGCGGTTCATCACCTCCAGCCGCTGGCGCTGGATCGGCGCGAGCGGCTGCTCAGTATCCTTGAGCATGTCTTCCAGCGGGCCGAGCAGCAGTGTCAGCGGGGTGCGGAACTCATGCGAGATATTGCTGAAGAAGGCAGTCTTGGCGCGGTCGATGGCCGCCAGCGCGTCCGCGCGCTTCCGCTCTTCCTCATAGGCATGCGCGCTGGCCAGGGCGGAGGCGAGGTGGCTTGCCAGCAGCTCGTGGAAGCGCTCGTAATCGTCGTCCAGCGCCAGGTGCGGGTTGACGCCGACGACGAGGATGGCCGAAGGCGCCGCCTGGCCTGGCTCGACAACTGGCAGCGCTACTGCCCTGGGAGGAAGCGCCAGCGCGCCCATCGCTGCGGGCGCGCTAATGACTCCCGGCCAGCGCGGCAGGTCGGTCACGACCTCGCGCTGGCCGCTCCGCGCCGCCTCCCGGAGCGGCCAGCGAAACGTGTCGTCTGGAGCATCGTCCGCCGCCAGGTCTATATCCTTCGGCGCGAACGATGGGTTCTCACCTGCCGTCAGACCACTACAGGCGGCCAGGTGGGCATAGCGGCCGTCATGGTCGAGCAGGTAGAGCAGCGCGAAAGGCACAGCGTTGGGTTCCTTCGCCAGTGCGCGCATCGTCTGCACGCAGACCTCTTCGGTGGTTGGCGCGCAGACGACGACGGCGGCGAGTTCGCGCGCTGCCGTCGCGCGGCGTTCTGAGAGCACCCGGTGAGTTGTCTCGGTGACGGCGCAAAAGACGCCATCCACGCCGCCGTGCTCGCCGTAGATCGGACTATACGAGAAGGTAAAGTAGGCCTCTTCGAAGTAGCCTTTGCGATTGAGGAGCAGCAACTGATCGTTCGACCAGGTCGCGACGCCTTCGTCGAGCACCCCCTTCAGCATCGGCCCGATGATGTGCCAGATCTCAGACCAGCACTCCATCCCGCGCTGACCAAGGGATTGCGGATGCTTGTCCCCTAGCATGGGAAGGTAGGCGTCGTTGTAGAGCAGCGCCAGCTCTGGCCCCCAAAAGATGACGATCGGAAATCGAGAGTGCAGGCAGATACCCGCAGCGGTGCGCAGGCTTTGTGGCCACTGCTCCACCGGGCCAAGGAGGTTCGTCGACCACTCTGTTATGTGCATCAGGCGCGCCATCTCGCCGTCGCTGGGGAATAGTCGGTCGTTTTCGTGCGACACTGCGGCAGACGGCGTCGAGTTCACCTGATCCATACCGATGTTCCCCTGGGCTGAAGGGCTGCTCCGCTGGCCGCCTATCCTGGTGTTCGGGTGTGTTCACTGCGCTCTCATGCAAGCTGCGCGCCAAGCTGAGCGCTGGCGCGGGTGACGGTCGCGAGCAGGTCATCGAGGTGAAACGGCTTGACGACCGTCGCGAAGATCCATTTGGCGATCAGGTCAGCGCTCGCTGGGTCGGGATGATCACTGCGCGCCGACATGAAGATGATGACGGTGTTACGTCGCACCGCAGTCGGCTCCCCGCTGAACTGGCGCAAGGTCTGGATGCCGTCGAGCTGCCCCATCATGCGATCTAGCAGCACGACACGCGGGCGCGGCTGCGTGCGGAGCAGTGTCAGCAGTTCCAGGCCGTTGTCGGCTTCCTCGACCGTGTAGCCAGCCTCTTCGAGGAGGAAGCGCAGGCTCTCGCGGATGTCCTGATCGTCATCGACCACACACACAACTGGTCGGTCTGGCTCAGCCATTGACCCACTCCACAATCGTTCCATCCACCGTGTTACGGATCGACCACATATTTCGGGGCGCTGGCATTCCTGGCGGCGTCGCGCTGGCTCGCAATCCTTTGGCCAATGGCTGAGTCGGCGCCCGCCTGCCTGCGACCAGGCGCGCTCAGGCGCGCATGACGAGTGGGCCAGCCGCGCCGCGCAGCGCATCATCGAGTGTGGCGGCGCCAGGGCTGGGTGTCAGGCTCAGCAGGATGACCGCATCGCTGATCGCATCGAAGCGCCAGGGGGTCTGTGCCTCGATCTGCGCCAGACGTCCGGCGCGCAATTCGATGGAAGACGGAGCGGAGGATGGAGCGGAGGATGGCGTGGTCGTCGCATCGCCGCCGACGGTGAGCCGCAGCCTGCCGCGCAGCGCCTGCGCGCTGGTCTCGCTGCTCAGCGGTCGCGGGGCCAGCGTCTGCCCGGCGCGCAGCATCACCAGCAGCAGCCGCGCGGCGCCCGTCTCGGAGAGCGTCACGACGTGCGGGCGGCGCTCGTCGAAGGTGGTCAGCGCGCGAAAGTCGAACAGCACGAAGTTGGTGGCGCCGCTGACGCCTGCCGCGCCCTGCGGCTGATCGTCGCGCTCGCCGGCCTTGTCGGCGTCATTGTGTGGCTCCATATGCGTTCCTGTCGCTTCCGTCAGCTTGCCCAACGGCATCTCAAGGGCTCCAGGCGCATGTACGCACAGATGCGCGGGCGTGGCAAGCGAGAGCGGGCGCCCTCACCCCAGCCCTCTCCCTCCGGGAGAGGGAGCAGGAGCCGTACTGCCCACTGCGCGCTGTCTTGGCTCCCCTCCCTCGCACAGCGGGGGAGGGGCTGGGGGTGGGAGCACGCCGGAACGTTACGAGGCGCGCGTGCGCTCCGGCGCAGACTCCGCGTCGTCGGCGGGGGCATCAGGCGAGATGGGGATGAAGCGGCAGCGCGTGTCGCCGTCTCGGTTGCAACAGTCGCGCATGGGCGCCCCCGCGATCTCGCTGACGAAGGCGGCGGAGAGGCGGCAGACCTCAGGATGGGTGGGTGTGAGCGCCTCTAGCACACAGCTATAGCCGCAGACGCTGAGCTGGCCGTCGCGCTCCTCAACCTCGGCCAGCCCGCCCAACTGATTGAGCGCAGCGGCGGCGGCCTCCAGGCGTGGACGCAGCTCGCGCCCGTCGCCCGGCGCGTGGCCCGGCGCGTGGCCCGGCGCGTGGCCCGGCTGGACAGTTCCGCTCGCGGCGGCGAGCCGCTGGCCGCTCTCGCGCAGGATATCTTCGACCTGTTCGGGCGCCAGGTGGTCGCGCAGGGCGACCAGCATGCCATCCAGCACGGCGGCATAGGGACGTGGGAAGAGTCGCTCGGCCTCAGGGGTCAGATCGTAGGCCGAGGCGGGCTTGCCGACACCACCGCTGCGGCGCACACCACTCTGGCGCACCAGGCCATCGCGCTCCAGCGTCATCAGGTGCGCGCGCACCGCGTTGTCCGTCAGATCAAGCTGCGCGGCGAGCTCGTCCACCGTGCGCGGGTCGCGGCGCAGCAGGGCGATCAGCCGACCGCGCGTGCTGGCCAGGAAACGCTGATACCAGTTCCCGACCATCCTGGACGCTCCTTTCACGCCGATCATGTCGGCGGGGGCGCGCGCCGTATCGCGCAGCCCCGATCATCCTCAGCATAGCCATTGCGCAGCGAGTTTGTCAAATAATCGCAATATAATGTTGACAAATTAGCAAAACGCAGGTATAGGTCTTAATGAGACCTCCGCGACGCGCGCCAGCGAGCAGCACTCAAGACGACACAGAGACGAAGAGCAAGGTCGCGCCAGCAGGATTCGGCGGTCTCGAAGGAGCGCAGCAGATGCGTGAAGCCTCGCATGATGTCACCGATGACACGACAACCACTACGGATCCCCAGCCGTCGGAGCCAGCTCCTTCGCTGACCGACAGGATCAGCGATAGCCTGCAAAACGGCATCAAGGCCGTGATTGGCTCCAACCGCAAGCCACCGCGTCGCCTGAAGACGCTGTTGCACGGCACATGGCTGGGGCATCCGCTGCACCCCGCCATAACGGATGTGCCCATTGGCGCGTGGATGCTGGCGGTCATCTTCGACATCATCTGGCTGGTCGCGCCAGCCGCGCAGCCATGGGCAGGACGCGGCGCGGAAGTCGCGGTGATGGTCGGCGTGCTAGGCGCGGTGGCCGCCGCTGTGACGGGCCTGGCCGACTGGAGCGACACTTACGGCGCCGAGCGCACGGTGGGGCTGATCCATGCCGCGCTGAACACGCTGGCGCTCGTTCTCTTCATCATCTCGGCGGCGCTGCGGCTGGGCGCCAGTGATGGGATCACCGTGGCCGTTGTCGTGCTGGATATCATCGGTCTCATCAGCGTGCTGGTGGCGGCGTATTTTGGCGGCGACATGGTCTTCGACAAGGGCACAGCGGTCAATCACACCGCTTGGGAGGCTGGCGGCGAGGAGTTCGAGCCAGCGCTGGCGGTGGCTGATCTGCCGGAGCACACGCTGCGCCGTGTGACGGTGGCAGGCGTGCCGGTGGTCGTGCTGAAGACCGGCGATCGCTACTTCGCCATCGGGGCGACCTGCACGCACGCTGGCGGCCCGCTGGACGAGGGTGAATTGCAAAAAGGCGAGGTCGTGCAGTGTCCGTGGCACGGTTCACGCTTCCGTATGCAGGATGGCAAGCCGCTGACGGGGCCAGCCACCATCGCCCAGCCGCGCTACGAGACGCGCGTGCGCGATGGCATGCTGGAGCTGCGCCGGGCGTAAGCCTCCACCCCCAGCCCCTCCCCCGCTTTGCGGGAGAGGGGAGTTGCGTGGCATGGCGCAGTTCGATGTGATTGTAGCTGAGAGGAGCGCAGAGTATGCGCATATTTCTGGATACGGCGGATATCGCCGAGATACGCGAAGTGGCGCGCTGGGGCATCCTGAGCGGCGTCACCACGAACCCCACACTGATGAGCAAGACGTCGGGCAAGTCGCATGAGGCGGTCATCCGCGAGATCGCCGAGCTGGTGGATGGCCCGATCAGCGCAGAGACGGTCAGCCTCGATACCGAGGGCATGCTGGCCGAGGCGCGGCGCTTCGCGGCGTGGCATCACAATGTCGTCGTGAAGGTGCCGTCCACCCCCAACGGCTGGGCCGCGGTGAAGCGACTGGCAGCCGAGGGTATCCGCACGAATGTGACACTCTGCTTCAACGCCAACCAGGCGCTCTTCGCGGCGCTGGCGGGCGCCTACATCATCAGTCCGTTCGTCGGGCGGCTCGACGACACCTCGGAGGATGGCATGCAGCTGGTGCGCGACACCGTCGCCATCTATCGCCAGCAGCATCTGGAGACGCTGGTGCTGGCGGCCAGCATTCGGCATCCGCTGCACATCATCGAGGCGGCCAAGGCGGGCGCCGACATCGCGACGGTTCCCTTCAAGGTGCTGGAGCAAGCGGCGAAACATCCCCTTACGGATAAAGGCATCGAGGCGTTCCTGAAGGATTGGGAGAAGTTCCAGCGCGAGCAGTAGCGGGACAGCTGCTGGCGATTGAAATCGCGCCTGGGAGGCGGCCTGCGGGCCGCCGCGAAGCCTGCCTGAGCAGGCTCAGAACCTGTAGCGTCCCAGCCCGCGCAGGCGGGCTTTGCGGCCCGTAGGCCCTTAGCCTGTGGGTTTACCCGCCTGTGCTTCCCCCGCCTGCCCATCCCCCTCCTCGCCTGTGCTTCCCTCCGCCACGCCATCCCCATCCCCTGCCATCCCCATCCCCCACGATCCCCATCCCTGCCGCAGCCTGCTTGTCGCCACTCGCGGGCGCATGGAATAGACTGAGGGATGGGGCGCGCTCTCAGGGCCCACGATGCGGGAGCAACGAGCAAGGAAGGGGCGTGGTTTGGGGCTGCGCGTGGCGCCAGTAGATTCCAGCAAGTTCGTGCGCGAGCGGCTGACATGGGCGTCGTACTGGATGCTGGGCTACTTCGCCTTTCTCCAGGCGATCCTTGGCCCGCTGATGCCGTTCATTCGGGGCGAGCTGCGGCTGAGCTACGTCATCGCCAGCCTGCATTTCAGCGCCTTCGCACTCGGAGCCGTGGTGACAGGCGTCGTCGGCGATCGGCTGGCGCTGCGCTGGGGGCGACGCACGCTCTTCTGGGTCGGCGGGCTGGGTATGGCGCTCGGCGCGGCGCTGGTCGCGCTCTCGCCGTGGGCGGTGGGAACCATCCTCGGCGCCTTCGTGATGGGCGCGTTCGGCAACGGCGCGCTCATTACGTTGCAGGCGGCGCTGGCCGAGCGCCACGGCGCGTGGGGGCTGGTGGCGCTGACAGAGGCCAATGTCGTCGCCAGCGGGTTCGCCATCCTGGCGACGGTGGCCGTCGGCGGCGTCACTGGCGCGGGCTGGAGCTGGCGGCTGGCCCTGTTGCCCGCCGTCGGGCTGCTGGCGGCCATCGGCGCGCGCTACCATACGCTCAGCTTCCCACGGCAGACGCCGCGCAGGCTCCCCGAAACGACAGCAAAGTCGCGCCGCGCGCCGATGCCGCTGGCCTTCTGGGCGCTGTGGCTGATGATTGCGCTGGAGACGGGCGTCGAATGGAGTCTGGGCTACTGGGGCGCGAGCTTCCTGGCGACGCAGCCGCGCTTCTCCGTCGCCAGCGCTGCCACGGCGATGAGCGCCTTCTATCTAGCGATGCTGGTGGGTCGCGCGCTGGGCAGCCGCGTCTCGCGCGTGGTGAGTGGGTTGACGACGCTGGGCGCCTCGCTGGGCGTCGGGACGCTGGGGTTTGCGCTCTTCTGGCTGGCGCCGTCTGCGCCGCTGCGCATCATCGGGCTGTTCGTCGTGGGCTTCGCGCTGGCCAATGTCTATCCGCTGGGGATTGCGCTGGCGGCGGCGACTGTGCCTGAGCAGGTGGATACGGCTACGGCGCGGCTGTCTATCGCTGGGGGGTCGGCGGTGTTGCTGGCGCCGCTGCTGCTGGGCGCGCTGGCCGATCACATCGGCATTGGGAGCGCGTTCGGCGTGGCGATTCCGCTGCTGGCGCTGGCGTTGCTGGCGCTCTTCGCCGCAGGGCGCGCGCCTGCGCCCCGGCCCGATGGCGCTGTTCGTTAAGGTATCATGACGACGTCGCAGCGTGTGGGGCGACATTGGCCGACGTTGGCCGATAGCAGCAGAGGATTGTGTACAGCGTTATGGCGAATGACCTTCCGAACCAATCGACGACCGCGCCGCTGGCGCGCGCTGACCTGCACCTGCACACCAATCTGGGCGATGGCACAGCCAGCCCGCAGCGTGTGCTGGAGGTCGCTCGCCAGCGCGGCCTGAAGGTCATCGCCGTGACCGATCACGACCATCTGGAGGGCGCCAAGCGCCTGCAAGACCTGATAGAGCGCGACAACGTGCGCGATGTGCAGCTTATCTGGGGCGTGGAGACGACGACGCGCGATGGTCACTTCATCGGGCTATTCATTCGCAAGGCGCCGCGCTTCCTGCTGCGCGCCGAGGAGGCCATCGAGCAGATCAAGGCGCAGGGCGGGCTGTGCGTCATCCCGCACCCGATGGGGCGGCTGGTGCCGAGCCTGAGCCGCCGCAAGATCGACGATCTGCTCAACCGTGGCTATCAGATTGACGCCATCGAGCTGTACAATCCCTCGCCCGCCAACGCCTCGATGCGCGACGAGGTGCGGCGGCTGAATGGCCAGTGGGGCATGGCGGCCACTGGCAGCAGCGACGCGCACTTCTGGCAGCACATCGGCGCGGGCTACACGCTCTACCCCGGCCAGACGGCGGAGGATGTGCGCCGCGCCATCATCGACCACACCACGCGCGAGGGCGGGCAGGAGCAGCGCCCCGAGCGGCTGCCCATCTCGGCCTATGTCGCGCAGAATGTCTGGTCGCTGATCATCGATCCGCCGCGCAAGCTCTCGCGCATGCTGTTGCACGGCGACCATTGAACAGGGTTGCGTCGTCGCCGTAGGTGGGTGGCGACGCCAGAGCCACAGAATGACTGGAGGGGAGTATTCTCATGGCGACACTGTATCAATTAGCGCTCTATGTCCACATCCTCGGTGTGCTGCTGCTCTTCGTGGCGGTCGGCGCCGAGTCGCTGGCGGTGTGGGGGATGGGACGCGCGCAGACGGTCGGCGACATGCGGCTATGGTTGCGCTCCGCCAGGGGGCCGGAGAAGCTCTTTCCGCTCGCCGGCGCGCTGATCCTGGTTGCGGGACTGTACATGGCCATCAGGACGTGGCACGGCACGCCCTGGGTTGTCCTCGGGTTCCTCGGGCTGATCGGCTTCTCGGTCGCCGGAGCGGTGGTCAATGGCAGGCGCTTCAAGGCGGTGGAGAAGGCGGCGAACGCGGGCGGCGCGGGCGCGATTCCCAACGCCGTGCGCCGCGAGCTCGCCAACCCCACGCTGCGCATCTCGCTGTGGGCGATGTCCGTTGGCGCGCTGGGCATTGTCTACATGATGGTGGTCAAGCCCGACTGGATCGGCTCCATCGCGGCGCTGGTCGTCGCGTCCATCCTCGGCGCGCTCATCGGCGCGCTCATCGGGCAGCGCAGGTCGCCTGTGGCGGCGAGTGAGGAGCGCATGGCGGCGCAGTAGCAAGTCGGCATGTTGACCATAGCCCTCCAGAAGCGTACTATCAGTATAAATACGCTTCGGAGGGCGCCATGTGGCCGAGTCAGCAACTGTTATGTTTACCTCACCGAAGAAGCGGTCTACTCTGAAGTCATGGCTCCTCGTGTGGGTTGTTCTATCCGTCTTTCTCGCCTGCGCTTTCCCCCAATCGTGTATGGATTCACCTCTACTGAATACCTCGTCAATCGGATCGGAGCCTGTCTGCACACCAGCCGACAATGCAAATTCGATGCGCCTCTATGTCATTGCGGTGGGTGTTTTGCTGGTCGCCGTACTGGCCTACGCTGTGGTGACGCGCTTCGCTCCCTTTCGCTTTCTTGCGCTGAAGGTCACACCGCACGGGCTGATCAGCGACGCGTCGCGCTTTCCCGATGAGGTGATTGGCTGGGCAAGCATCGAGTCTCTGGCGCTGTATCAGGACGCCGCCAGTCCCGATCCTGATAATCCCCTCTACTACCTCGTCGTGACGGTCTATTCAGCGGATGGCATGCACGATTCTGACGTGATGGAGACGGTGTGGCGCCAATATCCGCGCGTGCCAGACATGGATCGGGTGGCGCTCATGCTGCGGCTGGAACGCATGACCGATGCGAACAAAGCGAAGATTACCGCCGCCGATGTCCTCGAGCGCATCCAGATTTGTTTCCCTGACGAGATTGCGGATCATGACGTCGAGGTCTTCGAGGATGCGCGTTTGGTGTGACGGGGCCTGGCGAGCGGTTCACTTCTGTGCCTTGACCCTTCGCGCGCGGCGGGCATACAATCGCGGCAGAGACGCGATGGAATCTCACCTCCAACCCCTCTCCTCGCGGGAGAGGGAAGCCAGATTCCCCTTCTCCTCGCGGGAGAGGGTTTGGGGGTTGAGGTCGCAATCAGGAGGACGCGAGGCGATGGCGAGCGATGGGGGCGACGACGCCTCCCTGCTGCTGACAATTGACGTGAGCAACACAGGCATCAAGTTTGGGCTGTACCCTGCTGATGGCGGGCAGCTGCGCGCGCGCTGGCGCATCGCCACGGTGCGCGAGAAGACCACCGATGAGTATGCCATGTTGCTGGCGCAGCTCTGCGCGCACGCGGGCATCCGGCTGGAGCAGATCTGCGATGTCATCATGGCGAGCGTCACGCCACCGCTGACCCCCGTCTTTCAGGAGCTGGCGTCCACCTACCTGCGCCGCGAGGCCATCGTCATCAGCCACGACGCGCCGATTGGCGTGCCGCTGCTGGTCGATAACCCCTGGGAGGTCGGCGCTGACCGCATCATCAGCGCGCTGGCGGCGCATGCGCTCTATGGCGGGCCTGCCATCGTCATCCAGTTTGGCACGGCCACCAGCTTCGACTGCGTCTCGGCGGAGGGCGCGTTTCTGGGCGGCGCCATCGCGCCGGGGCTGGGCATCTCGGCCAATGCGCTGGCCAGCGCCGCCTCGCGGCTGTATCAGGTGGAGCTGGCGCCGCCACCCGCCGCGCTGGGAACCAACACCGCCCACAGCATGCAGTCGGGCATCGTCTTTGGGCATGTCGGGCTGGTCGAGGGGCTGGTCAAGCGGCTGCGCGCCGAGCTGCCCGGCGGCGGCGACGCCCGCGTGATCGCGCATGGCGGGCTGGCCGACCTGATGGCGGGCGTGACGCCCTGCATCGACATCGTGGAGCCCAACCTGATCCTCGCGGGCCTGCGCGTCGCCTATGAGCGGCTGCGCGGTGATGCGCGCCCCACCCAGCGGCGCACGGCGCGGCGCGAGAACGGGCGCAGCGGCAAATAGCAGCATTTGCATCAGCGGCGTGGAAGGGACTCACGATGAGCGATCTGGCAGACTTGCGCACGGAATATATGCAGCGCGGCCTCGATGAAGGGCAGATGGACACCGACCCCATCCGCCAGTTTCAGGCGTGGTTCGACGCCGCCGTGGCCGCCGGGCATCCCGAGCCGAACGCCATGACCGTCGCCACCGCGACGCTCGACGGCGCGCCCTCCGCGCGCATGACGCTGCTCAAGGGGCTGGATGAGCGCGGCTTCGTCTTCTACACCAACTACGAGAGCCGCAAGGGCGCTGAGCTGGCGGCCAATCCGCGCGCAGCGCTGATCTTCTTCTGGGTGCTGCTGGAGCGCCAGGTGCGCGTGGAGGGGCGCGTCGAGCGCGCATCGGCGGCGGAGTCCGATACCTACTTTCACAGCCGCCCGGTGGGGAGCCAGGTCGGCGCGGCGGCCTCGCCGCAGAGCCAGGTGATCGCCAGTCGGGGCGAGCTGGAGCAGGCGTATCGCGCGCTCGAAGAGACGTATGCCGGGCGCGAGGTACCGCGTCCGGCGCATTGGGGCGGATTTCGCGTCATCCCGCAGGTCATCGAGTTCTGGCAGGGGCGGCCCAGCCGTCTGCACGACCGCCTGCGCTATACCCGCGCGCCCGCTGGCGACTGGCGCATCGAGCGGCTGGCGCCGTAGCCCCCTCCCCCAGCCCCTCCCCCGCTGAAGCGGGAGAGGGGAGCTACCAGGCTCCCCCTCTCCTGTGGGACAGGGGGCCGGGGGGTGAGGTCGTCCCATCTCAAGAGGAGAAGAGCATGAGCGTTTCTGATGCCGCGCGCCAGACGGGCGAGGCCACGTCGCTCGGCGAGCCGATCATCCAGCGGCAGCCGATCACGCCGGAGATGATGGCGTCGCTACGCTATCCGCATGATCCGGAGCTCTCGCCCGATGGCAAGCAGGTGACGTTCACGCTGGCAGAGTGGGCTCCGGGGCAGCAGCGACGGCGCATGAGCCTGTGGGTGGCGGATGTGGCAGACAAGGGCGACGGCAAGGGCGAGTCAGCCCGCCTGCTGGCCTCCAGCGAGAAGAACGATCAGTATGCGCGCTGGTCGCCCGATGGCCAGAGCATCGCCTTCCTCTCCGATCGCCCCGATGAAGGCGGCTTTGGCAAGTCGCAGCTCTACGTCATGCCCGCCCAGGGTGCGGCGGCGCGGCGGGTCTGCGCCATGCCCAACGGCGCGCAGGCGCTGGCGTGGTCGCCGGATGGCCGCCGTCTGGCCTTCACCACGCTGGAGGGGCCGGAGCCGAGCAGCGATCCTATCGAGGTCACGCCCGGACGCCACACTCGTTTGTGGACGACACCGCTGGCGGGCGGCCAGCCTACGCCCGTGACGCCGCCCGATCTGACCGTATGGGACTTCGCATGGTCGCCCGATGGCGGCTCGTTTGCGCTCTACTACAGCGATGGGCCAGATGAGACGGACTGGTATCGCGGGCAGGTGGGCGTGGTCGCGGCGGGTGGCGGCGCGGTGCGCCAGCTCACCCATCTGACGCGCCAGGCGTCGGCGCTGGCGTGGTCGCCCGATAGCCAGCGCATCGCCTATGTCTCTGGCGAGTGGAGCGATCATGGGCTGGTGGGCGGCGATGTGTTCGTCATCCCGGCAGCGGGCGGCGCGGCGCGCAACCTGACGCCCAATGTCGAGTTCAGCCCGGGCTGGGTTCAGTGGCTGCCCGATGGCCAGCGGCTGCTCTACAGCGGCTGGGATGGCGTGGCGGCGCAGATCGGCCTGCTAGATGAAGCCAGCGGCGCGCTGACCACGCTGGAGCGCGGTGTATCGAATTTTGAGCGCGGCCAGCCCCGCTTGAGCGCCAGCGCCGATGGCCGCGCTTTCGCTATGCTGTCGAGCAACGCGCAGCATCCGGCGGAGATCGCTCATGGCGCGCTCGGCGGGACGGTCGAGGCGCCGGAGGGGATCACCTGGCGGCGGCTGACGCGGTTGAATCCGCTGGCGGAGGAGACGTGGGCGCGCGTGCCATCGCAACTGCTGACCTATGCGGGCGCCGATGGCTGGGAGGTGCAGGCGCTCTACACGCCGCCGCTGCGCCATGAGGGGCCGGGCGCGCCGCCGCTGATCCTGATCGTGCATGGCGGCCCGACCTCGGCGCACGACGACGACTACGGCGGCTGGATCACTCAGCCGCTCGTCTCGGCGGGCTTCGCCGTCCTGCGGCCCAACCCGCGCGGCAGCATTGGGCGTGGCGTGGCCTTCGCCGATGCGGTGCTGGGCGATATGGGCGGCAAGGACTACGAGGATCTGATGCTGGGCGTGGATGAAGCGGTCAAGCGTGGGCTGGCTGATCCAGAGCGGCTGGGCATCGCGGGCTGGAGCTACGGTGGCTTCATGACGGCGTGGGCAGTGACGAAGACGACGCGCTTCAAGGCCGCCATGATGGGCGCGGGCGTCAGCGATTATCACAGCTTCCATGCCCAGACCAACATCCAGGATTGGGATGAGCGCTTCCTGAAGGCGACGCCCAACGAGCAGCCGGAGGTCTACCGCGAGCGCTCGGCCATTACCTACGCCAAGAACGTGACGACGCCAACGCTCATCATCCACGGCGAGAAAGACCCCTGCGTGCCGGTCAACCAGGCTTACGCCTTCTATCATGCGCTGCGTGACCAGCGCGTGCCAGTGGAACTAGTCGTCTATCCGCGCGAGGGCCACGGCTTCCTGGAGCGCGACCACATCGGCGACTGGGTGGGCCGCATGATCCACTGGATGACGTCGCACCTGCGCGGGTAGAGGCCAGCGACCAGGCGAGGAGCGTGATCGCCGATGCCAGATCATTCCATGGAGGTTGACGCCGACCAAGCGCCGGGGCCTCCCTCGCCGGAGAGCCTGATGGCGGGGCAGGCGGAACCTCTCCCCCTGTCCCCCTCCCCTCCGAGGGAGGGGGGACCCTGGCCAGGGGACTCGCGCGTGGCCAGGCTCCGTCTCCCCCTCGTCTGCGGGAGAGGGGCTCGGGGCGAGGGTTCGTGGTACAATTGTCGCGCGTCGCCACGAGTGTCCGCTGAGCTAACGCGCCCACGAGCGCCGGAATCGCCATGCCAACTCCTGCCCGCCGCCAATATCTCGACATCAAAGCGCGCTATCCTGATGCGCTGCTGGCCTATAACATCGGCGACTTCTACGAGTTCTTCGACCACGACGCCGAGACAGTCGCCCGCGAGCTGCATCTGACCCTCACCGCGCGCAGCTTCGGGCCGGGCGAGGTCGTCCCGCTGGCGGGCGTCCCCATGCATGCCATCGAGGTCTACGCCGCGCGGCTGGTGGCGCGCGGCTACCGCGTCGCCATCTGCGATCAGGTCAGCCCTCCCGGGCGCGGGCTGGTTCAGCGCGCCGTCACGCGCGTGCTGACGCCCGGCACGGTGGTCGAGCCGGGCATGTTGGCTCCTGCCCGCGAGACGTATCTGGCCGCCGTCGCCATCGGGCGGCGCGATCCAGCGACCGGGCTGCCGCGCGCGGTGGGGCTGGCGTGGGCGGATGCCAGCGTCGGCGCCTTCGCCTGCGCGCAGTGGTCGGCGGACGATCTGCCGCATGCCTTGCAGGCCGAGCTAGCGCGGCTCAGTCCGGCGGAAGTGCTGGTCAGCGCCGCCGTGGCGCGCGACGACGCCCCTGAGCGCGTCTGGCTGCGCCCGTACACCCTCAGCCCCTGCGCCGATGACGCCTTCGAGCCGGAGAGCGCGCGCATCCGCCTGTGTCGCCACTTCGGTGTGGCTACGCTGGCGGCGTATGGCTGCGAACGGCTGCCGCTGGCCACGGCGGCGGCGTCTGCCATCATCCAGTACATCGAGCGGGTCAATGCGCCGCTGCTGGCGTTGCTGAGCGACTTGCGCGCCTACGACACGCGCGGCTACGTCGAGATGGACGCCCATGTGCTGCGCGCGCTGGAGGTGGTCGAGCCTGCGCATGCGGTGGATGGCGGCGCCAGCCAGCAGGGTGCCACGCTGCTGGCCACGCTCGACGCCACCCGCACGCCGATGGGCGCGCGGCTGCTGCGCCGCACGCTGCTGCATCCCCTGCGCGACCGCGCGACACTGGAGACGCGGCTGGACGCTGTGGCCGAGCTGGTCGAGCGGCTCAGCCTGCGCCAGCGTCTCGGCCCCCTGCTGGATGGCCTGGGCGATCTGGAGCGGCTCGTGGCGCGCATTGCTCAGGGCGCGGC
>DATAED010000441.1:0-17489 GCA_036258195.1 Ktedonobacterales bacterium
CGCTGGTACAATGGGCCTGCATGCGGCGTCAATCCCCACCTCTGCGACCTGCTGAACCGTCGGGTAGAACGCAGGCGGTAGAGCGCGGCGGAAGGAGCACCATCCATGACATCAGGGGCATCGGGCCGATCAGGGCCACCAGGCCAATCGGGCGCGCCCGGCGGGCCGAGCGGCGCGCAACCGTCGCGGCCAGCGCGCGCGCCACAGCCGCCACAGGATCAGCCACCAGGCGCCGGTCGCCCGGCCAAGCCAGCGAACCCAGCGAATCCGGCTAACTTGGCGAAGTCGGCTGGGGGTGGCCTACCTGAGCTGGACTATAATACCCTCCCGCCGATGGAGCGCCTGGGCAGTCGAGCCTCTGGCGCCAGCGGAGCCAGTGCTGCCAGCCAGCCAGCGCCCGCTGGCGAGCAAATCAGCGGGGCCGCCGCCGCGCAGCTCTTCAGCGCGCCCGCGCGACCCACGGGTCGCCCCACCAGCGTGCGCATCTCGGCGGCGCCAGGGGTCGCGCCGGGGGCTTCGCTGGCGGCGACGCCGCGCGCCCGCCTGACCGCGCCGGTCGCCGCGCTGACGGGCGGGCCAGAGCCAGAGATCGCGAGGCCAGCGCAGCGGGCAGGGCAGGCTGGGCCGGTGGAGCGCCCGCAGACGCTGACCCAGCAGTTGCGCGCGGTGCAGCCGCCCGATGTGGCGCGCCAGGCCATCAACGAGCTGAGCGTGCTGGCGGGCGAGCTGGTCGCGCTGGCGCGCGAGCTGGAGCTGAGCGGCCTGGCGCGCATCCACGAGACCGCCTATTTCGACGCCGTCAGCGGCTACGGCGAGCTGGCGCGGCGCGCGTGGCTCTCGGTGGCCGCCGAGCGGCTGGAGCAGGATGGCGCCAGCCCGGAGTATCGCCAGCGGGTCGTCGGGCTGGCGCGCGACATCACCCGCCTGCGCCGTGAGAGCGAGCTGGCCGCCAGCAATGAACAGTTCCCGCTGCCGCGCCGCCGTCCCTATCTCTGGCGCAGACGCGCGGGCGTCATCACTCGCGCGCTGGGCGAGTGGCAGGGCGCGTTGAGCGCTCCGGCTGATCCGCAGCGCATGGGGCAGGCGCTCTTCGAGCTGCGCGGCGCGCTCAATAGCGCCCGCACGCCCGCGCTGCCCGCGACGCTGCTGCGCTTCGTCACCATCGTCGCGCTCTGGCTGACGCCGCTGAGCGGGCTGGCGGCGGGCATGGTCACCACTGCCAACGTCCTGACGCGGCGACCGCTGGTGGCCGCCAGCTTCGCGCTCGTGACGCTGCTGGCCTTCATGCTGTGGGCCATCCTGCTGCTACTGACGGGACGCGGGCGCATCACGCTGGGCGAGACGCTGGCGGGCGCCTGCTACAGCGAGACCCGCTCCGGCTGCAATGGCCAGACGGGCTCGCGGCTGGTGGCCGGACTGCTGCGCGCCTGGTGGCTGCTGATCGGCGGTGTGGGCGCGCTGGCGACGCTGGTGGCCTTCGCCGGCAGCGGATTCGCACTGTATCGGCTGGAGCTGCTCGCGCCGCTGGCGCATGGCCTGCCGCCATCGCAGCCCGCCCTGCTGACGCTGGGCGGCGGGCTGCTGGGGGCGCTGGCCGCGCCCGCCGCGCTGGCGGCGACGGCGACGCTGGTGGCGCTGGCGCTGCCTGCGCTGCTGGTGAGCGCGCTGCGTTTCGCCGCCGAGATGGGCGCGGCGCGTCGCTGGGCGCCGGGCGCGCGGCGCTATGGGCTGGTTCCCGCAGTGGCGACGCTCGCCTATCTGACGGGCGCGCTGGTGGCGCTGGCGTGGCTGCTGGCGGGTCGTCTGGGGCTGGGGCTCCACGCGCTGGTGACAGTGATCTACGCCGCTGGCGCGTCTCCGCTGATCGTCAGCGAGCGCGCGCTGCTGGTGGCGCTGGCGCTGGCGCTGCCCTATCTGGCGCTGATCGAGCTGCCCTTCCGGCTGGGGCTGCGCGCGTGGCGGCGGGTCTGGCTGCACGACCTGCGCTCGCGCCGCGCCACCATCGAGGCGCATGTGCGGCGGCTCTCTGCGCCGGATCCGCGCACCGGCTCGCCCGACACCAGCGACGAGACGCTGCGCGCCATGCAGTATGACCTCATTCTGCTGCAGTTCTATGCCGCGCGCATCACCGAGGCGGAGCAGGCGTCCGCCTCGCCGCTGGGGCTGGGCGCCACGCTGGCCGTGCTGCTGATCGTGGTGGCGGGCGCGCTGCTGCTGGATGCGGGCGCGCACAGCCTGGCGCAAGCGCTGCTGATCCGCCTGACGCCATGAAGGTGGCAAGCGAAGTCTGAAATACCTCCCTCAGTCGGATCGTTGTCGTTTGGCGCGAACCCTCGCCCCTGCCCCTCTCCCTCAGGGAGAGGGGAGTTTTGTTCGGCCAAAGCGCTGAGCCAATGCGCTGTATCCTCTGGCCTGGGTTCCCCTCTCTGAAGGGCGAGTGGCAGCGAAGCCCTGATGCGGGTTCAGGGTTCCCGCACCAGGGAGGGGGACAGGGGGAGGGGCCTGGCGCCTCTGCGACTGCCCCATTCCTCCTATTTTTGGGGCTCTGCGCTACCCTCCAGCACAACCATACGGTTGACAGAGTAAGAACGGATGTTCTATTCTTGCTAAGAACGGGCGTTCTATCATTTGGGATGAATCCTGCGCATAGCGATACGCCGTGAGGAACGCAAAGCGCGAGAAGAGCGATCAGATAGCACCGGGAGGGCAGGCGCCATGTGGGATCACAACGCCGGGCAGGGCATGACGCCCCAGCAGGCCAATCAGCGAGCGATGAACCGTCCACATGCGGGGGCGGATGAGCAGGACGAGCCGGAGGAGCAGGCGGCAGGCAGCCGTGCGCTGGATGCGCTGACCGCCGATGACGCCGCCTACGCCGCGCTGAGCGCACGGGGAGCGGGCGCGAGCGTGCTGACCGAGGCGATGCGCCGCGCCCAGACACGCGCGCTGATCCGCGAGTTTCTGCGCGCGGTGCCACGCAGCGAGGAGAGCGCCTTGCTGCCGCTCGTGCGCGCCGATGGCGTGGCGCGGCAGCTCACCCGCGCGCAACTGACGTACGCCATTGACCGACTGCGCCCACGTCAGCGGCAGATCGTGCGGCTGGGCATCGAGGAGCGCTGGCCACGCCAGAAGGTCTGCGCCTATCTGCGCGGCATCAGCATGAAGACGCTGGAGCGCGACCAGGCCGAGGCGCTCGACATCCTCGCCCAACTCTAGTCCAGTTCTGGCGCGGCTCTGGCGCAGCCCTCCCGCGCGCTGGCAAAAATGGCCGCATTGATGCGGGCCTCTCACGCGCGACATAGGAGACGTACGCGCTCGCGGCATCTGGGAGCCAGCGGCGCTTGCCAGTCGCGCTGAGGGGTAGAGCATGCGAGATGAGCCACAGCGCCCAACCACGCAGCAGCCAGTGCAGCCAGCTGGGCAGCCAGCGCAGCGCAGAACGGCGCGCGACGCCGCACGCAGCGTGACCACCGCGAAATCGGGCGCCAAACCAAAGACGACGAAGCGGGACGCCAGGCCAAAGCCAAAGCACACCGCCCAACATTCGACCAGGCAGCCCGGAGCGCAGCCCGCGCCGCTGGCCCCCTGGGAGGCCGCAGATGGCGCCGCCAGCGACGACGTTATCGATCTCGATGCTGGCTTCCACGACTTCGATCCCCGCATGTTGGAGCGCCAGATGGCCGCGATGACACGCCTGCTCGAACAGCAGAACTTCCAGACCAAGGAAGAGGTCAATGCCTTCATCGCGCAGATCAATGCGCAAGGTGGGCAGATCGATGCGCCGCCCGCCACCCCGCTGGAGCAGGCGCAGGATATGGTCTACGAGGCGTCGGGGCTGCGCGGCAAGAAGCGCGATGCGCTCATCCGCCAGGCGCTCGACCTCTCACCCGATTGTGCGGACGCCTATGTGCTGCTAGCCGAGTCGAGCAGGAGCGTCGAGCAGGCGCGCGCGTATTACGAGCAGGGCGTGCAGGCGGGCGAGCGCGCGATTGGGGCAGAGAACTTCAAGCAACTCGCCGCCGAGGGCGCGTTCTGGATGGATTTTGAGACGCGCCCCTACATGCGCGCCCGCGAAGGGCTGGCGATGGCGCTCTGGGCGCAGGGCGAGCGCACGGCGGCCCTTGAGCATCTGAGCGCGCTGCTCCAGCTCAACCCCAATGACAACCAGGGCGTGCGCTTCCGCCTGGCCTCGTGGCTGCTCGCCACAGGCGACGACCTCGCGCTAAAGCGCGCTGATACCCTGCTCAAGCAGTTTGAGGAGGACGCGAGCGCCGCGCTGGTCTACGCGCGCCTGCTGCTGCTGCTCCGAACGAAAGGCGCTGGCGTGGCGGCGGATCGCGCGCTGGAAACCGCGATGAAGTCCAATCCGTTCGTGCCGTTCTATCTGCTGGGCGTCCTCCAGCCGCCCAAGCAGGCGCCTGACTATTATGGCATCGGTGACCAGAACGAGGCCATCGTCTACCTGCAGGAGGGCGGTGTCGAGGCCTGGGTGGCGCGGCCTGACAATCTCGACTGGCTTGTCAGCGCGATGATGCGTCTTGCCCCGCCTGAGCTTGTCGACCTGGTGGGCGAGCAACCCGACCCCCACCACCATCACAGGCGACCACGCAAACACAAATAGACCAGTAGTCACTACGAGGCCTTCGCGGTGAAGGCCAGCGCCAGCGTTACCGTGTCGGAGACATCCGAGACTTGCGGGACATTGGGGATGCTGATGTTGTAGTCGCTGTAGTGGATGGTCGTCTGCGCCTGCCCGGTCAGCTCCGTGGCGCTGGCCCAGCGTCAGAATCGGATCGCTCCCCTGGAAGCCGCCCGGCGCCATGACCGCCTTGCCTGTCGCCAGAATGTAGGGCGCCGCGCTATTGGCGTTGGTGGTGGCGAAGAGGTAGCGCGCGCTGCCCTGATGCGCCTCCAGATAGCTGATGAGCGTCGCGTTGGCTGACGGGCCGCCGACGTATACGACGCCTGCCGGGCCGCCCGCGAACCCGCCAGTGGGTGGAACGCCGCTGAACCCACCTGCTGGTGGCGCCGGTACCGCGCCGCCTGCGAAGGATGGCCGACCAAATTCGCCATCAAAGCCGCCGCCGAAGCCACGAGGGCGGCTGGCGAATTGCGCGCCTGTGCGGCTGCTGGTCGCGGTGGGGCCAGCGGCGTGGCGCCTGAAAGTAGCCGACCAGCCACGCGCCAGCCGCGCCAATGGTCTCCGCCGCTCGGCCTGGGGCATCTATCGGTATCGAAGCGCCCTGCCCGGCGGTCGTCGCCGTGGGCGCAGACAGTTGAGTAAGATCAGTCGCCATAGCCCCTCCACATGCTCTTCCCTCCCGAAATGTCTGAGATGCGCCGCGCGGCGCTAGCCACAGGTACAGTGAGCGAACAGCGCGGTAGTCGTCCCAAGCATAGAGGCGGAACATGGGAGCGCCATCGGAGCGAGATGAGAGAACTCTTATGCCGAGTCGAGCGCGTTGGCGATCAGCCGACTGGCGAGGTCAGCCGCCGCTCGACAAACTGCGTGACCTCCAACAGAGCGTCGCGCTCGAAGGGCTTGGGGAGAATCTGCGCGCTGAGCTGGCGCAGCAGCGAGGAGAAGGCAGGCGGAAAGTGCGCCGCCATGCTGGAGATGGCGACATAGGCGAAGCGCGGCGGGGCCAGCCCCTCCTCGGCGGCGCGGCTGAGGGTCTCGAAGCCATCGAGGCGCGGCATCTGGTAGTCCATCAGCACGACCATCGGTGTGGGGGCGGCGCGCAGGGCTTCCAGCGCCTCCAGCCCGTCGGCGGCCTCGCGCGTCTCATAGCCAGCCTCGGTGAGCCAGCCCCGCAGGGTCATCCGGACGGTCGGACTGTCGTCGACGATGAGGACGGGGATCATGCCTGCTCGCTTTCTGGTGGCTCGCGCGCATCCACACGCGGCTCCGGCCTATCATACTTGAGCCGCCGCGAGCAGGCGAGAGCAATGGGACTGTCGGTCAGAGAGAATGAGGTGGGAGGGAGGAGAAGCAATGGAGGGCGCCGCCATCATGCAGGTTGCGAGCGCGCGGCGGAGCAGCGTGTCGTGTGATCGCTTCGCCGCTACGCCGACGCAGCCAGCGCCTGCCAGGACATGCTCACAGAGTAGCTTGGAACACCCAAAATGGCAGCATGGCTCCTCGCTAAGCTTAGAGCCTGTTAAAGACTTGATGTTGATGCGTGGTAAATTGCGCGGATGTCAAGCACGCGCCAGCCCTACACGACCGACGTCAGTGACGAAGAATGAGCCTTCGTCGCGCCGTATCTGAGCTTGTTGTCCGAAGATGCCAGCCAGCGCCATTACGCCCTGCGCCGCAAATGACACCGGATGCGCAGATCGGGGCATTGGCGCATCGAGAGGGGCAAGCAACCAGCCAGGTTTTTGGCGTCTAATGATGGCAGACAGCGTGAATGCGCAATACACCCGACCACCATCGAGTCGCTTTTGGTATGATAGGTCTGGTCATTGCCACGCTTGGCCCCGGACGAGACGCGCCGTACCCGGATGGATAAGACGACGCATCTTTCCTTACGTGAAGAAGGTTGTCGTCATGGGTCAGGCGCTACAGGTGGTGGGCGCGTTGATGGTGCTCGCGGGATTCGTCGGCGCACAGTTCAAGCTCATTCGCCAGCAGTCGTATGTGTACTTCCTGCTGAACCTCGTTGGCTCGGCCACCTTGGCCGTGCTGGCGTTCGAGCAGCAGCAGTGGGGCTTCCTTCTCCTAGAAGGCGTGTGGGCGCTCGTCTCGCTTTGGGGAGTGGCTGCGCGCCTCGGCGGTCGCCGCGCGCCCGCCCACTAGGGCGCATCGCGGATCCTGCTGGGCAGCGCGCGAGCTGAATCGGTCGGTGGCGCTCCTTCGGCGCCCCCTCGTCATGGTCGTCACCAGCGCCGCGACAAGCAAATAGTGTCGCGCTGGAAGCAGCGCCTCCCACCGAGCGGCGCGAACGTTCAACCAAGTGAGAGCACGAGCGGCTCAACGTGTTCATGGCCGCGCCAGCGTCTTACGGTTCTGTGGGGGTGAACAGCTTCCAGAGCCCCTCAGAGACGACTTCGACGGCGCCGTCGACGACTTTGATGGCAGTCTCGTCGTCGATCGCATACGCGGGCGCCCCCAGGTCGGCCGCCCATTTTTCCGCAGCGGCCATGGTGTTCTCTGGCAGGTCCGGGTTCCCGAGGTGCGGAAAGATCGAGAAGGGAACCACGCCCAGCGTCTTATCGTCGGCCGGGGAATGCCAGGTGACAAAGTCCTCGCCGATACGAGGGGTCATCACCATGCTCCCGGCGCTCAGTCCCACCCAGACCGTCTCGCGCAGCGAGGGCAGGAGGTCTGCGAGGCCGGACGCGCGCATCCAGTGGCACAGGTACGCGGCATCGCCGCCTTCGACCAGCAGGACGTCCGTCGCTCGGACCAGGGGAACCCAGCGCTCCTCGTCGAGGCTGGGCAGCGCGGTGAGCTCCAGCACGCCCACGGACTTCCACCCCAGTCCAACCATGGGGCAGCGCGGTTCTTGTCCGCTGATGAACCGCCACGCATTGCGAGGACCGGCCATGGGGTGCCCGTACACGGCCGTGGGAATGCAGAGGGCATCGCACTCGGCGATTGGCTTGCCCAGCAGTTCGACCAGCGCCTCGTGGATGCTCGCGTTCTTGATGCCAGCCGAGGTAAGAAGATACTTCATCATGCCTCTCCTATTGACACTCCCCAGGAGTGACGCCCAGGCGGCGCCTGTCCTAACGGACGATGGTGGCGCCTGACCGCCTGACGGGCCTGCCCGGCCCAAGTCGTACGGCTGCCTGGTCTCTAGGAGCGGGCGCATCCTCAAGCCGCACCGCTGGAGTGTAGCACACCTGTTCTAGATGACGCTATGCTCCTGCCTGAAGGTAGGGGCCTGCGCGCCGAGAAGAGGAGTTCGCGGCATTCAGGGCCGATGGTTTCCACTGGCCGCAGCGACTTTCGAAACTGCCTGTAGCGCCACGTCGGCCTTTGGCGTTTTCGCGACGTTGGGTGTTTTAGCCCTGGGTATTTACACATATCGAGCGTGGCGCAATACTCGATCTTGATTTGGAGGCGCAGCCCGTCATATGCTGGCTACTCCGAAAACCACGCCTGCAGGCCTGCGTCGAGCGCGGCGGCCAGCTCGCTCTGCTGCTGCGTGAAGAAGTGGTCGGCGCCAGGGACGATGGTGAGGCGCTTCGGCTCTGGCAGCCGCGCGAACCATGCCTCCAGCGCGGGGCGTGGGCCGTACTGGTCGTGCTCGCCCTGCACGATCAGCTTGGGCTTGGCGCAGCCTGCCAGCTCATCGGCCTGCAAGAGCGAGACGGGCGCGCCCGCGGCGATCAGATGGGTGACGCGCGCGTCGGCGCAGCCCACCGGCAGCCCCACCCACGCGCCAAACGAGAAGCCCGCCAGCAGCAGCGGCACGCCAGGGTAGCGCGCCGCCAGCGCATCCAGCGCCGCACGCACGTCGTAGGCCTCGCCGCGCCCCTCGTCGTAGGCGCCCGTGCTGCGCCCCACCCCGCGAAAGTTGAAGCGCAGCGCCGGAATGCCGTGCTCCACCAGCGCCGCCGCCAGCCGGAAGACGACCTTGTTGTGCATCGTCCCGCCAAACTGCGGGTGCGGATGGCAGACCACGGCGGCGCGCTGCGGCGTCGTCTCGCCATTGGCCACAGCGTCGGGCAGGCGCAGCAGCCCTTCGCGCAGGCCATGCGGCGCGGGGATGTCGGTCTGGATCAATTGAGCCATGCGCGGGCTACTCCTCGGCTACTCTTCCACCATCAGCAGGTGGTAGCGGTTCTTGCCCGCGCGCAGCAGCAGCGCCCGGCCAAAGAGCGCCTGCTCGCGGGTGATGGCGCGCTCCGGGTCGCTCCAGCGCTCGTCGTTGACATACAGGCCGCCCTGCTGGATCAGCCGCCGCGCCGCGCCCTTGGAGGGCTGCGCGCCCGCCGTCACCAGCGCATCCAGCGGTGAGAGGCCCGCCGCCAGCGCCGAGGCGGCGATGCTGGTGGTCGGCACGGCCTGCGCCAGATAGGGCAGATTCTCCGCCTTCAGGCTGCCCAGCCCCGCGCCAAACAGCGCATCTGAGGCGGCGGCCACGCCATCGGCCACCGCCTGCCCATGCACGAGCCGCGTGATCTCCCACGCCAGCCGTCGCTGCCCCACGCGGCTGGCGGGCTGCTCGGCCTGCTGGCGCTCCAGCTCGGCGATCTCATCCAGTGGGATGAAGGTGAAGATGCGCAGGTAGAGCGCGAAATCACGGTCGTCGGTGTTGATCCAGTACTGATACATCTCGTAGGGCGAGGTCAGCTCTGGGTCGAGGAAGAGCGCGCCGCTCTCGGTTTTGCCCAGCTTGGCGCCACTTGGCGAGGTGACCAGCGGCGCCGTCAGCGCATGCACGTGCGCCTCGCGCGTCTTGCGGATCAGATCCACGCCCGCCGTGAGGTTGCCCCACTGGTCGTTGCCGCCGACCTGCACCGTGCAGCCCTCGTCGTCGAAGAGATGCAGGTAGTCCGTCGCCTGCAAGATCATGTAGCTGAACTCAGCGTAGGAGATGCCATGCTCGCGGCTCTCGATGCGGCTCTTGACGGACTCCTTGGCCATCATGTGGTTGATGGTGAAGTATTTGCCGACATCGCGCAGGTACTCGATCAGCGTCATCTTGCCGAGCCACTTGATGTTGTTGACCATGAGGGCGGCGTTCTCGCCCTCGAAGTCGAGATAGCCGGAGAGCTGGTCACGCACGCGCGCGGCGTTGTGTTCCACCTGCTCCATCGTCAGCATCTGGCGCTCGTCCGATTTGAAGCTGGGGTCGCCGATCATGCCGGTGCCGCCGCCCACCACGACGATAGGCCGATGTCCGGCGCGCTGGAAGTGCGCCAGCAAGACCATCGGGACGACATTGCCAATCTGCAGGCTGGGGCGGCTGGGGTCGAAGCCGCAATAGACCGTCAGCCGCTCACGGTTAGCCAGCTCTTCGAGCCCGCTCTCGGTGATCTGGCTGATGAGGCCACGCTCGCGCAGCGTAGCGATCACATTGGTCTTCGGTTTGGCTTCGATGGCCATAGCAGACGATACCTCTACTCCACTCGTTCGATTCACGCCGGAACCTCACCCCCCGGCCCCCTCTCCCACGGGGAGAGGGGGAGCTACGGTTTCTCCCTTGCATACGGGGTGAGGTCGCTCCCATTGTACGGCGCCAGGTCGCCCTGTCGCGAGGCGCCGCATCCGTGCGATTCGGCATGTCGCGCTGTGACACGCGTCACACCCGCGGCGCCGTAACGCCCTCCGTAACGTCGCCGTACTGCTAGCGGTCTACGCTCGCCTGTGGAAGCCAGAGCAGGTCTGGCCAGCCGCGCAAGCCGCGCGGGCAGTGTGCGAAGGGAGTGAGAACGATGTCGACCACGGCGAAAACGACCAGCAAGGGAACCGTGCAGATGCAGCGTGAGGGACATGTCGCCACGCTGATCTTCGATAATCCGCCGCGCAATATGCTGACGACCGGCATGTTCGAGGAACTGGGGCGTCACGTCCACGCGCTGGACGCCGATCCGGACGTGCGCGCCGTGGTCATTCGTGGGGCGGGCGAGCGGCTCTACACGGTTGGCGCTGACATCGGCGAGATGGACGTCGTGGCATCGTGGGAGCGGCGCGAGGCCAATGCCGTCGCCTGGCTCGGCGGCATCCACGCGGTGCTCGACGCCATCGAGCGCTCGCCCAAGGTCTACCTCTGCGCGATGAAGGGCCACTCGTACGGCGGCGGGCTGGAGACGGCGGCCGCCTGCGACATCCGCATCGCCGCGAGCGACGCCCGCTTCGCCATGCCAGAGGTCAAGCTGGGCATCATCCCCGGCTATGGCGGCACGCAGCGCATCGCCCGATTGATTGGCATGGGCCACGCGCTGACAATGGTGCTGGGCGCGCGCGAGATCAACGCGACCACCGCCGAGCAGTGGGGGCTGGTGGATGTCGTGACGCCAGCAGGCGAGGCGGAGTCCACGGCGCTGGCGATGGCGCAGGCCATCGGCGACTATGCCCCCATCGCGCTGGCCAACGCCAAGCGCGCCATTCGCGCGGGCGCTGACCTCGACCTCTCCGCTGGCCTCTCCGAGGAGATGGCCCACTTCATCGCCTGCGCCACCTCGCGCGACTTCGACGAGGGCCGCCGCGCCTTCCATGAGAAGCGCCGCCCGGTCTTCCAGGGCGCGTAAGCCCCCACCCCCAGCCCCTCCCCCGCCAAGGCGGGAGAGGGGAGCCAGAATGGGCGCGACCTGAATGCAGTGCGGCGTGAGGAACGCCCACTATGGCCGCAAACCGTCGCCATGGGTTCCCCCTCCCTCGGAGGGGAGGGGGTCAGGGGGAGAGGTTCCGCTGGCCGCCGCATCTCTTCTCCATCTCTGCCCTCCATCCCGTCCCTCAATCTTCCCCAATCTCGTCGCGACCACTTGACAGGGAAGCCAGCGGTCGTGTATATGATGTGACACATGACTCAGTTGTCATGTCTGCGAGAACCGGAGTCGCGCGCAGCGTCTGAGCGCGCGAGAACACAGGAGTGCCTACGATGCCGTCCTTCTCCCGGCTGCGCAACCTCCGTAGACCGTCCCTGCTGACCCGCGCTGGCGCCCCCGCTGTGATGATGGGGTTGCTGGCTCTCACCGCCTGCGCCGGAACCGGCAGCGGCCCTGCCGCCAGCGTCCCTGGCGTGGACGCCAGCACGATCACCATTGGCGCTGTGCTCGACACCACCGGCCCGATCAAAGTCATCTGCCAGCCCATCCTCGATGGCGACCAGCTCTACATCGACAAGATCAATGCGGCTGGCGGCATCAACGGACGCAAGGTCAAGCTGCTGCAGGTCAGCGACAACGGCGACGCCACCAAGACCAAAGACGCCGTGCGCCAGCTCGTCGAGCAGGATGGCGTCTTCGCCGTCTTCCAGGTCTGCGGCTCCGGCAACTCCAACGTCGCGGAATCGTATCTCGGTCCCAAGGGCGTCCCATTCATCGACCCTATCGGCGGCGGCGCGCAGTTCCAGGACGCCAGCGGCAAGGCGCTCCCCTGGCTGTGGATGACGCAGCCCAACTACGGCGACGAGGGCCATGTGCTCGGCTACTACGCCACCAATACTCTCAAGGCCAAGAATGTTGCCCTGCTCTATGAGGATGACGTGCTGGGCCTCCAGCAGAAGACCACCCTGGGCGAGTCGCTGACCAAGTACGGCGCGAACCTGGTGGCCTCGGTGGGCTACAAGGCGACCCAGGCGGACTTCAGCAGCGCTGTGCAGACGCTCAAGGCCGCCAATCCCGACCTCATTGTGCTGAATGGCCTGCCCGGCCCCACCGCGAAGTTCATCCTGACGGCGGCGGCGCAAGGCTACAAGCCCTCCATCGGCTACCTGGCCAACTACCCGATGTCCGACAACTCCTGGGCCAAGCTGCTCGGCCCGGCGGGTGAGGGTGTCTACGTCAGCGGCTATGCGGATGTCAACACCGCCATCGGCAAGCAGTATCTGGCGGCGACCACCAGCGACTCGACCTTCAGCGCGTACAAGTTCTATGGCTACATCATGGCCAAGTTGATGTTGGATGCCCTGAACAAGGCGGGCGCCAGCCCCACGCGCGCCAGCCTCCAGACCGCGCTCAACACCGATTTCTCCGGCTACGACACCGGCTTCGGCCCGACGATCACCTGGTCGGCGACGCAGCACGGCGGCATCAGCGACTTCGAGTTCTTGCAGGTCAAGAACGGCACGCTGACCCCCGTGAGCGGCTTCATCAAGGCGTCATCAGTCTGGCCATAGCGCGCATTCCCATACATCCCCAGGCGGAGGGAGCGCTCCGGCGTTCCCTCCTGCCTGCTCCCCTCGCCTCTCCGCCACACTCGCTGCGCAGAAGCGCGCCTGGTCATCGCTTTGCCCGGCCTTTGCTGGCAGGCTCATCCGTGGGACACAATAGCGCCAGGCGATGACGCCCGCGCCACGCCTGCATCGTGTCTGGCGTGCACAGGCGTCCTCAGCGGAGGCCAAAGGAGGCAATTGTGAGCATTGGGAACATCTGGGATAGCGTCCCACCGCGATCCAACTATCCACTGCTGCCCGGCGTGCGCTCGCGCACCGTCGCGACGAGTCGCCTGCGCCAGCACATCTACGCCAACAAGAACGACGATGGCGAGCGAGTGCTGCTGGTGCATGGCAACGCCTCATCGGCGCGCTTCTTCGAGGAGTTGATCGCCAGCCTGCCCGACTACACGGTCGTCGCGCCCGATCTGCGCGGCTACGGCGCCAGCGAGCACCAGCCCGTTGATGCGCAGCGCGGCCTGCGCGACTTCAGCGATGACCTGGAGGCGCTGGTGGAGGAGCTCGGCTGGGAGCAGTTCCACCTGCTGGGCTGGTCGCTGGGCGGCAACATCGTCATGCAGTACACGATTGACCATCCGCAGCGCGTCAAGACGCTCACTCTGCACGCCGCTGGCTCGCCCTATGGCTACGGCGGCTCGCATGGCGCGGATGGCCAGCCAAACTATCCCGACTTCGCGGGCAGCGGCGGCGGACTGATCGCTCCGGCGGTCATCGAGCGCTATCAGGCCAAAGACTTCACCGCCGATTCGCCGTTCTCGGCGCGCAGCGGCCTGCGCAACATCATCGTCAAGCCCACTTTCACGTTCGCGCCTGAGCGCGAAGACGCGCTGGTGGAGCAGATGCTGATGATGGTGATTGGCGAGCAATATTACCCCGGCGATGGCGTTCCCTCCACCAACTGGCCGTTCAGCGGGCCGGGTGAGTGGGGGGCGAACAACGCGCTCTCGCCGAAATATTGCGACCTGAGCGGCCTGGCCAGCATTGCGCCGCAGCCGCCCATCCTGTGGGTGCGCGGAGCCGACGATCTGATGGTGAGCGACAGCGCCGCCGCCGATCCCGCCGCGCTGGGTAAGGCGGGCGTCATCCCTGGCTGGCCCGGCGACGAGGTCTGCCCGCCGCAGCCGATGCTCCAGCAGTTGCGCGGCGTGCTCGACCAGTACCAGACCAATGGCGGCGCCTACGAGGAGCGCGTCATCGCCGACTGCGGCCACTCGCCGCTGATCGAGCAGGCCGATGAGTTCCGCGCCGCCCTGCTGGATTTCCTGCGGGCGCATCCGCTGGAGGGCTTCGCGCCGCCCGCCGCCCAGCCCGATGAGACGGCGCCCGCGCAACCGACGACAACCCCTGCCGCCGATGCGTCCTCTGCGACGGACGCCACAGACGCTCCGGCGGCGCCTGAACAGAAGCGTGGGCCATTCGGCTGGCTGCGGCGTCGCCCATGAGCCTGTAAGCGCCTGTAAGGAGACTTGCGTGACGAGTGGCGAAGAGAACCGTGCGATTGGCCTGATGGCGCTGGCGACCTACCTCCCGGAGCGCGTGCAAACCGCCGCCGAGATCGCGGCGGAGAGCGGCATCCCGGAGGAGATTGTCCGCGAGAAGATGGGCATCGTCTCGAAGCAGCTCGCCAGCTACGAGGATCAGACCTCGGCGATGGCGGTGCGGGCGGCCCGGGTGGCGCTGGAGCGCGCAGGCGTGGAGCCGGAAGAGCTGGATCTGATCCTCTACTCCGGCAGCATGCACAAGGACTTTTACGTCTGGTCCGCCGCCAACCGCATCCAATATCTGCTGGGCGCCCGGCGCGCATGGGCCTTCGAGGCGGTGGCGCTCTGCACGACCAACGTGCTGGCGCTCAAGCTGGCGCGCGACCTGATGACCGCCGACGAGCGACTGCGCACGGTGCTGATCTGTGGCGGCCATCGCACCGGCGACCTCATCAACCTGCGCGACCACACCACGCGGTTCCTCTTCAACCTCTCTGATGGCGGCAGCGCGATGGTGTTGCGGCGCGGGTATCAGCGCAATCAGGTGCTGGCCTCGTCCTTCATCACCGATGGCTCGCTCTCGGAGGATGTCACGATTCCGGCGGGTGGTGTGCGGCGTCCCACCTCAGCGGAGACGCTGCGGCAGGGGCTGCACACCTTCCACGTCTCCGAGACGGAACACCTCAAAGTCG
Organism: Ktedonobacterales bacterium; assembly: GCA_036258195.1. Taxonomy (GTDB): domain Bacteria; phylum Chloroflexota; class Ktedonobacteria; order Ktedonobacterales; family JADMIN01; genus JAKAIY01. The sequence continues at coordinate 15,028 of DATAED010000441.1, forward strand.
GGCTGACGGGCGTCTCCGAGCGCAATTTCGTCCAGGTGGTGCGCGAGGCGGTCGAACGCAGCGGCTGCAAGCCGCAAGACATCGCCTTTCTGGCGATCAATCATATGAAGCCATCCATGCATCGGCGTATATTGGAGATGCTCGATCTGCGCGAGGATCAGTCGCTGTATCTGGCGGAGTACGGCCACATCGGCGCGCCCGATCAGGTGCTGGCGCTGGAGCTGGCCAGCGCGCAGGGTCGCCTGCGTGATGGCGATCTGGTCGTGGCGGCCAGCGCGGGGCTGGGTTTCACGTGGGGCGCGACGGCGCTGCGCTGGGGAACGAAGGAGCAGAGCGCATGACAACGAGCGCGTCGCAGGGCGCGTCGCACGGCGGGCGCTTCGTGGGCGTCGGCGAGTGGCTGGAGCGCCGCGCGCAACTCTCGCCAGAGCGCATCGGGCTGGTGGATACCGCCAGCGGCGCCCACTTGAGCTATCGCACGCTGAATTTGCGCGCCCGCGCGTTGGCAGCGTGGCTGGCCGAGCGGCACGGCGTGCGCCAGGGCGACCGCGTGGCGGCGCTGGCCGCCAACAGCCCGGAATATCTGGATGCCTTCTTCGCCTGCGCGCTGCTGGGCGCCATCCTCACGCCGCTGAACTGGCGGCTGACACCGCCAGAGCTGGCGGGCATCCTGCGCGACTGCGAGCCGGTGGCGCTGCTCTGCGACGAAGCCCAGCGCGCGCTGGCCGAGGCAGGCGTGCGCGCCGCTGGCCTGGCCACGCCGCTGCTCGACATGGCCAGCTTCCCCGGCGCCGACGCCGTGCTGGCCGCCCGCGCCGCTCCCTTCGCCACCGACGACGGCGAGGAGATTGCGCTGATCCTCTACACCTCTGGCACGACGGGCGTTCCCAAAGGTGCGATGCTCTCGCACCGCATGCTGACGTGGAACGCCATCAACACGCAGATTTCCTGGGGCCTGCGCGAGAATGACATCGCGCCCATCTCCGCGCCGTTCTTCCACGCGGGCGGGCTGAATGTGCTGACGACGCCGCTCTACCATCTCGGCGGCACAGTCGTGCTGCAGCGCGATACCAGCCCTGCCGAGACGCTGCGGGTGATCGCGGCGGAGCGCTGCACGGTGGCCTTTGCCGTGCCGACGGTCTTTCAGATGATGATGGAGCGGCCAGAGTTTCAAACCGCCGACCTCGCGTCGCTGCGCTTCTGCATCACGGGCGGGTCATCGTGTCCGCTGCCGATCATCGCGGGCTATGCGGCGCGCGGCCTGGAGTTTCGCCAGGGCTACGGGCTGACGGAGGTGGGCGTCAACTGCTTCAGCCTGGCGCCAGAGGATGCCGTGCGCAAGGCCGGCTCGGTGGGGCGGCCCGTCTTTCATTCGCGGGCGCGGCTGGTGGATGAGCAGGGGCGCGATGTGGCGGCGGGCGCGGTGGGCGAGCTGGCGCTGGCTGGGCCGCATGTCTGCTCTGGCTACTGGCGACGCCCGCAGGCCACCGCCGAGGCCATGCCCGATGGCTGGTGGCGCACAGGCGATCTGGCGCAGGTGGACGATGAGGGCTACTACTTCATCGTCGGACGGCGCAAAGACATGTTCATCTCGGGCGGCGAGAATGTCTATCCCGCCGAGGTCGAGGGCGCGCTGGCGCAGCATCCGGGCATCGCAGAGGTCGCGGTGATCGGGCGGCCCGACGCCAGATGGGGCGAGGTGGGGCTGGCGGTGGTCGTGCCACGTCAGCCCGGCGCGCTCTCCGCGCAGGATGTGCTGATGTTCTGCGATGGCAGGCTCGCCCGTTACAAGATACCGAAGGCGGTTGTCTTCACCGACATCCTCCCACGCAACGCGATGGGCAAGGTGGTGAAGGCCGACCTGTACAAGCGATTTGTGCAATCGGGGGAATGATGACCTAGAGGCGCGACCTCACCCCCCAGCCCCCTCTCCCACAGGAGAGGGGGAGCCGGAGGGTTGCTGCGCGCTGCGTCGATCTAGCGCTCCGCGAGCGAGGCTCGACTCTCTCCGGCTCCCCTCTCCCGCCGCAGCGGGGGAGGGGTTGGGGGTGGGGGCCCTCGCCGCCAGTAGACCAATCAATCAGACACAGGAGTCAGAGAGCTATGACAGCTTCGGGTGAGAGCGATACGCTGCCAAGTATTGGCCAGCGCGCCACGCGCTCGTGTGAGTTCACGCCAGCGATGGTCGCGCAATTCGCCAACCTGGTCGGCGACCGCAACCCCGTCCACCTGGACGCCGAATACGCCGCGAGCACGCCATTTGGCGCCCCCATCGTCCACGGCATGTTTGCCGCGAGCCTGCTCTCTGGCATCCTGGGCGAGCAATTGCCCGGCCCCGGCAGCATCTATCTGGGCCAGTCGCTGCGCTTCGAGGCGCCCGTCTTCGTCGGCGACACCGTCACGGCCAGCGTCGAGGTGGTCGCCGTGCGCGCGGAGAAGCGCATCGTGACGCTGCGCACCGA
>DATAED010000442.1:0-2156 GCA_036258195.1 Ktedonobacterales bacterium
TGGACGCCATCGAAGGGCGCGCCCCGGCTTTCCGTTGCAGCGAGATTCGTCAGCGTGGCCCCGCGGGACTCGAGCCAGCGGTCTACCGCCTGCCCTGCACTATCAACGCCACCATGCTGCGCGCCGAGATGGCGTGGCGCAGGTCGCTCAGCGGGCAGACTATCGCGGATCTGGTGGCGGGCCTTGGCAAGCGTGTGGATCAGCGCGCCGTCGACAAAACGCTCGCATGGTTCCAGGAAAACCTCCGTAGTTAGCCACCGGAGGGGCCTGGACGCAGCTGGAAGAAGGAAAGGGAGGAAGGAAAAATATGAAGGTTTTCGTTACTGGCGCTACGGGCGTCCTGGGACGCCCCGTCGTCCGGCGTCTCGTCGCCGCTGGCCATACTGTTCGCGGCCTCAGCCGCTCGTCCGAAAATGCCGCGCTGCTGCGTCGGCTGGGAGCGGAGCCGGTGGACGCCGATCTCTTTGACCTGGTCTCGCTACAAGTGGCTCTCCGGGACGCCGATGCGGTGTTCCATCTGGCGACGAAGATCCCGCCATCGACACGCGCCTGGCGGCTTTCCGCCTGGGCGGAGAACGACCGCATCCGCCGCGATGGCACACGCGCGCTCGTCACGGCGGCGCTTGCCTCCCCGTCCTTGAGGACGTTTGTCTATCCCAGCTTTGCCCTCGTCTATCCTGAGAGCGGCGACGAGTGGATCGACGCGGAGAACACTCCAGCGGCGCCAACCGCGATTGAAGCGACCACGCTCGACGCCGAGGCTGAGGTTGCGCATGGGCGCGCTCTACAGTCCAGACGCGCCTTCAGCCCAGGATCAGCTTCGTATCGCGCGTCTGGGCTTCGTGCCGGTGCCTGGACGCCCAGCGGGTTACATGCCGCTCGTCTGGGTTGACGATGCCGCAAACGCGCTCGTGGTAGCGCTCGAACGGGGCGACTCGGGCGTCTACGATATCGTGGACGACCATCCCTTGCGTCGCGCCGAAATTGCCGCCGCCATCGCTGCCGCCGTCGGCCGCAAGCGTCTGCGCCCTCTGCCAGCATGGTTGATGGATCTGGCTGGGGGGCCTGGCACAGAGTCGCTGAGTCGCAGCCAGCGCGTCTCCAATCGCCGCTTCAAGACGGCAACTGGTTGGACGCCGAGCGTACCCGATGCGCGAGCCGGGATGCCGCTGCTGGTTCACTCCGAAGCTGAGCGCGCCCAGGAGGCCGCTCCCAGGGACGCGCCTGAACGAATGGCGGCGCGGAAGTAGCCCACAGTCGAGCAGGATGAAGGAGGGTTCACCCATGTCTGCCAACGAGAACACGATAGAGCAATTGGCGCGACAGCGCGTGAGCGCCAATGGCGCTATTCACTACGAACGGAGCGGCCAGGGCGAGCCGCTGTTGCTGCTCCACGGCATCGGCAGCGGCCTGCGTATCTGGGATCCCTTGTTGCCTATGCTGACATCCCACTATGACGTGATCGCCGTGGACCTACCCGGCCATGGCGAATCACCTGTTCTGGACGATAGTACGCCACCAGACGCCGCGACGTTCGCGCTGGCGCTGGCGCGCTTCATGGACGAGCTGGGTATCGAGACGGCGCACCAGGCGGGCAATTCGCTGGGCGGGTGGACGGCGCTGGAACTGGCGAAGCTGGGGCGGGCGCGCTCCGTGATCGCGCTTTCGCCAGCCGGGCTATGGCGAGGCCAAGCGCCAGTCTATGACATCGTCTTGTTTCGGGTCTCGCGCTGGCTGGCGCGGACACTGCTTCCCGTTGCTCCCGCCGTCCTGGCCTCACCCATCGGACGCACGCTGTTCCTGGCGCACCTGATCGGTCGCCCATGGAGTCTCCCGCCGAACGCGGCGCTGGAAGCTGTGCGGACATTCGTGCGCACGCCAGGCTTCGAGCCGACCTTCCGCGCCACCACACGCGAGAGCTTTGCGGGCGGGCGCCAGATCGAGGCGCCTGTGACGGTAGCCTGGGGAGGGCGCGACCGCGTATTACTGCCGGGTCTCGCCCGGTTTCGTGATGAGCTGCCGCCACAGACTCGCTGGCTCACCCTGCCAGGCTGCGGCCACGTTCCCACCTACGACGACCCCAGCCTTGTTGCACATACCATCCTGAGTGGGACGCATGCCCTGGGGGCGGGTGGTGGAGTGGATCGCTCCATGTC
>DATAED010000443.1:0-5464 GCA_036258195.1 Ktedonobacterales bacterium
CCTCCCCCGCTTTGCGGGAGAGGGGAGCTACAGGGCGGCTTGTGCGGGGCGGGCGGAACCTCTTCCCTTTTCCCTCCCTCGGAGGGGAACCCAGGCCAGGGATACTACACGGGGCGACGACGCCTCTGCATCTACCTGCTCCGTTGTACTATACTTCTCTGTGAGCGCCTCGTTTCCCCCGCGCCACCTCTGTCTCCCCCTCTCCCCGTGGGAGAGGGGGCTGGGGGGTGAGGTCGCCATCAGCCGAGAAGTGTAGAGGAAGTGTGCGATGCCGCTGTACGAATACTATTGCGCCGACTGCCGTGGCAAATTCGAGATGTTTACGACGTATGAGGCGTCGGAGGGCGATATCGTCTGCACGAAATGCCACGGAGGGCGCGTGCGCAAGATGTTCTCGATGTTCGCCTCGCCGCGCGGCGTCAGCCAATTTGGCGACGGGTACGGCGACAGCTACGACGATGGCTATGATGACGGCGAGGGCGGTGGCGGCTGCTCGTGTGGCGGCGCCTGCTCCTGCGGCGGTCACTAGCCAGCATACACACGAGGGCGACGATCTGTGAGTGATTCGCGGGGCGACCGCCCGGTCTACGTGACCGGCATCGGGCGCATCAAGCTGTGCAAGCGCTGCGGGCAGCCGGAGGATCAGTGCCGCTGCGGGCGGGAGCCGCGCGCGGGCGAGATTCGCCCCGGCGTGCCGCGCGATGGCGTGGTGCGCGTCATGCTCGACCGCAAAGGACGTGGCGGCAAGGCGGTGACGCTGGTGATGGGCGTGCCCGGCGCGCCCGATGAGATCGCCGGGCTTGGCAAGTCACTCAAGCAGTTCTGTGGCGCAGGCGGCGCGGTCAAGGACGATGTCATCGAGGTGCAGGGCGACCACCGCGACCGCATCATCGCGCGGCTGACGGCGCTGGGCTACAAAGTCAAGCGCGTGGGCGGTTGATGACGCCGGACGCCGATGCGACGGGACTCATCCTGCGCTGGTCGCCAAGCTATCAGCCAGCCTGGGACGCGACGCCAGACGCCTATGTGGCGGCGGGCGTGGTCGCGCCAGAGCGCACACGGCGCCTGCTGCGCGCGGATGATGCGCGCCTGGAGATGAAGGCATACATCGGCGTGCGCCACAGCGATCCCAGCCGCTATGGCCTGCCCGGCGAGCCGCGCGCCAGCTTCTTCCTCTCTGTGCTGCTGGGCAAGCGCACGCTCTTCCTGCACACGCATCCCACCATCCTCGCCGCGCTGGATGAGCTGCGCCACACGCACGCAGCGCTGGCGTCGCATTGAGCCGGGGCGAGTGGAACCTCTCCCTCTGTCTCCCTCCCCTCCGAGGGAGGGAGAACCTGGGCCAGGCGGGCTGGCGCGGGGCCAGCGTATTGGCTCCTGATCGCTTCCGACTGCGCCGCATCATCAGTGGCAATCCGAAGCCCCTCTCCCGCCGCAGCGGGGGAGGGGTTGGGGAGCGAACCTCTACGCCTCGAAGTCGTAGTCGAAGCTCAGGCGCTGCTCCTGCTCGTTCCAGATCAGCTTGCCCTCGCCTGTGATGCCCGCCAGCGCATCCGTGCCGGAGCCGCGCATGATCGTGAGCGTGGAGATCACGCCCGCCTCAGAGTGCGTGCCATCGCTGCGCGCGACGAAGCTGCCCTGCCGCGCGCCGAGCCGCCCCACGATGCGCGTCATCCCGATGAAGGGCGTCACGCCGTCTGCGCCATAGAGCATCAGATATTCAAACGTTCCCTCCGCCTCGATCTCGCCGTGGTAGAGATCCGTTCCGTTGGCGCGCGAGAGTTTCTGCGCGCCCTCCTGCTCGGCGAATGGACGCTCCTCCCACACCTTGCCCTCGATGGTTCCCGTCGCATGCATCGTCATGGTGATCGTTTCTCCTCTTGTGGGTCGCCTGCCCGCCACGCTCAGCGCGCGAACAAGGTCGGCGGCTACCCTCACTCCATCTGCTACAATTATGGCAGCTATACCTGTCAGAAAGTGGCAGTCTTTCGAGGGATTTTGGAGAACGCGAACAGATGCGCGCAAGTCGGCTGCTCTCGCTCCTGATGACGCTGCAAACCCGGGGCCGCATGACCGCCCAGCAGCTCGCTGCCGAGCTGGACATCTCGGTGCGCACAGTCTACCGCGATGTGGAGGCGCTCAGCCTGGCGGGCGTGCCCATCTACGCCGACCGTGGACCAGCGGGCGGTTATCAGCTCATCGGCGGCTATCGCACGCGACTGACGGGGCTGAGCAGCGACGAGGCGGAGGCGCTCTTTCTGGCGGGCATGCCCAGCGCCGCCGCCGAGCTGGGGCTGGGCGCCACGCTGGCTTCTGCTCAGCTCAAGCTGCTGGCCGCGCTGCCCGCCGAGCTGCGCGCCAGCGCCGACCGCATCCGCGACCGCTTCTATCTGGATGCCCCCGGCTGGTTCAAGGACGTAGACCAGACGCCCTGGCTGGCGCTGGTGGCGGCGGCGGTCTGGGAGCAGCGCCCGATCCACATCCGCTATCAGCGCGCAGGCCGGGCGGGCGAGCGTACCCGCACGCTGGAGCCGCTGGGTGTCGTCCTGAAGGCGGGCGCGTGGTATCTGGTAGCGCGGGCACGCGAGCACGCGCCGCCAGCCGACACACCCAGTTCTGATAAGGCGACGGCGCACGATATCCGCATCTATCGCGTCGCGCGCATCCTGAAGCTGGAGACGCTGGAGGAGCGCTTCGAGCGTCCCGCCGACTTCGATCTCGCCGCGCACTGGCAGGCGTGGTCAGAGGAGTTCGAGGCGCGCATGTATCACGGCGTGGCCACCGTGCGCCTCTCACCACGCGCCCGCGATCTGCTGGGCTACTACCTCGGCGGGATAGTCGCGCGCGCCGCCGCGCAGTCCGCCAGCCCGCCCGACACCGACGGCTGGGTCACGGCGACCATCCCCATCGAATCCATCCAGCATGCCACGGGCGAATTGCTGCGGCTGGGCGCCGAGGCCGAGGCGCTGGAGCCGCCGGAGCTGCGCGCCCGCATCACCGAGACCATCGCCACGCTGACGGGACGCTATCAGGCGACCGCGCATCCCTAGTCCGCGCAGGCGGACTTCGCGGCCCGAAAGGGCCATCCAGGCGCGGTTTTAACCGCCAGCCCGGCGCTGCGCAGCGACCCCACCGCAAACAATGCCAGCAGCGGGACGATGGCGAAGTAGTTGGGTAGCGAGCGCCAGGCGAAGTAGAGCGGGAGCAGCGCCAGCAGCAGGACGGCCTCGCGCAGCGTGTCGCGCCAGCGCCACTGCGCCCACAGACAGCCCACCAGCGCAACGACCTCCAGCGCGGTATAGAGCGCGACGGGCGCGTAGGGCAGCAGATGGCCCTTCGCCAGCGCCACGATCCCCACGCCCAGCGGAAAGAGCGGCTCACTGACGGGCAGCCACAGACTCGTCCACCACGCCCCAGGGCTGGCGATGAGATAGGGCAGATTGGGCAGCAGAAAGGCGCCAAGCATGATGAGCGCGCGGATGAGCGTCTCGCGCGCCGCCCCCGCGCGCAGGCTGCGGCCCCACGCCAGCGCCCGCTCGCCCAGGCTGCCCGCCGCCGTGAGCGTCGAAGCGTCAGCCAACAGCGCATCGAGCAGGAAGAAGGGGACGAAGAACCAGCAGTATTGGCGGAAGGCGCAGCCCAGCCCCAGCGCGATGGCGCTGACCCAGCGCGCCTGGCGATAGCGCCAGGCGATCAGGATGAAGGCCAGCGCGATGACCTCGGTATCGGCGATTAGCGAGAAGAGCAGCAGTGGCAGCGCGGCGCTCAGCCCCAGCGCCATCCACAGGCGCTCCGGGCGCAGCGCGCGCGCCACCAGCCAGATCGCCAGCGCCACACAGACCAGCAGATTCAGCAGCAGGATGTCGGGCAGGCCGAGCCAGACCAGCGGCGTGTAGAGCAGGAAGGAGAGCGCGGGATAGCTGGTGAACGTGCGCGGATCGAAGGCTCCCGGCGCGCTGGCAGGGTCGGCCAAATAGCGCCGCTCCATCGCCTCCACCGCGCTGTGTGAGGGATAATCGTCGCCAGCGCCGAATACGCCGCCTCGCAGCGGCGAGGGCGTGACATGCGGGAAACGTCGCAGCGCCTCCACGAATCCATCTGTGCTGGTGTAGGGATTCTGCCCCGCCAGTGTCAGCCGCGCCGACTGCTCGGTGAAGCCGACCACATCAGTCACGTAGTAGCGCGCGGGCGGCGTGAAGAGGATCAGGCTGGCGGTGTTGAGGAACGAGAGTCCGGTGAAGAGCAGCAACAGCAGCGCGCCCGCCAGCGCCACCGGCCGCAGCCGCGCATAGAGCCGCGCGATGGTAGGCGGAGCCGGGATGCGCGCCGCCGCCAGCAGGGCCAGCGCCAGCCCCAGCGCTACATCCACCGCCATGCGCAGCGCGCCCCACCCGCTGATGGGCAGCGCCAGCCCGAAGCTGCTGACTCCCTCAATCGCCAGCAGTCCCGCGCTGAGCGCCACGGCCACGTAGCGCAGCGAGAACGCCCGCCCGCCCGTCAGCTTCGCCAGCCCCACTCACGGTCTCCTATCCATCAATCCGTCTGTCTACGCGATACTGCGCGGGAGGCGCAGCCTTGATGATGCGCTCGTTGACCCGGTCATCGCTGGGCGGCGCCCTCACCCCAACCCGCTCCCTCTGGGAGAGGGAGCGGAGCGGCCTCGCACTCCACGTGCGGTTCGGCTCCCCTCTCCCGCCTCGGCGGGGGAGGGGTTGGGGGTGGGGGCCAGCGCGCGCCAGACGATGACCCAATCAACGCGGCGCCGTTCATCATGGCCGAGAGCCCATCATCCGCCATCCATCCCCACCGCGCCTGGCGTCACACCCGCAGCCGCCGCCTCGCGTTCGCGGGCAGCCGTGCGCTGGCGGGCCAACGTCAGCAAGGCGTAGAGCGCCAGCCAGGGAATCACCGCGAAGTAGTTGGCGGGCGAGCGGAAGGCGAAGAAGAACGGCGCCAGCGCCAGCAGCAGCGCCGACTCGTGCAGCGCCGCGTGGTAGCGAATGAAGAGCCACAGCGCTCCCGCGAAGGCCAGCAGTTCCGCGCCAGCATAGAACAGCGGTGGCCATCCTGGCAAGAAACGGCCCAGCGAGAGCGCTACCAGCCCCATCCCCTGCGGGAAAAGGGCGCCCGTCACCGGCAGGAAGACACTCGCCACCCACGCGCGCGGATTGATCAGCAAGTAAGGCAGATTGGGTAGCAGGAATGCGCCCGCCACGATCAGCGCGCGCTTGACCGCCTCGCGCCAGCCGAAGCGCAGCCAGGCGTCCACCAGGATGAAGGGCGCAAAGAGCCAGCAATACTGCTTGAAGGCGCAGCCCAGCCCCAGCGCCACCGCGCTCACCCAGCGGCGTTCACGGTACTGCCACGCCACCAGCAGGAAGGTCAGGCAGATGACCTCGGTATCGAGCATCAGCGTGCGCAGCGGAATCGAGACAGCGGCAGCCGCCGCCAGCGCCACCCAGCC
>DATAED010000444.1:0-2253 GCA_036258195.1 Ktedonobacterales bacterium
TGCGCGCCGCCCAGCAGGACTTCCAGTCGATGGCCGACCAGCTCGACCATCCCGATTTCACGCTGGCGCTGGCTGGTATGCTGCCTGGCGCTAGCTCCGATGTGCGCGCGGCGCAGGCGCTGGCGCATGTCGGCGTGGACATCACGCAGGCCGGGCTGGCGCTGCTGGGCGCAGCGACTCCGCTGCTCACCCGCCTGCACGGCTCGACCTCGCTGCTCTCTGGCAACCAGAAGCTCATCACGCAGAGCGACATCACCGCGCTGCAGCAGGGGATGACGGTGGCCGCCGCGCGCCTGAGCGACGCCAGTCATCGGCTGGCTTCAGTTGATGTCAACTCGTTGCCGCTCAGCGCCCACCAGAAGACGCTCTTTCAGGCGTTCGTCCCGCTGCTGCCACAGGTCAATGCGCTGCTGCCACAGGCCAGTAGCCTCATCGGCGTGGCGGGTTGGCTGCTGGGCGTCGGCACACCGCGCCACTTCCTGGTGCAGACGCTCGACCGTGGCGAGATGCGCGCCACGGGCGGCTTCACCGGACAGTACGGTGTCCTGACGCTCGACGATGGCAAGCTGGCGCCCTTCTCACTCCAGGATGTCAATTGCCTCGACTACCTGACGGGCTGCCTCTCGAACGGCTGGATCTTCGGGCGCCGCCCGCCTGCGCCGTACAATAGCTGGTGGCCGTTTGGCAACTGGGGCCTGCGCGACTCGAACCTCAACGCCGATTTCCCCACCAATGCGCGCCTGGTGACGGATGTCTACTATCATGAGAGCGGCCAGCAGGTGGATGGACTGATCGACGTATCGCCGGTCGCCATCGAAGACGCGCTACGCATCACCGGGCCAATCCAGATTCCGCTCTATGGCGAGACGATCACGGCGGACAACCTGGAGGCCAAGCTGCACTACTATCAGCAAGACCCCGTCGCCATCGCCAAAGAGAAGAAGATCTCCGCGGGCGACAACAGTACCTCCACCCGCAAGCGCTTCACCCAACTCGTCGGCCAACTCCTGCAGGATCGCGTTAAGGCGCTGCCGATGAGCGCGCTGGCGACGCTGGCCGTGGGCATGCTCTTTGATATGCGCTCGAAGGATCTGGAGGTCTACTTCACCAATCCGGACGCCGAGAAGCTGCTGACCCAGTTGCACATCGACGGCTCGGTCAACACCACGCCCGATACGGATGGCTACCTGCTGATCCAGTCGAATGTGAGCGTCTCGAAGGCGACCAACTTCGTCAAGGTGACGCAGGCCGACAACGTGACGCTCGACGCCAAGGGCGGCGCGACGCACCACCTGACGCTGACCTTCAGCGCCAACTATACCTACAATCAGGTCTACGGCTACCTGACCTATCGCGACTACCTGCGCATCTACACGCCACCACAATCGAAACTGTTGAGCGGCGATGGCTTCGACACGGGCAAGCCGCTGTGCTGGGGCCCGTATGCCAGCTCTGAGACATCCACGCCGAAGCCGACGCCCACCCCCAGCGTGACGCCCACACCCACCGCGACGCCAACTGGTACACCGACGCCCACGCCTACCGCGACGCCCAAGCCTACGCCGACAGTTCCCGCCATGTTCGGCTCGGTCGGTGGCTGCCCAGCCAATCCGTATCCGCATGGCGAGCTGGTCTGCCCGCCCGGCCACTATCAGCCCGGCCCGCAGGCGCCCAACCAGTTTGGCTCCGATGGCTACCTGCCGTGGGCCAATGACAAGCTTGGCCCGCCGCCCAACACCACCAGCGACCTGACGGGCCGCGCGATGTTCGCGGGCTATGTGGTCGTGCCGGATAGCTGTACGGCGACCGTCACGCTCTCGTGGTACACGCCCAACGTGGCGCCCACGGCGGGGTAGCGCGCGGGGAGCTTCCTAGTCCAGCGTTGCTTCCTGCGCCTGCTCGGGGGCCACATCCAGCAGCGCGGTGTCGGCGGCTGCGCTGATGCCGAGCTGGCGGGCCGTGTGCGGATCGAGACGGTCGCGCAGTGAGTCGCCCAGCAGGTTCAGGCTGAGGACGGTGATCGTGATGGCCAGCGCTGGCCCCAGGATCATCCACGGGTCGGTCCCACCGGTGAGGTAGGGCTGCGCGTCGTTGATCATCGTGCCCCACTCCGGCGTCGGCGGCTGCGCGCCCAGCCCCAGGAAGCTGAGAACCGATTCATCCAGAATGGCGAAGGAGATCGAGAGGGTCGCCTGCACCAGCAGCGGGCTGAAGATGTTGGGGAAGATGTGGCGCAGCAGGATGCGCCATGCC
>DATAED010000445.1:0-18337 GCA_036258195.1 Ktedonobacterales bacterium
CGTAAACATCTCGAATTTGCCACGGCAGTCGGCGCAATAGTATTCGTACAGCGGCATCGCACACTTCCTCTACACTTCTCGGCTGATGGCGGCGCGACCTCACCCCCCAACCTCCTCTCCCACGGGGAGAGGGGGAGACAGAGTTGGTGTGGGGGAAACGAGGCGCTCACAGAGAAGTATAGTACAACGGCGAGGGAAGATGCAGAGGCGTCGTCGCCCCGCGCTGAATCCCTGGCCTGGGTTCCCCCTCCCTTGGAGGGGATGGGACAGTTGAGAGGTTCCGCCTGCCTCGCGCTCACTCCACCGTGAACCGATGTACCATCACCCTCCGCGTGTCGCCATCGGGAGGCCAGGCGCGCTCGGTCGCGCTGGGGTGGTCGCGCCAGCCGCGCGCCAGCGCCGCCTCCACGAAGGCATGCGAGGCTTTGCGTCCCGGCTCGGCCAGCCAGAACGACGCGCCTGGACACAGCAGGCGCGGCGCCACCGCCAGCAGCGGCTCGATATCCTCCGGCTCGTAGAGCACATCCGCCGCCAGCAGCAGATCGAAGGGCGCGGCGGCTAGCAGGCGCTCGCGTCCGGCGGGGGTGCGCCAGTTCAGCAGCGCCGTGGCGGGGGAGCGTCCGCAGTGGCGGCGCACGTTGTACTCGGCGAAGAGCAGCGCATCATCGAAGAGATCGCTGATGGTGAGTTGCGCGCCCAGCTCGCAGACCACCGCCGCTGTCACGCCCAGCCCGCAGCCCAGCTCCAGCGCGCGCTTGCCTCGCGCGCTTTCCAGCTCAGCCAGCAGCGCCTCCGCTAGCGCCAGCCCGCTCGGCCAGAGCAGCGCCCAGTAGGGCAGATGCGCGCCCGCCTCCACCGTCGCGCGCGCCACCGCCGCCGCGCGCTCTCCGGCGCTGGCCTGCCCACCCGCCGCCTGCTCCATCGCGTCCAGCGCCTCGCCCGCCGTGCGGCGCTGCGCCTGCCGCGCCGCCATCTGATCCAGCGGCGCATCGGGATCGGCGGGCGCCGTGATGAGCAGCTGCGCGGCGGCTCCCTCCAACGGCACCGACAGATCGCGCAGAGCGAAGCGGCGCGCCAGCCGCGCGCGCAGGTGCGCCAGGCTGGCGGCGGTGTGTGGCGAAGGGCGCGCGCTCATGCCTGCCCCGAATTCGGCGCGTTGTGGGCTCCCGGCGCGGGGCGGGTTGGCTCGGCGGCAGGCAGCGTGAAGGCGAAGACGCTGCCCTGGCCCGGCGCGCTCTCGCTCAGCCAGATGTCGCCGCCCATCGCGCGCAGTGTCTGACGGCAGATGTAGAGGCCCAGCCCCACGCCGCGAATCTGGCTCTGGCGCGCCGAGTCCAGCCGCGAGAAGCGCCCAAAGAGTCGCATGCGCTCCTCTGCCGGGATGCCGATGCCGTCGTCGCAGACGTAGATGACGTGGTAGGGCCGCGCACGCGCCGCCGCCACCACCGACTGCGCGGGCGCGCCAGGGTCGCTATCATCTGGCGCGTCGGCGTCGGGCTGGCCGGGATCAGGTGACAGCGTCAGACGCATCGTCGGCTGCTCCTCGATGTCGGCGTCCGCCCCGGCGAAGCGCGCGGGCGACCACAGCACGCGCACGCGCCCGCCATTGGGACTGTATTTGATGGCGTTGCTGATGAGGTTGTCGAGCGTCTCCTTCAGCCGCCCGAGGTCGGCCAGCGCGTAGGCGTCGTCGGGCGCGTCCATCGTCAGCTCATGCGTCTTGCCCTGCGCGTCTTGCAGCGCGCGGAAGGAGCGCAGCGATTCGTCGATGACGTGCGCCAGCCGCACAGGCGTCACATGCAGATCCTGGCGTCCGGCATCCAGTCGCGAGGTCTGGAGCAGTCGGTCGGCGACATTGGCCAGATCGTCGGCGGACTCCGCTGCGCGATTGAGGAACGTGCCGACCATCTCATCGTCGTGGGCGACGGGCGTGTCGCGCAGCAGCTCCAGATAGCCCTGCACGACGGTCAGCGGGGTGCGCAGCTCATGTGAGGCCGTGGCGATGAAGTCGTCCTTCAGGCGGTCGAGCTCGCGCTGCTTGCGATAGGCGCTCTCCAGTTCGCCATACATGCGCGCGTTCTCCATCGCCTGGGCGGCCTGCGCGGCGAAAAGCTCCAGCAGCCAGAGGTCGTCATCGGTGAAGGCGCGGCGCTCGGCGTCGTCCAGCACATCCACCACGCCGATGACCTGGCCATGGTGGACGAGCGGCACGCTGAGGATGGCCGTGACCGTCTCGTCGTCGTAGAGCGCGCTGTGGCCGGGGTAGGCGCGGTAGTCGTCGATGCGGGCGCCCTGGCCGCTCTGCGCGACCTGCCCGGCCAGCCCCTCGCCGATGCGGATGCGCGTTCCCGTGTAGTCACGACGCAGCCCCTCGGAGAGCGCCACTTCCAGCTCGGCGCTGTGCCGACCGCGTGCATAGATGACGCCCGCCTGCGCGCTCAGCAGGGTGATGGCGCGGCGCAGGATGCTGCCGAGCAGGTTGCGTGGATCATCGCCGACCTGGCTGGCGGTATCCAGCGTGGTGGCGTGCAGAGCAAGCATCTGTGCGATGCGCTCCTGGGCGACTTCCGCCGCCTCCTGCGCGCGGTAGCGTGAGATCACCTGGCGCGTCACATCGACCGCCGCCACCAGCACGCCGCCGATGACGCCACCCTCGCCGATGACCGGCGATGTGGTGACATTCCAGTAGGTGACACCGCGCCCCAGCGGCACGGGCAATTCGATCATGGCCTGCGGCTCCGAGCCATGGTAGACCGCGTCGAGTCGCAGCATGCTGGAGAAGCGCGTGGCGCTCTCCGAGAGGATCGTGCGCAGCGGATAGCCCAGCGCCAGCGAGGTATCGTCCACGCCGAGCAGATCGAAGAAAGTCGGGTTGGCCAGCGCGACGACATGATCGGAGCCAGTCAGCAGCGCCATCGCCACGGGCGCATGGCGCACCATCGTCTGGGCCAGCGCCTCCTGCGTGCGCGAATAGCTCAGCAGCCGGTCGCGATCCGCCGCCAGCGCCACCAGATCGGAGAGCTCATCCAGCGCGGTGAGCTGGCGCTGCGCGAGTCGCTGGCGTGTCACCAGCGCCACCACGCCCAGGAACTGGCCGCGCGCCCGCAGAGGCAGCCCCAGCAGCGTCCCTGGCCCGTCCGCCTCATTCGCGCTCGCCACGGCGACATCGGGCATGTGGTCGGGCAGGCGCGCAAACCACGGCGCCGCCACCCCGCGCTCGTCGGGTGAGTACAGCACGATGGGGCGACGCGCCACGGCGACCTCTTCGATCAGCGGGTCGGTGGCCGCCGGCTCACGCGAGATCGTGACGCCCGGCGGGAGCTGGTCGGTCGCCGGGCCATCCGAGACGGCGCCGAGACGCGGGGCGGCCACAGCGGTCGCCGTGACGCTGACCCGCAGCCGCAGCGTGGGGAAGAGCTCCAGCCCGCCGATCTGCTCGTTGGGGCCGCTCCAGACGGCTGGCTCGGCGATCCATACCTGCAAGGCGCTGGGCGCCAGGCTGGCGGCCAGATATGCCCCCGCGATGCGCAGCGCGTCGTCGAGCGAGCGATTGAGCAGTGCGGCGCGCATGGCGGGCATGCTGCTGAGCAGCGGGTCGAGCAGCGGCCCCATGCCCAGTAGCGATGGCGTCAGGCGGGCGCGCTCCACCAGGCCGACCACGCCGCTCTCACGTCCGCGACTGCGCATGCCGCCACGCCGCGCGCGTCCCGTTTCGTGGCCCGTCTCGGCGCCAGCCCCAGCGCCGTCGCCTCGCGCCCCAGGCGCGCGGTCATCCGGGCCGCCCTCATCCAGCGTGGAGGCATCCGTCGCTTGCCGCCGCATCTTCCCATCACCCATCGCAGAGCGCCCCCCTCACAGATCGGCTCGCCGCTGGCGGGCGGCCCGTCCGAACCATCACGGTCATCGCAGCATTTTCGGTCAGTGTATGCGGCTGGCGGCGTAAGGTCAACGCGCGGCGGCTTGAGTGGTACAATCGCGCGGCAGGCGTAAGGTTAACGGCTGAGCTGGTGGATGGTATACTCAGGCAGAACTCGCGCAGGCTGACAGGCAGGGATGACTCCACGAAAATGGTGAGATCGCGATGGTAGCTGGCGACACAGGAACGGCGTCCGGTACATCTGACGCCTCGGATGCGGCGCATCGCAAGGACGCCACAATCGGGTCGCCCACCGATGTAAGCGACGAGCAAACGGTGCTGCTGACGAGCTCCGGGCCGCTCGGTCCCAGCCAGGTCGTGGAGCGCGCCACCACAGCGCGGCGGCGGACGGGCGCCGATCTCGACGCCATCGAGCGCGAGTTGAAGGAGCTGGCAGGGCAGATGCACCGCCACGCCCGCGCGCTGGAGCCATTCGTCGAAGGCTCGTTCGCGACCGACCTGGCCGACCCGCGCACGCGCATGCTGGCCGATGCGCTGCAGGTGGCGCGCTCGGCGGATCAGCGCCTTGGTCGGCTCGATCAACTCACTCGCGAGCTGAATAAGACCGCCGTTGGGGTCGCCAGCGATCTGGAGGCCATTGGTCAGGAGCGCAGTCGGCTCGCCACGCTCTACAGCATCGCCCAGCAGATCAATAGCTCCTACGATCTGGATGTGCTGCTGGGGCGCACGCTGGCGCTGCTGATTGACGTGGTGCGCGCCGAGCGTGGCGGCATCTTGCTGTGGGACGAGACGCGCGGGGCGCTGGCCTACGCCGCCGCGCGCGACCGCGAGGGCCAGGCGCTCAGCGAGGCGCAGATGAACCTCAGCCGCAGCGTGGTGGAGCAGGTGTGGTCATCGCAGACGCCGCTGGTGACGATCGATGCGCAGGCCGATGACCGCTTGCGGCTCAACGAGAGCGTCGTCAGCTACGGCATCCGCTCGGTGATGTGCGCGCCGCTGCATGTGCGCGAGCAGCATGTCGGCGTGGTCTATGTGGATAGCCGCCGCGATACGCGCCTCTTCGCTGAAGATAGCCTGGAGCTGCTGGCGGCGTTCTGCAATCAGGCCGCCATCGCCATCGAGAACGCGCGGCTGGTTACCGATCTGCGCCGCAATATCCGCGAGCTGAACGAGATCAAGTCGTATCTGGACAACGTCTTCGCCTCCATCGCCAGCGGGGTGGTCACCGCCGACACCATCGGGCGGGTGACGACGATGAATCAGGCGGCGGAGCGCATCCTGAACCGTAGCAGCGCGACCTCGCTGGGCCATCAGGTGGATGACGCGCTGGCCGAGGTGGCGGACGACGAAGTGCGCTCTGCCATGCGCCGCGCCATCACCGAGCGCGCCGAGACGCTGGGTTACGAGCTGCGCCAGGATCTGCCAGAGCGCGGCGACCTCGCGCTGCGACTGAACATCTCGCCGCTGCGCCAGAGTGACGGCGCGCAGGAGCCGCTGGGCGTGGCGCTGACATTGGAGGATCTGACGGAGCTGCGCCGCAGCCAGCGCCAGGCGCGCGAGATCGAGCAGCTCTTTGGCCGCTATGTGCATCCCGCCGTCGTGCGCCAGTTGCTCGCCGACCCCACCGCCGTGCGACTGGGCGGCGAGACGCGCCAGATCAGCGTCATCTTCGCCGACATCCGCAACTTCACGTCGCTGGCGGAACAGCTCTCGCCCGACGCTGTGGTGCGCACGCTCAACCACTACCTCGGCATCCTCACCGCCGCCATCTGGCAGGAGGAAGGCACGCTCACTATGTTCATCGGCGACGCGCTGATGGCCATCTTCAACGCCCCGCTGCCGCAGCCTGACCACGCGGCGCGGGCAGTGCGCGCGGCCTGCGCCATGCGCGAGGCGCTGGAGCGCGCCAACGAGCAGACGCTGGTCGGTCAGGCGCCCGTGCAGTATGGCATCGGCGTCCACACGGGGCCAGCGCTGGTCGGCAATATCGGCTCCTCGGAGCGCCTGCAAAACTACACGGCGATTGGCGATACGGTCAACATCGCCCAGCGCCTGCAATCCAACGCTACCGCCAACCACATCCTCATCAGCGCCGACACCTGCGCCGCCGCTGGTACGGCCATCCTCGTCGCCCAGCTCGATCCCATCACCGTGAAGGGCCGCACGCAGCCGCTGCCCGTCTACCAGCTCGACGGGCTAAGGGAGCCGCCCAGCCAGGGGTGAAGGGCGTCGGCGTCTGACTGACGAGCGGAGGGATCACTGTGGCTGATTTCATTGGCTGGTTCGCATTGCTGGTGGTTGTGCCCTTTTGTGCGCTGTCCGCCATCTGGCTCATCTATCGCGTGATGATGAAAGCCCAGAAATCCAGAGCCCTTACCCGAATTCAGGAAGCGTGGATGGCCGCCGTGTTTCTCGCCCTTGGATGTACGGAAGCAACCAGCGGTGTCTCTCTCCTGCGCTTGCTACCCATCAATTACGTCGCAGATGTGGCGCTTGCCGAGACTGCTTGCAGCCTTGCCACGATCGTCGCCGCATGTGGTCTCATTGGCGCGCTCATACCAGGCATATGGTGGCTGTTGCTCCCTTGGTGGGCGCCTGTGTGGCTGCGACCCCGCTCGCGTCGCGACGCCACACCTCGCCAATGAATTGATTGATATTGATTCTCATTGATAGCAGGCTGATGTGCGCGCGGCGCGCACTCACCCCTGCCCCTCTCCCAGAGGGAGAGGGGAGTTGTACTCGCCCAACGGTTCTAGCGATGGGGCGATCTCTCAGCCAAACATCCATGAGAAGCTCGCCTCTCGCCCATAGCTCCGCGCTTCAGATAGAGCGGGCGTCGTAGTGAGCCAGTCTGCCTCGCGCGCAATGCCTGCTGTGGGTTCCCCCTTCCTCGGAGGGGAGGGGGTCAGGGGGAGAGGTTCCTCTCGCCGCCCCTTGACGACTTGATTTGCATTGATTATGATCGATACAAGTCGATGACAGTTGATGCGTTTCGACTCCTTTGGTCGCCCACATTGTCGTGGAGGTACAGATGACCAGCATCATTGATCCAGAACAGCCCAACTACTTCCCCGAGAGCTTCCCGCGCGACAGTTTCCCCGCCTATGTCTGGACGGAGCGGCCCAAAGACCTGCCCGCTGAGGTCTGGACGACCGAGACGACCCACCGCGACGGCCAGCAGGGGGGCTTGCCTCTCACCACCGAGCAGGGGCTGGCGATCTACGACCTGATGTGCCGCTTCACCGGTGATTCGGGCGCCATCCGGCAGGCCGAGTTCTTCGTCTATCGGCCATCCGACCGCGCCATGCTGGAGGGCGCGCTGGAGCGCTGGAAAGGCGGCGCGCCCATCGAGCCGACCACCTGGATTCGCGCCACCGCCAAAGATGTCGCGCTGATCCGCAGCCTGGGCGTGCGCGAGACGGGCATGCTCGCCTCCGCCTCCGATTACCACACCTTCCACAAGTTTACGCCGGGTGGGCGCAGCCAGGCCGCCCGTGTCTATCTGGATGCCGTGCAGGTGGCGCTGGATGCGGGCATCCGGCCACGCCTGCATCTGGAAGACGCCACCCGCGCGCCGCTGGAGTTCATGGCGCCGTTCGTGGAGGCGGTGATGGCGCTGGCCGAGCCTTATGGCGCCGCGCTGCGCCCCAAGTTCCGCCTGTGCGACACCCTGGGGCTGGGCCTGCCCTACGACGATGTAGCGCTGCCGCGCAGCGTGCCGCGTCTGGTGCGGGCGATGCACGCGCTGGGGCTGGAGGCCGCCGACCTGGAGTTCCATCCCCACAACGATACCTGGCTGGTGGTCGCCAACTGCCTCGCCGCCATCCGCGCGGGCTGCGGCGTCATCAATGGCACGTCGCTCGGCAAGGGCGAGCGCACAGGCAATGCCCCGCTCGAAGGTGTCCTGATCCACCTGCTCGGCATGGGCTACTTCAGTGAGCGCCAGCCCGACTTCACGGCGCTGAATGACCTGGCCGACCTCTATGCGCAGATGGGCGAGGGCATCCCGCCCAAGTATCCGCTCTATGGCCGCGATGCGCACCGCACCCGCGCGGGTGTGCATGCCGACGGCCTCAACAAGTTCTGGTGGATGTACGCGCCGTTCGACGCGCCGCGCCTGCTGGGTCGCCCGCTGGAGGTCTCGCTGACCAAGGATAGCGGGCTGGCCGGGCTGGTCTTCGTCATCCGCCAGCGCCTGGGGCTGGAGGTCGCCAAGGACGATCCGCGCCTGCAAGCGGTCTACGCCTGGCTGACGGCGGAGTTTGACCATGGCCGCCAGACCAGCGTGGAGTGGGAAGAGCTGGAGCCAATCGTAGCGCGCGAGTTCGCCTCCACCGCCGCTGGCTCGCGCTGACCCATCCCTACCCCGACCTCACCCCAACCCCTCTCACTGTGGGAGAGGGGCTTTTAGTCGCCGCCGTGGCTGCATTACGAGGCGCCCTCAGCGGCACGCCTGCCCCGCGCGCCACGCCTGGCCTGGGTTCCCCCTCCCACGGAGGGGAGGGGGTCAGGGGGAGAGGTTCCGCTCGCCACTGCCTCTCTCCCGCAAAGCTGGGTTACCCCATCTCCTGCGCGACCTCCTCTAGCTTGCGCAGGAAGAGCATGTCGCCCAACTGCTCCAGCGTGGGGCGCGCCTGGTCGAGCTGGGCGCGGTCGTGGGCGCGCGCGGCCAGGGCGACGCGCATGCGCGCGGCATGGGGGATGAGGCCATGCGCCTCGGCCTCGTCGATGGCGCTCGCCAGCCGCGCGTTGTCGTCGTCGGCCAGCGCGCGGGCGATAGCGTACCAGCGTTGCAGCGCATCCTCAGTCTGGAGGGCGCGTCCACCAGCGAGCAGATCGAGAATCGTCTCCGGCAGCGGGCGTCCATGCTCGCTGAGGAAGCGGCACATCGTGCGATAGACCGGCAGCCGATCGAGATCATCCTGGGTAGCGACACCGCGCAGGGCTTCCTCCAGCGGCACAGGATCATCCTCCAGCGCAGCCGCGATCCAGCCCAGTAGCGTCGCACGCCGGACTTCGTGCGGCTCCTGCTCCGCCAGGCCCCGCAGCGTCTGGGCGGCGCGCTCCGCCGCCGCCCGATCATCCTGCGCCAGCGCAATGAGCATCGCAAAGATGGTGTCACCTTGCCACAGCCGCAGCAGGCGCGAGTTTTCTAGCCGCCCATCTGCTTCCTGCCAGATTTCTTCAACAGCGGCGTCGAAATGCGCAAACTCGTCCCACGCACCGCACATGAAGGCGTCTTCGCGCGCTGAGAGCGCTTGCGAGGCAAAACCCGTCACCAGTTCGCTCGGCCTGCGCTGCGCCAGCAGTTCGCGCACAGTGGCAATCGAGCTGGCGTAATCGCCACGGCTCGATTGCGCCCAGATGATGGTGTTGAGCGCGTCGTTGTGCTCAAAGCGGGTGAGCGCGGACGCCGCCAGTCGGCGTTGCGCGGCGGCGTAGGTGGCGTCCCAATCACCGATCAGGAAAGCGAAGGTGCCGTAGCCATCCAGCGCCTCGCTGAATGCCTCCCAGTCTTCGACAGTCTCGAAGTGGTCTGCCGCTTCCCAGACTGAGGTCAGCAGATCGGCGACGGTGGCTGGCGGAGGGTCTTCGGACCACCAATACCAGAACAGGTCGGCGGCGCGCAGACGCCATTGCTCTTCCTCGCCATCTGTCTGCCCCGCCAGGCGCCAGGCCTCAGCGCGCAGATCTGCCAGTTCAGTGCGCTCAGCGCTGCTGGGCGTCATGCGGCCATGCCAGCGCATGGTGTGGATGATGAGCTTGCGGATGATGCGCGCGCCCACCTGCGGCGCAGGCTGCGCCTCCGCCCGCCACAGCGCCAGCGCGGCGCGATACGCCGGAATCGCTACATGGCTCAGCACACCGCTGCGGTCGCCAAGCTCCTCTTGCAACCGGATCTGGTCGCTGGCTGGCGCCAGCGTCAGCGCGCGCTCCAGATAGCCGCGCGCTTCGATCAGCGCGCCCGCCTGGAACGCCACCGTCGCCGCACGCTCCAGGTAGTCGATGGCCCGTGCGGTGTCGAACGGCGTCTCCAGCAGCACCGCTGACTGGCGCGCCAACTGCGCCGCCTGGCTGTAATGGTAGGCGATCAACTCGACGAACTCGTCGATACGGCCAGCGGCGAAGTTCTCCAGCCACTGCGCCACCACCAGATGCAGGCGCATCCGCTCGGTGCGGGCGAGGGCATTGTAGGCGACATCGCGCACCAGGATGTGACGGAAGGTGAAGGCGCCGCCGTCGGTGGCGGTGATCAGGTCGCGCTCCATCAGACCATCCAGCGCGGCCTCGACCTCGATCCTTGGACTGGCGCCCGCGCCGTCGTCGCGCTCCAGCGCTGCCTGCACCGTGGCCGTACGGAAGGCGCGGCCAGCCACCGCCGCCGCCTGCAATACGGCTCGCTCGCGCGTGGGGAGCGCATCCAGTCGCTCCTGCACGGCCTCCTGTACGGTATCGGGCAGGCTATCCAGCGTCGCCTCGCGGCGTAGGCCACGCGCCAGCTCGATGGCAAAGTACGGGTTGCCGCCAGAGCGCTCGGCGATTCTGGCGCGTGTCGCTTCTGACGCACCCTCGACCAGCTCCCCGATCAGCGAGCGCGTCTCCTGCTCGGTGAGTGGCTCCAGTGTCAGGCTGGTGAAGTTGCGGCGGCCACCACCCCACGCTGGTCGGCGATCCAACAGATCAGGGCGGCTGGTGACCATCATCATCAGGGCCGCCTGCGTGCGTGGCTGCATGATGTGCTCGACCAGATCGAGCAGGCTCTCGCTGGCCCAGTGCAGATCCTCGAACAGGATGATGCGCGGAGCCTGGCGGGCCAGCGCCTGGATCAACAACCGCCAGGCGTTGTGGAGCGCCTCGCTCTCGACCTGCCCGGCAGATTCCACGCCTAGCGCGGCCAGCGCCTGTCGCGCCAGGCTCTGCGCGTCGTCGTCGGCATAGGCTGCCTCGCTGAAGACGCTCACGACGGCATCGAGCGTGATGTCACCGCCGAGCAGCTCTTCCAGCAGGCCGCGCAGTGGCCAGTAGGTCAGTGTCTGGCCGTAGGGTAGGCAGTGCGCTGTGGCGACCTGAATGCCGTCCTCCTCGAAGAGGTGCGAGAGGAACTCCTCCAGCAGGCGGGTCTTGCCCGTGCCCGCCGGGGCGATGATCGAGATGAGCTGTGGCTGGCGGTCACGCAGCGTGCGGTCGCGCAGCAGCGTCAGTTGCATCAGGTCGCGCGTGCGCCCAACCAGTGGCGGGTGGCCCAACTGGCGCGTGGCGCGCTGCTCCGCTAGCGGAAAGACCCGCAGCGGCTCGCTCTTGCCTTTCGCCTCGACGCTGCGCGCCTCGCCAAAGACGAAGCTGGCCTCGGCGTTGGAGGCGGTGCGCTCGGTGACCAGGATTTCGCCTGGCTGGGCGTTCTGCTCCACGCGAGCGGCGACATTGACGGCGTCGCCCGTCACGAGGAAGTCGCCCTGGCTCATGTCGCTGGTGGCCACGACCGACCCGGTATTGGCGCCCATGCGCAGCACGAGGTGGCGCCGGAGCAGCGCGTCGTCGGCGATGGCGTCGCGCAGGGCCAGCGCGGTCGCCAGCGCACGCTCGGCGTCGTCGGAGTGAGCATGGGGCAGGCCGAAGATGGCCATCACGGCGTCGCCGATGAACTTCTCCAGCGTGCCGCCGTGCTCGGTGACGATGCGCCGTGCATGGTCATAGTAGCGCGCCATCAGCGCGCGCAGGTCTTCGGGATCCAGACCCTCGCCCAGCGCGGTCGAGCCGGTCACGTCCGCGAACAAAATCGTGACGAGTTTGCGCTCTTCGGGCATACCTGTATGCCTTCCCCAACTCGCCACCATGCGCTGCCCCAGGCCATCCACTTGGCAGTATTGCTTACGCGCGGGTCAGTGTCAATCGCGACACGTGGAGGCTAGGTCGGAGGGGTGAGCGGCATGCCGAGGGCGAAGCCGCGCGGGCGCGTGAGGTAGAAGCCGAACCACTCGTAGAGGCGGTGGGCGCGAGTATTCTTCTCTTCGGTGTTCAGCACGATCTTCCACGCGCCCTGGCGCTCGAAGTAGTGGACGGCTTCGGCCATCAGCCGGGAGCCGACGCCCATGCCCCAGGCGCGCGGATGGGTGGCGATGCGCACGAGATAGCCGATCTTCATATCCACGATATTGAATTGGTAGCCGACGATGCCCTGGTCGTCCTCGGCCACGACAAAGTAGGGGTAGAGTCGCGCGGCCTCGCGGAAGGCGCGCGCATCGTGGCGCCAGAGGTCGTCGAAGCAGAGCACTTCCAGCGCGGCCAGCGGCTCGGCGTCGGCAGGGCGAAACGGACGCACGACGAGGCTCTGATTGCCCTCCGTCGGCACGCTGAAATCGCTCTTGTCGTAGCTGCGCAGCATGCTCGTCAGCGAGAAGCCCAGCTCCTCCAGCGGCGCGCGCAGCCAGTCGCTCTCGTAGTCCGCGCCCGAATAGTAGAGGCTGCGGGCCTCGCGCGCCCATAGCTGCTTGCCGAGCGTCGGCAGCAGCAGTCCCAGGTAATCGCGGAAGCGCTCGCCCTGGCTCCAGGTGACGCCGAAGCCGCCGATCCATGCGCAGGGCGCCGACATCTCGTTGACCTGCATGAAGCCCTGCAGCGAGCCGCCCATCACGCGGCCCAGCGGCCCCGGCGCCCCGCTGAACGCGCCCACCCCAGGATACATATCCACCAGATGTGGCAATTCATCGGGCGCGAATCGGTAGTGCACGTACTCCGACGTGTCGAGGATGCGCCGCGCCTGCGCCACATCGGCCTGGCGCAGCTCGCGCAGGGTGAGTGTCTCTCGCGCTACCATAGGCTCAGATCTCCCTCGCTGAGCAGTCGCATGGCGGCCTAGATCGGTGGCGCGCCATTCACCGTAAACAGCGCGCTGAGCGACTGGCCATTGTGCAGACGGGTGATGGCGTCGCCGAGCAACTGCGCGATGCTGACCACCTCCAGCGTGGGCAGTGCCTCGCGCACCGCCGCTGGCGTCTCGATGGTGTCAGTCACGACAATCTGCTTGATGGCGGGATGCGCCAGCCGTTGCGCCGCCTTGCCAGCGAAGACGCCATGCGTGGCCGCTACCCGCACATCTGGCCGCGCCCCCGCGCGCAGCAGTGACTCCACCGCTTCGAGGATGGTGCCACCCGTCGCGATGATGTCGTCCACGATGATCGGCGTGCGGTCGCGCACATCGCCGATGACCGCCGCTATCTCCACATTTTCGCCAGCCCCACGCCGCTTGTGCAAGATGGCGATAGGCAGATTGAGCAGATTGGCGAAGAAATCGGCGCGCTTCACGCCACCCGTGTCGGGCGAGACGATGACGCTCTCCCGTGGAACCTTGCCGCGCAGGGCGTTGGCCAGCAGCGGGATGGCCGTGGGATGATCCATGCCGATATCGAAAAATCCCTGAATGGCGGGGCTGTGCAGGTCGATGGCCAGCACGCGATTGGCTCCGGCAGCGCTGATCAGGTTGGCGACCAGTTTGGCAGTGATCGGCTCGCGCCCGGTCGATTTGCGATCCTGGCGTGCATAGCCGTAGTACGGCATGATGGCGGTGATGCGTCCGGCGGAGGCGCGGCTGAGTGTGTCGATCAGGATGAGCAACTCGGCCAGATGCTCGTTGACTGGCGCGCAGGTGGACTGGATGATGAAAGCGTCGTGGCCGCGCACGCTCTCCGCCAGCCGCACGTGCATCTCGGTATCCGGGAAGTAGGTCAGCTCGACGCCCACTTGCGAGAAGTGGCCCAGTTCGACGATGCGTTGCGTCAGGCGCTGCGATGCGCTGCCCGCGATCAGGCAGGGCGGCGCGCTGAAAAACGTTGGCTCACTTTCGTGTTCATGGCTGGTTGTCATCGCTCGTGCCTCCCGTCGGCCTCCTGGTGTCCGATACCTCCCCACGCCGCCTGCTGTCCGGTCATCCGCGAGCGCGCGACATCCTGTGCGCCCGGCGGGCCCTGTCAGCGAATGTAGCAAAGCATCGAGCCTCGCACGGCTCAGCTCTTGCTCTCGCTCGTCTGCCGCTTGCCCTGCGGGCGTCGCTCTGGCCCCGGCGCGGCCTGCTCGTCCCGATAGCGATTGGTGATGGGCGGGCGGCGGTCGCGGCCAAAGGCGCGCGGCGTGATCTTGACTCCCGGCGGCGACTGGCGACGCTTGTACTCGCTGTGATCTACCATCGCCATGACGCGCCGCACTGTCTCAGCGTCAAAGCCGAGCTGGGTCAGCGCGTCGAACGACCGATCATCTTCGACATACGCGCGCAGAATCGGATCCAGCGTCTCATACGGCGGCAGCGAGTCGCTGTCCTGCTGGCCGGGGCGCAGCTCCGCCGAGGGCGTCTTCTCGATGGTGGCCCACGGGATCAGCTCGTGCCCGGCCTGCTTGTTGCGCCAGCGCGAGAGATCCCACACCAGCGTCTTGAAGACATCTTTCAGCACAGCGAAACCGCCCGCCATATCGCCGTAGAGCGTCGCGTAGCCCACCGCCATCTCCGATTTGTTGCCCGTCGAGAGCAGGATGGCGCCAGAGCGGTTCGAGAGCGCCATCATCAGCAGGCCACGGATGCGCGCCTGTGCGTTCTCCTCGGTCAGCGTCGAGGTGGTCGGGCCGAACGTCGCCAGCGGCTCCTCCAGCGTCTGCATGGTGGCGGCGAATACAGGCTCGATGGGGATGGTCATGTAGCGCAGGCCCAGGTGCTCGGCCAGCGAGCGCGCGTCGTCGCGGCTGCCCGCCGAGGAGTAGCGCGAGGGCAGTGAGACGCCGATGACCTTGTCTGCGCCCAGCGCATCGACCGCGATGGCCGCCGTCAGCGCAGAGTCGATGCCGCCAGAGAGCGCCACCAGCGCCTCACTGAAGCCGCCCTTGTGCACGTAGTCGCCGACCCCCAGCGTCAGCGCGCGGTAGACCTCCTCTACGCGGTCGGGCAGCGGCTCGATGCGCCCTGGCGCGCCCAGCGCGGGCGTCACAGCGGCATGCACCGAGACATCGGGCGCACGGTGGATTGGCGCGGGCGCCAGCGAGACGACGACTGGCGGCGCGATAGGCTCGCTGAGCGCGTCGCGGTCTTTGCGCCGCCGTGGATCGTGCAGGCGAGTATTGAAGACATCCTCGACATCCACATCCACCACCAGCAGATCTTCGGCGAAGGCGCGCGCCCGCGCGATCAGCTCGCCGCGCCCATCGAAGACGACGCTGCTGCCGTCGAAGACCAGCTCATCCTGCCCGCCAACCAGATTGAGGTAGGCGACGATGCAGCCGGTGTCGGCGGCGCGGGTAGAGAGCATGCGCTCGCGCGCTTCCTGCTTGCCTGCGTGGAAGGGCGACGCGCTGATATTGAGCAGCGCCTCGGCGCCCTCATACGCCTGGAGCGTGGGTGAGCCATTGGGATACCAGATGTCTTCGCAGATGCTGACGCCGACGTGCGCGCCGTCGATGATGAAGGTGGGCGTCTCGCGCCCGGGGCTGAAGTAGCGATCCTCGTCGAACACGCCATAGTTGGGCAGATATTGCTTGTGGTAGACGCCCAGCAGCCGCCCCTCGCGCAGGATGGCGGCGGCGTTGTAGAGGTCGCTGGCGCGATCAACGAAGCCGGTGATGATAGTCATGCCGCTCAACTCGGCGCTGGCGCGGCGCAGATCGTCGAGCGCGCGCAGATTATCTGAGACGAAGCCCGGCTTGAGCAGCAAATCCTCTGGAGGGTAGCCCGGAATCGCCAGCTCTGGCGCGCAGACCACCGTGGCGCCCGCCGCCCGTGCTTCACGCGCCGCCGCCAGGATGCGCACGACATTGCCCGCCAGATCACCCACCGTGACATTGATCTGCGCGAGGGCGAGCCGAAGCTGGCGCGCAGGCAGGCGCGAACCGCCATGATACCCATCCATCGTGCGCTATCCCTTCGTCATCGTGCGCGGCGCCGCGTCCCTGCGGAGCGCCTCGTTGGGCCGTGACAAAATAGGGCTTTAGCCCGCCGCAAGCCGCGCCGTTTCAACGGCAGTGGTCAGGCGTATGCTGGCTTCAGCCATTCGTCGTCTTCTCCAATTGTCAATAACCTCTCTGTATGCTAGACTGCTCTTAACGGCAGTCGGTTTATGAGGCGCTCTTTTCAGACCGCTTCGCTGTCGCTAGCACACGCTTCAGGCGTTGGCTCGCATCCAATGGGCCGGGCAGGCCCTTCGGGGACTCGCGGCGATGGCTGCGGGGTTGAACCGAGCATCCGTTGGGCTTTAGCCCGTGCGGAGTGTCAATGGACTCTCACTCCTAGCATCTGACATCTACGGGTCGTTACGCAAGGCGCGGGCCCTCACCCCAGCCCGCTCCCAGAGGGCGAGGGAGCAGGAGCGTTTGCGGGGCGGAACCTCTCCCCCTGACCCCCTCCCCTCCGAGGGAGGGGGAACCCAGGCCAGGATTCGCGGCGAGGGCGAGCGATTCGTTCGGCGCCGATGAGATTTCGCGCCACCGCCCGGCCGCCGAGTCGCTCGCCAAGCGATCGCCTTGCCCCGCTCCAGAATCTCTGGCTTGGGTCCCCGCTCCCTGAAAGGGAGGGGGTCAGGGGGAGAGGTCGCGCCCCCCGCTACGGCTCGGCACGCGAGCGCGGCGCCAGCGCGGGCGTGGCGCCACTGTCGCCGTCATCGCGCTCGCCGCGGCGCGGCAGAAACCAGACGCCCAGCAGCACGGCGCTCGCCGCGTAAAATGCCGCCGCGACATAAAAGGGCAGGCCGTAGCCGCCCAGCGCGATCAGTCCGCCGCCCAGCGCCGCGCCGATCGCCCACGCCCCCTGCCAACTCATATTGTAGGCGTTGCTCGCCAGCACACGCCGCTGCGGGGTCACGGCGTCCATCAGCCAGGCTTGCAGCGGCGCACCGCCCGTGTTCATCAGCGTGGAGCGGATGACATAGCAGGCCGCCACCACGACTAGCAACGGCGCCGCGCCCATCGCCACCATGAAGGGCAGTGAGGCGACCTGCGCCACCAGCGCCACGCGCACGCGCCCGAAGCGATCGGCCAGCGGAGCCGACGCCAGCGAGACGCCCGCCAGCAGCGCCGTGACGGTGGCCGTCAGCGCGCCATAGAAGGCGGTCGAGGCGCCCAGGCGGTCAACGAAGTAGATATTGAGGAAGGGCGCGAAGAGGCCCGCGCCGAACCCCACCAGCGCCTGGCTGAAGGAGAAGCGCCCCACGCCGCTCGTGACGGCGCCGCGTGCGACGCGCAGCCAGCCGCCGATGCGCTCGCCCAGCGGCGTCGCGGGTGGCTGTGGCGCGGGTTCAACCTGCCCGCTGCGGGCGCGCTCCTCACCCTCATCGCGTTCGTCGCGCAGCAGGAAGACCGGGATGATGGAGGGAACCGCGACGACGCCCGCCGCCAGCAATGCCAATTGATAGACGCGTGCCTGTGGATTGGCGAGCAGCACGGGACGCAGCGCCAGCAACCAGCTCGTCTGCGCATGGAAGCCCGCCGTGATCCAGAGCGGCAGGAAGCCGCCGATCAGCGTGCCGCTGACGCCGCCGAGGAAGCCGAGCGCGTTGTTGAGGCCGAAGATGGCGTTGCGCTGGTCGGGCGCGCTATTGGCCGCCAGGAAGGGCGCATTGAGCACGAGGAAGATGGCGACCGAGGCGCCGATGCCCACAGAGGTGATGAGGATGATGGCGGGCGTCGGCGCGAGCAATTGCACGGCGATGGCGACCCCGCCGATCAGATCCGACCACAGCAGCATGGCGCGCCAGCCCAGCCGCCGCACCAGCGCACTGGCGGGCAGGATGCCAAGCGCGCCGCCCGCCGTCGCCACGAAGAGCGTCACGCCGATGAAGGTCGTGCTGAGGCCGAGGCTAGCCAGAAACAGCGTGTAGAGCACGCCAAGCGCCCCGGCGGTGAAGGCTTGCAGCGTATTGGAGATGAGATACAGACGCGCGTTCCGACGCAGATGGCCGAAACGCGCGAGTGAGCTTGTGAGTTGTCGCCACACCGAATGGTTGATCCGTTCCAGCGCAGGGCTATCTGGCGGGCATGTCGGTCATAATGGTCTGCGCCGATCACTCGGCAGCGTCGATGGGTCGCGTGGTGAAGGTCGTGCGTGGCGTCGTCGCCAGTGGGGCGCCCTCGCGCTGAGTTCCACCAAACAGGAAGACGCGCAGCCCCGTCAGCACACCCTTGCGCGCGCCGTTGAAGGTGGCGACCCGCTCGACGATGGCCTCGCCGCCACGCTCGGCCCTGGTCATGACGTCCTGCGCCTGCTCGGCGTAGTCGTTGACCACCGGGATGACGTTGCGGTGCAGCCACCACGCGCCATAGGCCAGCCCGGCCATCAGCGCGCAGACGACCACCAGCGCGATCAGCAGCTCGACTAGCAGCATCGTACCAGCGATCTGGCCCGCCACATGCAGCCATTGCGGCGACTCGACGAGCGCGCGCCCGGCGCTAGCGATGACCATTGTGCTCCTCCAGCGTGCCCGCCTCCAGCGT